>DYWT01000054.1 GCA_020742515.1 Sporosarcina psychrophila
AACTTCCTTCCCTGAGTCACTCATTGTGGAAGGGGAAGCTTTGCTCATTGGCGATCGTAGCGGAATGGATGAGGAGTTGGCAGCGAATTACCGAACTCTCGGTATTACGCATCTATTTGCGATTTCAGGACTGCATGTGGGATTGCTAACCTTCATGCTACGGGAATTCCTGCTAAGAATAACACTGAGGAAAGAGACTGTAGATACCCTCCTCATGGCGCTGTTGCCTTTTTATGCAGTTTTGGCGGGCGGGGCACCTTCTGTCTGGCGAGCGGTGTCAGTGATTATTCTCGTGCTTCTGGCTTCATCGGGTAGAGTAAGAGTAAGGCTTGATGATGCACTTGCGATAAGTGCAATTTGTTTTATCCTTTATCAACCATTTGTAGTATTTCAGCCCGGATTTCAGCTGTCTTACATGGCGGCCTGCTCACTCGTCTATTCAACTGGTATTTTATCAAAATCAAAAGCGCCTATTGTGATTTCATTTCTAGTTACTTCGATCAGTCAGTTGTCGTTATATCCCGTCTTGCTGTTCCATTTTCATGAGTTATCCATTTCGTCATTTATAGTCAATTTGGCGTACGTCCCGCTATATTCTATAATCATCTTGCCTGCAAACATTTTCTTACTTATAATGACATCTGTCTTGCCGAAAGTGGCAGAGGTCTTATTCATGGTGTATGAACCGTTCAGGGCGAGCATTAGTATAATAACAAGCTGGATTTCCGCATTACCATACCAATTATGGACACCAGGAAAACCCGATGCGTTCTGGGCATTCATAGCGGCAGCGAGCGTTATGCTGTTTTTCGTTCGCTGTGAGGAGGGGACCAAGCTTATCCGATCGCTGCCAATCGTAATTGCGCCCGCCCTTGTCATTCATTTCATCCCGTATATGGACAGCTCCCTGAAAGTGACCTATCTAGATGTCGGACAAGGAGACAGTATCGTCATCGAATTGCCTTATCGAAAAGCGGTTTATGTGATTGATACGGGTGGAACCATTACATTCGGCGAGCCAAACTGGAAAACCCCAACGAAGCAATTTGAAATCGGCAGGAAAATCGTTGTCCCTTATTTAAAGGGGAGCGGTATCACGAAAATCGATAAACTGATTATCTCCCATGCTGACGCTGATCATATGGAAGGAGCAGATGAACTATTAGACGAACTTAAGGTAGACGAAATCCATATTTCACCCGGCAGTGAGTTTGAACCAGCCATGAAGGATGTGTTAACGATTACTGAGAACAAAATTATTCCGGTCTTACCAATGAAAGAAGGTATTTCATGGAAGAAAGGAGAGTCAAGCTTTCATTATGTAGCTCCAGCGGATGAGAAGTATGATGGAAATGCAAGTTCTCTTGTCCTATTCATGAAAACAGCGGGGCCTTCATTCTTATTTACCGGTGATATGGAGAAAGAGGGAGAAGTTCAGTTTCTTCGCAAGTATGGAAAATCCGATTTTGGTTCAATTATTTTGAAGGCGGGCCATCACGGCAGCAGGACTTCGAGTACTGACGAATTTGTACAGGCACTTCGCCCAGAGTTGACGATTTTTTCAGCCGGGAGGAACAGTCGGTACGGTCACCCGCATCCTGAAGTTGTTGAGACGTTTAGAAAATATGGTTTGAAAACAATGTCAACCGCCGAATTCGGATCGATTACAGTCACTGTCAAAAAAGATCTATATCATATTTCTGATATGGCACAATAACTAAAGGTGATTTGCCTGTTAAGAGTGAGGTTGTCTAATGCTGTCGCGTCCCGTGGCATCTATATTCTCTAAGCCGGCGACTGGTGTCTTTAAGCCACCCTAATGCTCGGATGCTTTCAATGACTGCTTAACGATCATCCTACGTGCCTCTGTAGGTTGGAATAGAGACAATAAAAAAAACGGATATAACATTCCCAATGGGAACGCTATATCCGTTTTCTGCAAACCTATTAGCCAGCGACGACGTCGATTATTGTAGCAACAACAAAAATTGCTGAAAATGCTACGAAAGCGACTATAAAGCCGATTCCTGAATCGATAAGATCATTGCGTTTGGACTGTACATCATGTTCAAACTCATTCATTGCTACACCTCCTGATTCCATTATAGTATAGATGATTCCTTAGGAAAAATCCATAGCAATCAACTTTTTAAACATGTCTGTCTATAACTGACACAATTTGTCCATACAGTCTTTTTGCTTTACTGTATAATTGGTATGTATGTGCCTTGAAATCTGCAGAAGCTCCCCTTCTATAAGTGATAGGATGAGTGCTAAAATGCATATACATCAGTGGGGGTGCAAACTTTCTACTGATTCAAGTTAATCCTCAGTCGGATGTCGCAGTTTTTAAATTGCACAATTGCAATTCAAAATTTGAACGCAAGTACGCTGAGGCGTAATCGAATTGGAAGAGGTGAACAATGTGGCGAATGCAATATGGAAAAAAATAGCCGCAGGGGAAATCGATCCGGTCTACTTATTGACTGGTCTCGAACAACATCTATTCGACTCCACAATTACTCGGCTAAAAAAAGCATTACCTGACATTGATGCTGCATCAGTCATTCGGTTTGACTTGGACGAGACACCTGTAGAGGTGGTCATTGAAGAGGCAGACACATTACCATTCCTCGAAGACCGTAAATTGATCATAGCTGGAAACGCATCATTTTTAAAAGCGTCAGATAAAACCCGAGAAAAAGTGACACATAATTTGGAGCTATTGGAAGCATGGCTGGCAAATCCTTCACCGACCGCAACCGTTGTATTTATAGCGCCTTATGAAAAACTAGATGCACGAAAACGGATCACGAAAATAATGAAAGAACAGACGACTGTTATTGAATCAAAACGTTTGCAGGGGAAAGATCTTTTCACATGGATTCAACAGGAAGCGAGTGCGAACAGCAGTCAGATTAGTCCAAGTAACGCAGAATTGTTAGTGAAAATGGCAGGGGATGACCTTCTTTCATTGTCATCAGAAATTAGTAAGATGGCTACGTATTTAAATGGTGATGGGGCTATAACAACAGAAGTAATCGAGTCGCTTGTACCCCGGACACCGGAAATGGATGTCTTTAGGCTAACGGATGCGTATGTGTCTGGAAAAGTGTCTGACACTGTTGCGATCTATCATGATCTCTTACGTAATGGGGAAGAGCCAATCATGCTGACATCACTTATTGCGAGTCATGTAAGGCTCATGGTACACGTGGGCTTGCTGCAGAAAAAAGGATACCAGCAACATCAAATTGCAAAAACATTAAGCGTTCATCCGTACCGCGTAAAGTTAATGATGGAAAATAGAAATCTGCCAAGTTCAGAGCGATTACTGCTAGTTTTAAATAATCTTGCGGCCATTGACTACAAATTGAAATCATCGCGTGGTAAAAGAGAACGGATTTTGGAGTTATTCTTTATGGAACCTTTAAGAAAATAAAAAAAGGCCATCCGAAAATCGGATGGTCTTTTTCAAATGAAAAATTAAAGTGCTTTTTTAGTAAGACGTGCTTTTTGACGTGATGCAGTATTTTTATGGATAAGGCCTTTACGTGCAGCTGTATCCATTTTTTTGATTGCATCTTTTAGAAGGCCAGTAGCGTTTTCGTCTTTAGCGTCAAGAGCAACTTCAGCTTTACGTACAGCAGTACGCATTGCGTGTTTTGTAGTCGAGTTTTGCTCGTTTGCAGCATTGCTTTGTTTTACGCGTTTGATTGCAGATTTAATGTTTGGCATTTCATTCACCTCCAGTTTCAGGTAAGGCAAGAGTGTTTCCACGAAGTTTCGGATATCTCTTTCACAACAAGAGTTATTTTATCAAACCAAGAGCCAGATTGCAAGAACAAAAGCGCAATTGTCTCTAGGGGCAGGAGCTGAACGTGGAACAGTTCGTAACGCTGGTTATCCGCTGCCAAAGTATTTTATGATTATTGAACAACTAAAAATACACTAGTAACTGGAGTCAAGACAAATAATAAAAAGAGAAAGAATATTTCCTTGACACATCGCACAAACTTAAATGTGAGGTGATTGTATGGAGAAGCATGATTTTTATCGAACAGATCTTGTTGACGAAAGTGAAGAAATGGTACGCCACCGGTCAGCAACTGAAAAAAACAGGCTGAAAGAATCGAATGGTGTTTTATTTGGAGAATCGAGATTGGGACGTGTCATAGTAACGTCAGTGACGGTCGATGAACAAGGTGAACAAAAGATCGGAAAGAAAAAAGGGACGTATATTACACTGACAGTCCCTGCACTTACATCAGATGATTTAGAGGGGCTTGCCGATATGTCGAGGGTGTTAATCGAAAAACTCGATGAGATGCTTGCAAATATCACGACTCTCAAAACAGGAAAGATTCTTTTAATTGGCCTGGGCAATCGGGATATTACACCCGATGCAGTCGGACCGCTGACGATGGACCGTCTGCGGGATATTGTACCCAACTATTATTCCGAAGAAGGCAGTGAAGTTTTCGTCTATGCACCAGGTGTGACAATTCAAACAGGTCTGGAAACGGCTGATTATGTTAAAGCTTTAGCTAATGAAATAAAACCAGATTTGCTGATTGTCGTAGACGCACTTGCCGCAAGGGATAGCTCTAGACTATGCCGGACGATTCAATTGACGGATACGGGCATCCATCCAGGCTCCGGGGTTGGCAATAGCCGAAAAGAAATTTCGCAGGATATGCTTGGTATGCCGGTAATTGCAATTGGAATTCCTACAGTCGTTGATGGCCCTGTTTTAATTGCGGATGCTATCAATACAATGTTCGGTTATATCGCTTCCAAAATAAATGAAAAAGACAGTCCTTCCTCACGTCTTTCCGTCACTCCGTGGCTGCATAGCGAGAGCGAAGATGCCGACCGTTCCAATCTACTTCCAATTTTCGGTGATTGGGCAACATGGCCGCATGAGGATCGCATCCAACTGTTCGAAGAAGTATTAACGAATCATGAACTTCGGACGTTCGTTTCGCCAAAAGAGATTGATTCGTGGGTATCTCTTTATGCAGAGTCACTTGCAGATTCATTAACGACCTGGATTTCCAACATGAAAAAATAGTCATTGACCCATGTTCCAGCGCATATAGTTGGAACACGGAGGGATGCCATTTGAAAAAGACACTGCAAATATGGGGCACACTTATCTTATTTCTCTTCCTGTTTCCTGTTGTTATTACAACACTTCCAGAGGGACAGCCGGCGAAATCTTCCAAGCTTGTGAAAGAGTCTTCTTACATGGTATATGCCGCCAATATTATGGAAGAGGAAGAGGAACCAGAAACAGAAACAGTACCAGTACAATCGACAGACGGAAAAGCGCTACTCTATTTCACTCATTGGACTGAAGCATTCGAGCCGGTAACGCAATCGAAGGATGGTAAAATTGCTGTTTCTCACCAAACCGAAAACATTACAAAATTTGGTGAAAAACTAAAAACGCAACTTGTCTTCAATGGAATTGAAACGGATATTGTATCTGTTGAAGTGCCTCATACGGGTGCCTATAAAAAGATTCGGCCCCATGTTGAAAAGCAGCTGCAGAAAAAGAAGTATGATTTAATAATCGATCTTCATAGGGATGCCCTCGGTCCGGATAAAACGACAATTGCCTTCAATCAAGAAAAATATGCGAAAGTGGCATTCGTCATAGGAATGGAACATCCTAATTTTGAGAAAAATCGCGCAAATGCAGTGCTGTTGAAAAATGAAATGGAACTACTTGTCCCAGGAATCACACGAAACTTGGTTATGAAGCATGGAGCTGGCGTTGATGGAAAGTACAATCAGGACCTTGATCCGTCACTTTTAGTCGTGGAGCTTGGAGGAATCGGAAACACGGAAGATGAGTTAAATCGCACAATTGCCGTTATAGCGAAGGCAGCTGCAACAGTCATAGAAAATTCTAACCGTGTCGAATATTGAAGTATGCGCTGTTCACTGCTATAATTCATATAGCTAAAATAGGAGTGAACTGACTATGAATCATGAACAGAGAGCAGCACGTCAAAAGAATATCCGAAACTTTTCCATCATTGCTCATATTGACCACGGGAAATCAACATTGGCGGATCGTATTCTGGAACAGACCCAAACGTTAACTTCAAGAGAAATGAAGACTCAAACGTTGGATTCGATGGATCTTGAAAGAGAACGTGGAATTACAATTAAATTAAATGCAGTACAGTTGACGTATTCAGCTAAAGACGGGCAGGAATATACATTCCACCTGATCGATACGCCGGGCCACGTCGACTTTACATACGAAGTGTCACGAAGTCTTGCAGCTTGTGAAGGTGCAATCCTTGTTGTCGATGCGGCACAAGGAATCGAAGCACAAACGTTGGCAAACGTTTATCTGGCACTTGATAATGAACTTGAAATATTACCGGTCATCAATAAAATTGATTTGCCCGCAGCAGATCCGGAACGCGTGAGAAAAGAAATAGAGGATGTTATCGGATTGGATGCATCCGAAGCAGTCCTTGCATCTGCAAAAGCAGGTATCGGAATCGAAGATATTCTGGAACAAATCGTAGAGAAAGTCCCTGCGCCACAAGGTGATCCGGAAGCTCCGCTCCAAGCGTTGATTTTTGACTCGCATTATGACCCGTATAAAGGTGTAATCGTCAATATCCGAATCATGCAAGGTACAGTTAGGCCGGGCGATAAGATTCATATGATGGCGACCGGCAAAGATTTCGAAGTCCTCGAAATCGGTGTCTTTACACCGAAAATATCACCTAGAGAAGAATTGACTGTCGGAGATGTCGGCTATTTATCCGCTTCGATTAAGAATGTTGGAGATACACGTGTTGGGGATACGATTACAAGTGTGAAAAATCCAGCGAGTGAACCGCTAGCTGGTTATCGTCGGATGAATCCAATGGTATTCTGCGGACTGTATCCGATCGATACGTCGAAATACAATGACCTGCGTGATGCACTTGAGAAATTAGAGTTGAATGACTCAGCACTTGAATATGAAGCAGAAACATCACAGGCACTCGGTTTCGGCTACCGTTGCGGTTTCCTAGGACTATTGCATATGGAGATTATCCAGGAACGGATTGAGCGCGAATTCAATATCGACTTAATAACGACTGCGCCTAGTGTTATTTACAATGTCATTCTGACAGACGGTTCTGAGTTAAAGGTGGACAACCCTGCAATGATGCCGGATGCACAAAAAGTCGATTATGTTGAAGAACCTTATGTAAAAGCATCTATTATGGTACCGAATGACTATGTCGGATCTGTAATGGAATTGTGTCAACAAAAACGTGGAAACTTCATGACAATGGATTATCTGGATTCAACACGTGTCAATATCATTTATGAATTGCCGCTTGCAGAAATCGTCTATGACTTCTTTGACCAACTGAAGTCGGGTACGAAAGGGTATGCATCACTTGACTATGAACTAATTGGCTATAAACAATCGAAACTCGTCAAAATGGACATCCTCTTAAATGGCGAACAAGTCGATGCGTTCAGTTTCATCGTTCACAAAGACTTCTCGTATGACCGTGGAAAAGCGATTGTTGAAAAATTACGAAAACTAATACCGAGACAACAGTTCGAAGTGCCTGTACAGGCAGCTATCGGACAAAAGATTGTTGCTCGTTCGACAATCAAATCGATGGGTAAAAACGTCCTAGCAAAATGTTATGGCGGAGATATCTCACGTAAACGTAAACTTCTTGATAAACAAAAAGAAGGTAAAAAACGTATGAAACAAGTAGGATCAGTTGAAGTACCACAAGAAGCATTTATGGCTGTCTTGAAGATGGACGAGGATTAAACGTTGTAGGTATGAGGTTTGTGTTTCGGGTGAATCATTAAAAACGGTCGTTTGCCATCCCCTTGCCATCCTTTGAAAAAGTGGGATGGCAAGTTATTTGATATCGCGCATGGCTTGTTCAAATATATCCACCGATTCATTTTGCATCTTTTGTGTTAAGTGGGAGTACGAATCGATTGTGATGGCGGATCTACTGTGACCAAGATGTGCCTGGATGTCTTTCACCTTTGCGCCACTCTCCATGAGCATTGTTGTATGGGTGTGGCGTAGCGAATGGAAGTTGAATTCAACTCCAAGTTTTTCTTGCATTTTTCGTGTATTATATTTAATAACAGACGGCGTGACGATGCTCCCACATTCTTTCGTGCATACATGATCTGATTCAGTATAGTGAGCACCGTATTTTAGCTTATTCTTCATAAGCCAAATGCGGTGTTTTTTTATATATTCACTAAGGTTTGACCAATATGAATGTCTCTTTCCAAGGAAGCAGTCTTTGTTGAATGTAAAACCCAAACACCTTCTTTATTAATCATTGCTTGTTCTACCCGTAGCGTTCCTCTCTCTAAATCAACATGTTCCCATTCAGCTCACAAACTTCACTTACCCTTAAACCTGCGTGTAGCCCTATGAAGAAGGGAATTACAAGGGAATGTCCCTCGATGCAGTATTCGCTAATTTTTTGCAAGCTTTTCATCGGAAGTATCTTTAAATCTCTCACAGTTCTCTGTCTTACGGCATACTTCGGCATAATGAATTATTGCATAGGATTCTCCTTGAGATAGCTTCACGGGTGCCCAGCGTGTTTTAAGGCGTTATTTACTAAGCATACGAATATCTCAAGGGAACTCTTTGAATAATTCTTGCGATATAAATCTTTCACAAATGTTTGCAAGATAGCGGCGGTCAATGATCTGTTTCTATATTTTCCGAGCGCTGGTTTAATTTGCAGTCGAATTGCCCGCTCATATGCAAGTAACGTGTTGTGTTTCAAATTTACTTCCGTATATTCTTGATGCCAATAATCCATGAAGTCGCCATTGTAATTGTGGAAGGCTCAAAATACATTCCTGTTTTCTCGTAATTAGAAATCGCTTCACGTATTGTCCGTTCCACTTCTCTTTTATCTGGCCCTACGACTGTTTCAACTTGTTGCCTTCCACGATCCACAATCCACAATCCCCATATCAAATCGGTAGTCCCAATTCTTTCAGTGCTTTCGAAATTCGTCGCACATATTTTCTTTTTTCGCATTCTTTTCATCCTCCCTTTTTTCCAATAAACCTTCTTGGTTGTATGTTGAGGTCGAATCACAAATAGCACAAAATCTAGAATACCCTTCTAATAAGGCACCACATCCACCATCGTATGAATGCCACGAAATATGATCGTATGAATCGTCGCACGGCCAAAGACCATTCCATGCTTGAACGTGTCGCTTTTTTGTTTGTCGAATTAAAGAGGAATTCGTATGAATAAGGACGAATAAAGAACAAAGCTCTGTTTTTACTCAACTATCGGGGTAGCGAGACAAGTTTTGGCAACGTTGTAAGCTGATAACGCAGAGGGCTAACTCCGGAAGAAACGATAATTAGGAAAACAATTGTATAGCTTATTTTTATATCAATGAATGTTGGGGGTACAGTACCGATGAAATGTCTAATCCTCTTGAAGGGAAAGCCACTCGTACATAAGAGTCTAATCAAATAATTAGGGGGTTTACAACTTGAATAAAAGATAGTTTTATCAAATACTATCACTGATAGGCTTGATGCTTATGGCTGTATACTACTCAGATGAGAAAAAACAGGTTGTACAACAATCAGCAACAGAACAAAAAGAGGGAACCAATCAAACGTCAGAAAATATAACGGCAAAAGAAACCACGGAATTTTGTGAGGACGAACGATTTGCGTACGCATCTACATCCAAGAACTTAGTCACAGCTGTTTTATTAAAGCAAAATCCGATAGCAGTGCTTGAGGAAATAAGGACATTCACTAATGAAGATATTGTTAACTATTCTCCGATTACAGAAGACTTTGTGGACAAAGGATGAGTCTAGGAAAGATAGCTGAACCAGAATTGAACGAATCTATTCCTGGGGATTCATGGGATACAAGTACCCCTAAAGCACTTGCAACTACCCTTGGGGTGTTTGGAATCAGTGAGTATCTTCCTGCCGATAAGCAAGAAGTTTTCACAAATTGGCTAAAGGGAAATACTACAGGTAATTCCCTCATTCGAGCTGGTGTACCAGAAGGTTGGGAGATAAGAGTGGAGCCGGTGGCTATGGAACTCGCAATGAAGAGGATGCCAACTTTAATGATGAACTCATCACAAAGGCTACGAAAATGATTGCAGACGTTTTCTACCAACAAATAGATTAACATTTTATAGAAAGAGCACGAAACTACAGGGTCACTTCATTTCTGAGTGGTCGCCTTTTAAATTTGAGGGTAATTTCAAAACGAAGCTAGCTATTAGCCATTCCAGCCAAGTATAGCCAATTACTAGATACTCTTGTATCATGAATTCATAATGGTTAATCAGGAGGTAGTAAAAATGAAGAAAAACTTATTCTTTCTAACACTGGCAACTGCAGTAACTATTCCCGCTTTAGTTATATCGACACCAGTACATGCAGATAATTCTGCAGGGGTAAAAAAGTTTAAGGACATTCCTTCATCTCACGCATACTACAATGAGATTTCGGAGATGACAAGTAAAGGCATTATCCACGGTTACGAGAATGGGATGTTTAAACCCAATGAACTAATTACTCGTCAACATGCAGCAGCTCTATTAGCGCGTGCCTTCAAACCATCAGGAGACTATACACGAGAATTCACTGACATGTCTACAAAGAATTCTTATTATAAAGATATGGTACAAGCAGTGGGTAATGGTTGGTTAGAAGCGCCTAATGGGAAGGCTCGTCCAAGTGATACAATCACACGTGGAGAAATGGCAATTGCTTTATCACGCGCTGCAGGCTTAACAGATGAAAGAAAAAAGCATGGACTTAAAGATGTATCTACTAAATACGCCTACGCTGTCACAGTTCTAGTAAACTCTAAAGTAACAACAGGCTTTGAAGATAATACATTCAGAGAAAACAAAGGATTATCTCGTGCTCACTATTCTGCCTTTTTGTATCGTACATTGAACTATAAAGCAGGGATTACTGAATCGGAAAAAGAATCTATCTACGGAAGCTCTTACATTGGAAAATATGGAGCTGGCAAAGTACCTACACCAGTAGGAGTTACTTATGAAATACAAGTTGCTGAGTATGATAAATTAGTATCTCTCATGCCTAAAGGCGCTTATCATGGAAAACTATCAGCAAAAGGTTCAGTGTACTATGACGCTGTATTAAATCAAATAGAGAAAGCATCAGGAATATCTAAAGTAACTATTGCAGGGTATATAGATGAATCTGCTAAGATAGGTAGAATCGTATACTTTGACGGAAACAATGGTAAGAAATACTTTGTTAGCTACCAGTATTCTACTCACGGGATAATGGTCGGAGAAGATCATCGTTGAAGTTAAAGAGTAAGGTCTTTAAAATACTTTTCATAATCTTATTTGTATTAAGTTCTAATATGAATATGATCTATATAGATACAGCCTTAGCTGCACGAAGATAAAGACTGTAAATATGGGGTTTGTAGTATGAGGTATTTATGAAATTATCGATTTTTCATCCTGTTGCCGACAATAGGTTATGGCAAACCATACATACGGTATCGGTATTAGTATATAGAGTGCCTTGTTCTTATTCAACTAACGGACAAGTTAGTTAACAACAAAGCGTTAAAGTTTAATTTGAAACAACTTAAATTGAAATGGATGAAGGGATTCGGTTTCTAACATGATTTGAATGAATATCGTATAGTGTGGATTAAATTTAAAACGGAGTTATAGGAAAATAAATAAGCTGAAGTGCAAGGAGGATTGATTGTATGACAAGGAAAACTATTTTTGCATAGCAAAGGCTATTGCATAATAAATTGAAAAAATAGCCTTTGCTCTTCCTAAAAGAAATATTAACATTTAGGAGTGCGGAAATGAGCTATAAAAATGCAAAGAATCTACTACCAGCCGAGTTGGTAGAGTTAATACAAAATTATGTGGACGGTGAATATATATATATCCCGCGAATAGAAGATAATAAAAAGAGTTGGGGATCCAGTACTGATACAATAAGGGAATTGAATTTGAGAAATTGTAATATTTATAACGATTATCTAACGGGAATGGATATGGATACTTTGGGTAGAAAATATTATTTGTCATCAAAGAGTATTCAAAGAATTGTACTTAAAGAAAAAAGAGCAAACTTTTGAAGTGAGCCAATGTGGTTTTATGCCGCATTGGCTTATTTTCTTTTACAAAATGAGTATGAGGTTTTTTCAGTAATGTAAAGGGGATATAATCTAATCAACACTTATAAATGATGAGAGAAAATCAACTAGCTAATAGTATTTGAATACTCACTCTTAGTCTATCTAGATTATTGAACTAAAGTGGCAGAATTGTTGAAGAAGGGATTATTTAACTTAATGCAAAATGAGTTTTTACAAAGGAGAAGATAGGAGATGGATATGAACAATTTATTTACAATAGACTGTGGAGAAATATTACTGAGAGAGTTTAGAATTGAAGATGTAGATAGGATTTATGAAATCACCTCACAACCTGAAGTTTATGAATTTCTGCCTGATTGGCATTCAACAAGAGAACAACGATTGAACTGGGTTACAAATTATGAAATACCATCCAATAAAGAGTTTTTGTCAGCCGTCCCTAATATCGATGGTCAAAATTATTTGAAATTGGGAATTGTATTAAAGGAAACTGGCGAATTTATAGGTTTTTGCAATACTGGGATTAAAGAAGAGCTAAGTGAACCAAACCGGGAAATTGCTTATGCTATTTCAAAACATTACAGAAATCGTGGATACTCAACAAAAGCAGTAAAAGGATTGATAAAATATCTGTTTGAGAATACAGATGTAGAACAACTTAATACAGCTGTTCTGCCCCTCAATATAAGCTCAAGTAAAGTTATTCAAAAATGTGGTTTCCATTTTAATGGTGATATTGAAATTGAAGACCAAACGCATTATCATTACACTCTTAGCAAAGAAGATTGGAAAAGTGGAAATAATCAATAAGGCTATTGAAATATTGAACAAATGGGTACTTCAGTGGAAGGATAGTAATGTTTTTCTTATTGAACTAAAATGGTAGGTTAGTTGAATAACAAAGAATATGCTCAAAAATAGGTTTATTAGATATATAATTCTAATACAAAAGGAGAAATGAATAATGAGTTTGCATATTACTAAAGAATTAAATAAGAAGGATAAACAATATATTGATGATGAGCTTTATAAGTTTAACTTAAAGCATTTCCCAGTAGATTTAGGGGGCAGATACGAAGAAATTAGTTTATATCTTAAGGATGAAAACGGTATAGTTCGGGGTGGAATACTAGCTGAGGTGTGCTGGAATTGGTTGGAAATTAATGCTTTTATAATAGATGAAGATATACGAAAATCGGGTTTTGGAAATAAATTATTATTAGAACTTGAGAAGATGGCTTTAGAAAAAGAATGTGATTTTATTAAGGTAGATACTTTGAGTTTCCAGGCATTAGGTTTCTACGAAAAGAATGGCTATCAAATCTTCGGGAGTTTAGAGAATGTAGGCAGAGACCATAAACATCACTATTTAAAAAAAGATTTAAAAAATCGTTAATGGTATAGGGCCGAGAAGTTTTACATTTTCTTCTTTCCTAACGGGCAGGTTAGTTAAAGATATAGGGCTGGGATATATGAGTGACCGATTTAAATTATGTCTGAAAACAGGGGTGCAGTTCACTAGGTGGCGGGCTGCTCCTTTATTAACTATTACGTTGCTCCCATCTAGCCCCAATAGACGCAAACTCTACGTTATCGTTTGATAATAGAGACCCCCACAAACATTTATCGCCTCAATGTTAGTACGTTACACCACAATACTGTAAGAGTATGATACTATTTGTTACGTCCAATAGACAAGAAACTTTTATGGTTGAAGAGTAAAAAGACGCAGTAAAAATACTTAAAAGTCATGAAAGAAAAAACTTGTTTTCAAAGCGGATACTTATAGAGCGAGCAATAAAAGGAAGCCCCCAATAACTATAAATTGTTAGTATGTCCTGAAAGACTGGGTTTTAGCAGTGTGTGCTGTTTCCGTAGGAAGTAAAGCGAAGACTGTGAATATAGGAATCTATGACAAGGTATTAAAGACAATTTAAAGGGAATCGATTAAGCAGTTAATACTTGGAAATAGAATTAAATATGATTGCTTTTCATAAAAAGCGATGTAAAGGTGTCGCGAATTCCGTCACGAACCGTTACTACAGAAAAGTAAAGGAAGCTATTTTGTTTCTGTTTAATATAAACAAGTGAAGGAATATGTCTTCTGAAAATATATACATAGAATTGGAGAGGTCTAATTTTGACATTTTTTGAAACAGTTGCAGATTCACGCAAAGTATTCGATGAACAATTTGAAAATGGCCTTTCACCGTTGCAGGCTCGTCATGAACAAGCTGGTATTTTTAAATCACGTTTAAACGAAACTGGTTTTTTTGCTTTGACCCTACAACGTATCGGTCATCAATTAATTTTCCTCACAGCTTTATACAAAAAATCCACTGACAAGGGAACAAAATCCCGTGTCCTTCAAGAGATTGAAGATATCATTAATGGTGAAACTGTTTCTGGTGTAGGATCACATGTTGGGACTAAATATTATACTTTCACTACTCTCGCGCCTACTATCACTGGCTATACTATAAATACAAGCGGTGTTTCGGGTTCGAAAGAAATAATCAATGGAGTACCTACGAGCAATAAGTACTTTTCAACTCCCACAGTTTCAGATGGCTTTATTGAACCGACATTAGATAATTACTCAAAAGATCTTGGATATATTGATGGTGGATTTGAGACAGATCCGGGATTTGGCCTTATTTTAGTGGGATATACTAACATCTTAGCTAATTTAACCTTACTATCTTCCCTAGACCCTACAGTTCGAAATCATGTAGAAGAAGGGGCAAAGACCATGTTCCAAAAACTCGCAATTTATTATGCTCAAAATCCTAAATTTACCGAGAAAAATCAAGCTACTTCTGATTTTGATTTTACACATACTACTATCGCTCGTTTAGCAGAGAACTACGGTTCTTCTGACTTACAAATCTTCGATACTGGAATTGCTACAGATCTTTCAACAACTAATGGTTTTAAAGTAGGAACTGGTGTATTAAATACTATCTACACTCACATAGCTTCACTGGCTTATTATCTAGCGGTTGGTCTTGGAAAATCAAAGTCTCAAATCAAGACTATTGAAACATCTGAATTGTTAAGTGGAATTTCTACAAACTCGCCATTACGAACTGGTCAATTAAATCAATACTTCGAACAATTTCCTGACTACCTTAATAAGATCGGTAATCCAACAACTTTCGATTCGATAGCTGGTCTTGCTCTTGGTGTTGGTGGTGTAAGTCAAACGTTCGCTCTTATTTCATCTCAAATATCTGCGGCTCGTCTTACTGAACTTGGTGTTTCTTCTGTTTCTCAGTTGAACTCTGCCAGTACAAGCGATGGCAATACTTATTACTCTCAAGATCATATGAGAGGTTTCTTAGGCTCAAGCGGTTACGATTCATACGTAGCTATGGCATTAGTATGGATGTCACATGCGTCTGGGACCGAGACTGTAACTGATCGATATGCTACGACATCTCAATTAAGTGGAACTGCTTTCACAGTTGCTAAACAGGTTGGCCACGAGTACCGTCGAAAGCTAAGTAACAAGACACTTAACAATCCTATCGCAATGCATCATGCGTCTAAGTCTAGTGATGGTTTAGCGCTAACAGAATATCTTGGTCAGTTACAAAACTACATCAAGAACGCATGTGCAACAGAAACTCACGGAGTTTATCCAACGTTCGTTGATTTTGTTGATAAAGTAAATTTGGATAATCCAGATCCAACAGGTTTCTTATACTCATTCGCTTCTAATGGTGATGCTGATTTATTCAAAGAGGTCAATGAGCGTGTGATGGCGAATGGTGAATTCGACAACTTAAATAACATATCTGCTGATATTTCTGCAGTTCGAAGTTATATCCGGATTTCACCTAAAACTTCACATCGGGGTATTCATGGTTTAGCTGGATTACTAGAAAGAGGAATTACTTCAAATTGTTAAGAGTGTTTATTGCGGGGATCTAATTTCAAACAGGCCATCGAACGGTAAGGTGGTCAGCTAAGCTGAGCGGTTTTAATGAAATAGCGAAATCCTTGAAAAATACAACACCTAGATGGTTTGATACTGACTAGCAAAGGGGATCTCTTTATGAGAATGAAAGAATTACAGATGAGTTCCAACGGAGTCTTGAATTTCGATACAAAAGAACTATCGGGATCATGCGTCATTGTAATCAGTGACGGTAAAGTCAAAATATCAGAATTACCTCCATATGCTGATACGATAATCAAGACGTATAAAGGGATAGTGACTTGTGTTAATTGGGATGAGGGGAGCTATTTTGAATAAAAGAAAAAGAATAAGAATTCAAACGATGTTGAAGGTGTTTTAAAGTTTCTCCGTAACGATCCACAATCTCGGATGGACAGATCTTTGTATTGTTACAAAAAACGGAAAATTCCGGCAAAAGCGCCCAATTGTTTTCTTATCTAATGGTTGGCCTGGTTATTTTTCACCTTTTAGCGTTTTTAGGTTTTGTTAATAACAGCAAAGATTTCACCATTGATGAAAAAATGATGTTTTCGCTTCGTATGTTATTCTGGTATCAATCTTAATACCGATAATTCAATTTATTGTTAGTAAAAATGATTCTGTTAATATGGAAAAGACTGAATACCTGCTGTTGTATATTGTGAACATCATAACTGACCAAGCTAAAATATTCAATGAAGAGAAGGAAAAGTATAATGAAGTATTAAGTAAGATTGCTAGTTTGGAAAGTATAGATAAAGTAGTAGACGAGGAATTTTTGAATATCAAAAATCAAAAGGAAATGATGCATTACTTAAAAGAAAGACATTCCGGAATCAAAAAAATAGTCCCCGCAAGTCAACTAGAGGACAACGATGATTACAGCATTGCGCTGTATCATTTGTTGTCCTCTTTTTTATTTCAAAAAAAGGAGTGAGAGAAATGAAATCGTTGCAGCTGAACTGGTTGAAAAAGGATCCGCTGATGCTCGGACAGGCGAAGTGGAGCGAAAAGATACTGGGACAAGGGGTAAGTCGTCGGAACAGTTGTCTGATAGGGAATGGGCTGAATTGATGGGTACAAATCGGCAAACGTGCAAAAGGGTTAACGGGTCAATTCGTAAACGATAATAGGGTTCGGGCTTATGACGGAGAAGCAGATTGTGCAGTTGTTGAAAGATTATCACTGGATGATTAATAGTGTGAAGATAATGCGCGAGGGATTGAATGATGTTGGTGGAACTTTACGGCTCAATATGGATTGGAGGCAGCTATGCTGAAAGCGGCGTTTGTGGTTTTAACTACGCCGACGTCCCCATTACATACAAGTGATTATTTATGTTTTACTAGGTGCTCCTTAAGCGCAACATTCAATCTCTCTAAATTCTTCGGATCCATGAGAGGGATTTTTGAGCAATCTATTTTCATGAGATCCCCAACGTAAGTAGCGTGGCGCCTTATTTTGTTGAAGACGACTGGCGGTAAATTCAGTAGCTCGATCTCATCATCTAGTGGATTGTGTTTGATTTCGACGACAGGTTCAAAGATAGGCTCGACAACAGTGTTGTCTACAAATTTCAATAGCATCCCGACATCAGTTATCTCAAGTAAGATCATGATTTTCTGGAGGTGGATAAGTGATAAGCGTTCAGTTTTATTTTTATTAAGATTAGAGATAGATTCGTAACGGATGTCTGTTAAATTCGGAAGTTTTAGTTGAGTCATATTTCGTTCTTTAAGGATTTGATTTGACACAATTTCAACCTCAGCCAATGTAATCAACTCCGAGTAAATGATGAGGTAATTCTACCTTATATCCGATTATCCGTATAGGCGGAGAATAAAAGAGGGGGTGCGTGCGTGCGAGCGACATGACCCCTCTTACCAGCCCTGATACATAGGTAATTAAAAAATTAGTTGGTTTAGACTGAGTATCTTGAATGTACAAAATAAATATTCGAAAAAATAAAAAAATAAAAAGGGTTTTAGTAAATAGAGCAGAATATAACGGTGTACGAAGAAATATCTAAATAAAGGAGATGGGAATTGATGAAAAAGAAAAAGTCGACGTTTTCTATCATGAGTATTTTATTAGTTTTAAGTTTATCGTTTGGTAGCAGTGCAGGCGCAAAACCAGTTGATTTTGATCCCGATCCTCCAAAGCCACCACCAACATCGTGCGTAAAAGCGCCTTGTCCATTGTATTAATTGATTCAGAAAAAGCATCGATTCTAAAACGATCGGTGCTTTTTTATATACCTAAAAAAGTGAGATTAAAATGATTTACACCTTACTTGGCGAATGTTGTCGTATGAGCGGGGAGGAAAATGCGCATGAAAGTTAAATATCATCTGTTTGATACTAGTCAAGGAATGTTAGTGTCTGAAGGCGATAGATATCAAACAATCCATATTGATAATGATGTTGAACTTGATAAACACGAAAGCTTAAAAACAGTGAGTGGTGCGATAGGAAAAGAAATTAATAGATCTATTTCAAATATCAAAGTATTAGGGTACGAATTAGTTTTAGCATCTCTTCTGAGGTGCTTTTTCTATTACATAAAAGGATGGTGATGAAAACGACAAACAAACCAATAGCTGCACATTGCAATGCAGGATGTAAAAAGGAATTCACAATCAATAAGTTCCTTACGCGTAAAGTTAAGAACGGCATTCGTTGCTTACTATGCAAGTGCTGAGAAACTAAAGCTTCAGAAGGAAATGCGTAAGCTACATGTATTAATACGATACATTGGTCCTTCGCGATTCTACCTAGAAGAAAATATACTGAAAGCAAAAATTAAACAAAGTATGGACGAAGCAAGAGCAATTACTACTGAATAACTAATGCATTCAAAGTCTACTCAATCGAGTGGGCTTTTCTTATACATAAAATTAAAGGTGGTGATGATAATGACATTTCTTAAAGCATTATTTCGTGTACTGTTTCCATCATTTAATATCGGTATCAAGCCACCTTCTAGAGTGACGATGGGATTCGGGGAGTTAGGCAAGGGACCAACTGTTGGTATTGCAGCAACAAATGGTAATACATCCGAAAGGAAGTGATCCTACAAAGTTAGCCATCTATTAAAATCCCCTTTTTATTTCCTAATTTGAATTAGGTTATTTATTTATTTTAAGGACAAGGGAAGACAATCACCCTTGCGCGAAAGATTTAGAGTCATATTGTAATTGAGAAGGAGGTGAAAAAAATGGGATCTTATTCAAAAAAATGTGATTGTCATCACTCTGATAATGACATGGATTTTAGACGCATGGAAGCAAAATTGGAAGATATTTTGATACAACTTCAACAACAAAAGCAGTGGCAAGGTCAGTATCAAAATCAATTCCAATATCAAGATCAAGATCAAGATCAAAAACAAGCTCAAGCTCAAGTTGATACTGATACAAGTACCTTCGAAAATATTGGAAGTCCAACAATCACTGTTACAAATACTGTCGATGTTGTTTCGGTAGCTGTTGCCGTGGCACTATTATTACAGGGACCATTAGGGACAGGTCTTTCTGTTGATGCAGTAAAAGAATTAAAAAATATGCTTCAAGCATAATGATGATGGTTTCAACAAAATAATATCTTCTTGGTAGCAGAAAACGCTAATTTGCGTTCTCTGCTACTAATTACTTAAATAATTAGTTTATCAGTTGGATACCTTTTATATTTAAGTCTCTTCATTTTGGTGATTATGTTACTATTTTTTAATCCAGGAGAAGAAAAAAAGAAGCCACAGTTGTTCCAACTAAAGTTAATAAATTTCTTTTTTGGGAATAAGCCATAAAATAAGAAATGAAATTAAGCGCTCATATATTGGGTGCTTTTTTCTATGCCGAAAAAAATTAAGCGATTAGCATAATGAGGTGATGCCATTGAATGTGAAGAAAAAGAAAAGAGGAAGCAGAGGGAAATTCGTTGAATGGTTAAAACCAGAAGGGTTAATCAAGATTGAAGGTTGGGCTCGCGATGGTTTAACAGATGAACAGATCGCTACAAACATAGGTATTAGTCGTTCGACATTGAATGAATGGAAAAAGAAGTATTCGGACATATCGGACGCCTTAAAAAGGGGCAAGGAAGTTGTTGACCGTCAAGTTGAGAATGCGTTGCTTAAACGGGCTCTTGGATATCAATACAACGAAGTTACACAAGAAAAAACATGGAGTGACGAACTAGGGATATATGAGATGCCAGTAACAAAGATTGCCACAAAAGAAGTCAATCCAGATACGACCGCTCAAATCTTCTGGCTGAAGAACCGCAAACCGAAAGACTGGCGTGATAAACAGGATATCCAACACAGTGGCAATATGGACATTAATAACCCAGTTAAGGGCCTTACAACAGAGGAACTAAGAAAGCTGATAGACAAATGACTGATTTAGAGAAAATAAAACAAATGGCCAAGTTGGAACTCGCTAACCGTGAGTTCTTTTATTTTTGCCATTTGCTCGTTCCAGACTTCTATGCGGCAGACCGTCAGTACTTAATTGACCTTCGCAATGAGATGCAGGTGTTCTATGAATCGGACGATGACGTATTAATCGTTAACGTACCACCTCGTTATGGCAAGTCCAGAACAGCTGTCATGCTTGCACAATGGATATTCGGACAAAATCAGAACGAGAATAAGTGTTAGAGCATTGTAGGCCTCAAGGGAGTTTTTGATTAAGTCATCAATGATTAGCACAGAAGCACCGAAACCAGTTGCTGTACCTGTTGCAGACGTTGCTAGGTAGATAGACGATATTCAGGAGTTTGCATTATCAAAAGATGAAATAAAAATTTTTCCAGACCAAGAAGTTTCTTTAAGTTTTGAAGAAAATGATGAAAATGGTGGAGATGTTTTTACAGATGAGAAAATTACTGTTGCACTATGGAAAGACAATCAACGATTAGAATTGGAACTGATTGATTTTAATAAATTTTGCTTCCCGACAGACGAGGGCAAATACGCTTTAGAAGTTAATTTTGCGTCTTTGGCAGGTAGTGCTCAGTATGTCGGAAATATTTTTATTAAATAATTTAACTAAAGATTAACAAACCTAAATTAAATAACGTGGGCTTTATTGGAACGGCAGAAATGTTTTCTTATTGTGCTAACGGACAGGATTTTGAACAAGAATAGATAAAAATGCAAAGGGGAATCAGATATGATTGTTTTGCTTAATGTTGGAAGCCTAATACTTGGGATAATTGCTTGGATACTTCCTGCTGGTACTCTCATGCGATATGACAAACATAACTATAGGAATTGGGCCGCCCTATCCATTATGAGTATCAGTGCTTGTGCTATTTCGTTATGTTTTCAGATTTTTTATAACTATCATCTGGTAAAGATTGAGGATTGGTCTGCTCTTATGGACACAACGGGTGCTGTAGCGTTCGTCGCGGCAGTTCTTCTCATCGTTACCATCATATTAATTGCAATTACTCTGTTTGTATATCGTGGCAGAACAGCAAAGTAGGATATTAAATTCCAGTTTTATAGGATTGAAATTTCAAATTCATAACGTAAAAAGGATTAATCCGCACTTCTCTATTTAAAGTAAAGGGTAGTTTAGTGAAAAAGTTTATGACTACGAAACTCTCTTAATAAAAAATATAGAGGCTTGAAACTCACTAAGGGGAAAAGTCTAAATAAATTAATTATAGATGTTGAATTAAAAAATCCCATTGAATCTGCTGTGGCGCTCAATAATGAGCGAGTTGTAATTCGGGGTGTGGATTGTAGAACGCTTGGCGCTTTGGGGATGCCTTTGCCGCGCCTGCACTAGGGTGTTCCTTAACGAGAGAAATGTGATTTTGAGATGTAATATGCCAAGATTATAAGGTGATTACTATCTGATACTATATAAATCGAAAAAATTTCCATTGAACCGCTACCCCCGAGTAGGCGCCTTCGCTCAGTTTATACACCAGATTCAATAGTTCAACATATATAATTAGATTCAAGAAAGACGCACTTAAGGTTGCAGATTTCATCACAGCTAATGAAATTCGCTTTCTTACATAGACCATCCAGCGAAGGCGCGACTTCGTGGTAGTCGAAGCGATATTAGCAGGTATTCTAATAGATTCCTCATGTATTGGGTCATTCATTGCTCACATTCGATCGACTTATGGCACTCCAGGTTGTAGATCTCATCCCCGATAACGAAATGCTCTTTCTCACATAGACCATCCAGCGAAGGCGCGACTTCGTGGTAGCCGGAGCGATAAGACTGAAAGTGATCTCCTTTCTGGCTTATCGCGGGAGGTATCCACAAAGCGTCGAAGCGTTATTGGCAGGATTTCTAATTCATTCCTCATGTATGGGAACATTCATTGATCACCTTCAATCGATTTATGGCACTTCAGGTTGCAGGTCTCATCCCCGAAATAGAAATGCATTTTCTCAATATAGACCATTCCGCGAAGACGCGACTTCGAGGGAGGCATCCACAAAGAGCCGAAGGGGTATTGGCAGGAATTCTGATTCTATCCATTGTAAAGCGCCTATGCCGCATTCATTTGTTCAACAGAATTAGATAGCGTTGCCTCACATTTGAAAGGGGGAAATCATTTGAATCAATCATTGATAATTATTGATGCCCAACAAGAATTAATTGACGGGAACCAAGAAGAAAGAGCGGTTTTTAATAAAGAGCAACTTATTAGGAATATCAATTTAGTGATTGAAAAAGCAAAGGAATTCGGTGTTCCAATTGTCTTTGTAAGGGATTTAGATGTTGCTGCAGGCAAAGGAAAGGGGTTTCAAGTTCACAATGAAATTAATGTACCTATGGATGCAGAAATCTTCGATAAAACTGCAACAAATTCCTTCCATGGAACAGGACTTCTAAATCATTTAAGATCTCAAGAGATCGAGCACGTTGTTATTATGGGCTGCGCAACACAACATTGCATAGATAGCGCAGTCAGAACAGCTACTGTTAGTAGTTTGGATGTCACATTAGTCAGTGATGGACATTCAACAACAGACAGTGATGTTTTAAGTGCAGAACAAATTATAAAGCATCATAATGAAACTCTTCATGGTCATTACAATGTAGAACACTTTTCAATTGTCAGAAACGCAGAGGAAGATTTGTTTCATCCAACTCATGATTCATATAGGTGATTTAAAAATATAGCACTTATCGGAAAATCATAATAAGAACAATAGCCCAATTTCTTGCTGTTGTAATTAAGAAACTGGTATGTTTTAGGGATTAGAATTATTGAGAATAATTCGGAATAAAACTACGTGGTGTTTACTGTAAATATTGAATGGTAAAACAGGTATGTCCATCAGGGCATTCTTTTCATTTGAAGGATTCCTTCCTCTTTTGTAGAATAATGCAAAGGAGGAGGGATTATTCATGACTAATGAAGAAAGAGATCAACTATCTGATATGCTGTTACAAAGTTTGTATGATTATCATTTTGCTAATAATGGGGGAAGCTATAATTTACCTAAAGCAATGATAAATGCCGACGTAAAAAGCAAACTGGCTATTGAAAACCTTATCGAAAAGGAATATGCCACAGATAGTGGGCAAGGGACAGATAATCTAGTTTTAGCTATAACAACGCAAGGTATGGACTATATCAAAAACAAATAACTGCATGTACTAAGCGATTAACAGAGGAACGTCCACCCAGGCGTTCTTTTTGTTTATTCAAAAACAAAGGAGGGTGGGAGCTCATTCATCATAGGCGGACAAGCTAGGAAATAATACGCTCACAAATACAGATCTGTTAGCGGAGGTGTTTAAGTTTTTTTGAAAATCGTCTTCGGATAGGTAAGGACGATATTCGGATGTGGAAAGAGTTTAGCTACATTAAGAAACAACTTGGACTTATTAGTGAAGATTTTCTCTAATTCAGAAAAAGTTACCTGGATGACTCTGTGAACTCTATTTCGAACAATACTCAATTCATCGTCCAGGTCACTATAATGTCTGGAGAGGGATTATAGTTGGATGTAAACATTGTGCGAGTTTGTTTCAATCCGTCTATTATTGGTAGAATGAGTAAGAGCTAGCCGATTTGCATTACTGGATCCGTATCGCAGTGGCGCTTTGCCCCTAGCGGATGCAGTGGACAATATCTATAGCCATTACCCCAGGCATGAAACATTCGAGTGCTCTTTGAATAGACTGTGGCTGCTTCAGAGGCGATGTGTGGCTAACGGGTGCATTACTGAAATAACAATAATGGCGCTTGTCGTTCTTTAATTAGAAACAGCAGTAATTTAGGGGGGGAGAAAATGAGTCGATTTAGAGGAATAATCCTAGAAGGCTATTCGAATGCTGGAAAAACTTCAGTCTTAAAATCATTGAAACAACTTCAGATATGTGATGAGGCGGAACGCAGTGTCATTATTCTCAGTGAACATTATTCGCAAGTATTATACAAAGTAAATGATGAACTAAAATGGTTGAGTCGTGAGGAGCACTTACGACTCTTAAATGAAAGAGTTATGATGTTGAAAAAGTTAAACAATTGGGCAAGGGAAATTAGCCAATCATCCCCACGTTCAAAAGGTCTATTCTTTATATTGGAAAGGTTTCATTTAAATCATCGGGTAGCATTCTCGCATCATATATCAGACGAAATCAAGCAATTAGAAGCCGAATTGTTTGGGATGGGAGCAAGATGCACCTTGTTAACTGTATCTTCCAATAATATAGAGCAAAGAATAAGCAGTAGAAATCCCGATGAATGGGTTGGGAAAACTAAAGAAGACATGAAAGTGGCTTGTGATTTATTACTGGAACAACAACAAGAATATAGAAATCAAGCTGAAAACTCAATCATTCCTACAATTGAAATAAATACTGACGATAAAGATTGGGAGTCATACGCAAAACAGATTTACTTCTTGAACTAACGACGGGATCAGTTCAATATAGACCACTAAAAATTTATATAAATACTCACTAGTGTAGCATTTTATATAAAGTAATGGTTATTTTAAAATGGATTAAAATACCAATTACGTTTTCAGTTGAATATAAAACGGGTGGGTTACTAAGATTTATTATTTAACTAAAGGGCAGAATTATAGAGGAAGTGGGTTTGGCGATGAATTTGGAACAAATTGTAGAAATATTAGTTTCAAGTTTCAAGAAAAACACTTTAGTAAAGGCGATATGTTTAAAAGGTTCAATGGCTAGAAATGAACATGATATTTACTCTGATATTGACTTATATTGCCTCGTGAACGAGGAAGATTTAGAAAAATTCTTACCGCAAAGAATTCAGCATCTCAAGGAATACAAGGATTTAATTTTTCTGGATAATATTTTTATTATTGCGCCACAAATTTTAGCTGTATATGAGGATTTTACTCATATTGACTTATATACAGTTACTCAGCAAACTTTAAATAAAAATGATGAAATACGTATTTTATATGACCCAAAGGGTTTATTGAAAGATTACCATGAACATTCGTCACTTAGTTTATCTTATGATCAATTTGTAGACGCAGTAGATGATGTTATTTGGTTTCTATATCAATATATGCAATCTTCGAAGCGTAGAAATGATATTTGGTGCTGTCATTTATTGCATTTGTCGTTTACATATTTAGTATCTATTTTGCTGTATCGGTATTGTCCAAAAAGAGCGCTATTAGGCTTGAAAACGGTCGAAAAGTGTTTGTCCAAAGAAATTGTTGATGAATTAAATCTAATACTAAATAAAAATACAGTTGATACTCACAAAGAGGCAGCAATTTTAATTAGCGAAGTTTTAAAACAAGAAAAAGAATGGATATTTTCTGAATTGGAAAAACCTGAAAAAATCTCATTGTTTTGGAGTGAAGTTATAAAATATTTAAATGAATAGATGTTATGAGAAAAGTGAAGAAGTCATAATAGAAATACATAATAGTCCAACAAATAGATATTCCTTTACGTGTAAATGAGAGTATTTCTCTTATGCGAGAAAACAGGCACAGTAGTTGGATAACAGGAAATTATCTTCTGACGGTCTTTATTTGCTTGCAATACGAACATGTGCGAGGCGAATTATCCCTAATGAAATGACCGCGTAAATTTAAGCAGATTATTTTGTTAGGCAACATGTAAAGCACCTTTATCTAGGTTTATAGGCTTCAATCAGTAAAATAGAGTTGATAAATGGTTTTAATTAGATAATGATTGAATCACTTAAAAGAATAAATAACGGAATCGGATACTTGTTGTTAGTTCTATTAATGGAATTTAAAAGGAGGTTATTTTTATGAAAAAAGTATTTCCTATAATTGAAACAAATAGATTGATTTTAAGAGAAGTAACAACAGAGGATGCAACTGAAATGTTTACCTATCTATCCGATAAAGATGTTGTGAAACCGATGGGATTGGTACCTTGCCAAACGGTAAAAGACGTATGGGATGAAATTAAATGGTATAAATCGATATTCGAAGAGGATACGGGAATTAGATGGGGAATTACACTAAAAGATTCTGGTGAGGTTATAGGAAGTTGCGGTTTTCTTAATAGGCAAAGTAAACATTATCGGGCCGAAGTTGGATATGAATTAAGCAAAGAATACTGGGGTAAAGGGATAGCCAGTGAAGCATTGGAAGCCGTTGTTAAGTATGGTTATAATCACTTTCAGCTAGAAAGAATTGAAGCTTTAATTGAACCATCTAATCTAGCATCACAAAAACTAGTAGAAAAGCAAGGCTTTAAAAGAGAGGGTTTGCTAAGACGATATGAATTTACTTGTGGTAAATTCGATGATCTATATATGTACTCAATCATAAAAGAAGAAATCAATTTTTTGTAAAGATTGGAGTCATTGCAGCTACTTTTTTGGTCAGAACACAGCATCGTGGGATGTGCTTGTACATTGGTAAAGTGTATAAAATTAATGGCGAGCATTCCATTGGATTGCTCGCCACTTTTTCGTTTATTTTTTACTGAAAATGTCCTGTATATCGAATGTCGATTCTGTTTTATAAAATTATATGCTTTGGCTTCTTCCAGAACAGCGCAATAATCGTGCCGAGTGCCAATACGATTGCGGCAAAATAGTACGGGTAGTTTAAGTCGACGTCGAATAAAACACCACCAACGATTGGGCCGAAAATATTGCCAATACTTGTGAAGGTTGAGTTCATGCCACCGATAAAGCCTTGTTCATTGCCCGCAATTTTCGATAGATACGATGTAATGGCTGGACGAATCAAATCAAATCCAACGAAAAGAAAGAATGTAGTTAGTAAAATCGTGAAGTATGAGCTCACGAAGGTCATCAGTAGTACAAGGATGGCTGATATAGCTAAGCTGTAACGAATAAGATTGATTTCACCTATGCTTTTTGACAGGCGATCAAATAGTAAAAGCTGTGCAAGAGCACCGACAATCGCGCTGCCTGTAATGACGATGGCGATATCTTTTGGTGTGAAGCCGAATTTGTGGTCGACGAATAAACTAAAGAACGATTCAAAAGCCGCTAGACCAAACGACAACACGAAAATTAAAATGAACGCAATGGCATACATCGGTATGAAAAGACGGCGAAATCCAGTTTTTTGTCCTGGAAGAGGTGCTTCTTCAGCCCTGCGTTCGGGTTCTTTTAATAGGATAAATGAAAGAATCGCAGCAAGCGCTCCGAGTACACCCGCTGAGTAAAATGGTATACGAGTGCCAATTTCAGCTAGAAACCCACCAAGCCCCGGCCCGATAATAAAACCTGTGCTAATAGCGGCAGACATATAGCCAATTGCCTTTGGTCTTGTAGCGTTCGTTGTAATATCTGCGATAAAGGCGGTTACAGCGGGCATAATAAATGCTGCACTGACTCCGCCGAGCATTCGCGAGACAAATAAAACTTCAACTGATTTACCGAATCCAAACAAAAATTCTGAGAAACCGAATACAAATAGGCCGATTACAATCATTACTTTGCGACCGTATTTGTCAGCCCACCGCCCGGCAAACGGTGAGACGATAAGTTGTGTAATTGCGAATGCCGCCATCATATACCCGACGACCTCACCGCTGATCCTAAGCTCATTCATAATTGTAGGAAGTACCGGAATAACGAGGCCGATGCCGAGAAAAGCGATAAATAAATTCATTAGTAAGATGGCCAATGTGACTTTTTGATTCTTCATAAATAATTCTCCTCTAAGTTGGTATAAAACACTTCTTTCGCTTCCTCAGGTTTAAAAAGGAAAATTGTTACGAGCAATGATACGACGATAACCCGAATGCAGGGTTAAATTGTTTTAGCACTTTCAATGAATGTCATGTACTTAAACAAAAGAAATGAGCACTTTCATTAATAGATATCTTCTAGACATATGGTACGACATTAAGTGAAAATTGGCTATTAGTGGATGAAAAAAGTATTCAGCTACATACGCAAATAAACCTAATTATACGTAAATATCCACGTTGAAGATTGATAATAAAGAGCGTCGTAAACACTTATCAGCTCAACGTTTGTAGGATACTTCATAATACTGTATGATACTATTTAGTAAGCCTAATTAACAAGACGCTCTTATGGCTGTATTAGTGATGAAAAAGGAATTAATAAACGGAGAAGGGGGCATCGAGCCCTCTTTTTTCCGTGTAAGGACTCCAAAGTCTAAGAACTAGGGGCCATAAGCCTCTTATATAAGGTGTTTACGATTTTCTAACTAAAGGAAGGAAGTGACGGTATGAGGGGTATGTATATCCACATTCCGTTTTGCCATCAAATTTGTCATTACTGTGATTTCAATAAAGTATTTTTCAAAAATCAGCCTGTCGATGAATATATCGAATCAATGGGGCAGGAACTAGCAATCATGCAGCAGGAAGGCATTTCATTCAAAGATGTTGAAACGGTTTTCTTGGGGGGCGGTACGCCGACTTCGCTGTCTGAAAAACAATTAGAACGGTTGCTTGAGATTATCCACGAATATGTAGATGTCAGTTCATTGAAAGAGTTCTCAACAGAAGCAAATCCGGACGAGCTGACGTACGGCAAACTACTTGTCCTAAAAAATGGCGGAGTGGACAGGCTGAGCATCGGGGTCCAGTCATTTGACGCGGAACTATTAACGAAAATCGGCAGAACGCATGGTCCTAATGACGCCACGCGTGTTGTCGGGGAAGCAAGAAAAGCTGGTTTCGATAATATAAGTATTGATCTAATTTACGGTTTGCCGGGGCAAACAATCGTGCAATGGCAAGATACGCTTGATAAGGCGCTTTCCCTAGATCTTCCCCATTATTCTGGGTACTCACTCATCGTTGAGCCGAAAACAGTTTTTTATAATTTGATGAATAAAGGCAGATTGCCGTTGCCGGGGGAAGATATTGAAACGGAAATGTTTACACTGTTAATCGAGCAGATGGAACGTGAAGGACGCAAGCGTTACGAAATTAGTAACTTTGCTATTCCAGGCCATGAATCAATCCATAATCTTATCTATTGGGAAAATGCAACATACGCAGGTGTCGGAGCGGGTGCACATGGGTATGTAAATGGAATAAGATACTCCAACATCGGTCCGATTGCTAAATATATGGAGAAAACAGCAGTGGGAGAACGTCCATTGCAGCAGACGCATCTAGTGACAGAAACAGAAGCGATGGAAGAAGAAATGTTTCTTGGACTACGCAAGTCAAATGGAGTATCCATCTCATTATTCCAAGAAAAGTTCGGGAAATCGCTAGAAGATGTATACGGGGAAACTCTGCACTCTCTTATTAAAGATGGGCTTGTTGAGCAATTGGACGATGCGGTCAAATTAACGCATCGTGGTGTTTACAGAGGAAACGATGTGTTCCAGCAATTTCTTAAATAATCTTGAGTCAATCCGTTGACACTTCGATCTGTATTTGTTAAATTATCAGTAGTATTAGCACTCGCAGTTATAGAGTGCTAACAGGAGTGATGACTATGTTGACGAACAGACAATTGCTAATTTTGCAACTGACGGTTGACGATTTCATCGAATCCGCACAACCTGTCGGATCGAGGCAGCTATCCAAAAAGCCGGAAGCTCCATTTAGTCCTGCGACAATACGGAACGAAATGGCTGACCTTGAAGAGATGGGTTATCTCGAAAAAACCCATACTTCATCCGGCAGAATACCATCCGAAAAAGGATATCGATTTTATGTGGACCACCTATTATCGACTGAAAAGCTGAACACAGAAGACAGCATCCACTTACGTTCGATATTTCGGGAAAAAATCGTTGAGACGGAAGAGTTAATACGCAAATCGGCAACAATTTTGTCCGACTTGACGAATTATACGTCAATTCTTCTCGGCCCCGATACATCGTCCCATGCGGTGAAACGTTTTTCGATCGTTCCATTGGATGAGAAGACAGCTGTAGCCATTATTGTCACGGACAACGGTCGTGTTGAGAATAGGTTATTCAATGTTCCAGAAGGCTTCACCGCATCAGATATCGAAAAAATGGTGAACATCCTGAATGAACGGCTTATCGGTACTCCGCTAGTCCATATTCAGAGGATACTTGCCATGGAAACGAAATCGGTATTGGAACGTCATATTCATCACGCAGGCGATTTGTTTGCATCATTTCAACGGGCGATTTCAATCGAACCGGAGGAACGCCTATATTTTGGCGGTAAAATGAACATGATGAAACAACCTGAATTCAATGACATTCACAAGATGAAAACGTTTTTCGAGCTAATGGACAAAGGTGCACCAGCGATGACGTTTTTCCAGGAAGGTATGACAGGCATTCATGTCCGTATCGGTTCTGAAAATAATCACAATGCAATGGAAGATTGCAGTGTAATTACAGCGACGTATTCGGCCGGCGACAATATGACGGGTTCCATCGCCATCATCGGTCCCAAACGGATGGATTATGCAAGAGTCATTACGATGCTTGATTTAATGAGTAGTGATTTGTCCAGAGAATTGGCAAGGCTGACAATCGGCGGCGGAACAGCAGGGAGGAACGACTAATGACAAATGTAAACGATGAAATTGAAGAAAATGAAGAGGTTGCAGTAGAAACTTCCGAACATGCAAACGAAACAATCGAACCAGATGAAATTATTGAAGAGATTGAACTCGTTGAAAACGGGGAAGACACTATTGTGCAAGAACTAACTGAAAAACTGAAAGAAGAGGAAAACAAGCGGCTCAGGCTTCTAGCAGATTATGAAAATTACAAAAGAAGAGCTTCGCTTGATAAAGAAGCACTGCAAAAGTATCGCGCCCAAAGTGTCGTTACAAATCTGATTCCAGTTCTTGATAACTTTGCACGGGCACTTACCGTCGAAGCGAAAACTGAAGAAGCGCAAACGATGATGGCGGGATTAGACATGATTTATCGTACATTCGTTCAAGCCCTTGAAGATGAAGGACTCGTTGAAATCAAAGCCTTGGATCAAGAGTTCGATCCGAATTTCCACCAAGCGATTATGACAGGGTCAGATGAAGACAAACCATCGGGAATTGTACTTGAACAAATGCAAGCTGGTTATATGTTGAAAGATCGTGTTCTTCGACCAGCAATGGTTAAAGTAAACGAATAAAAATGTAGCACATATATAGGAGGAATTTGATTATGAGTAAAATTATCGGTATTGACTTAGGGACAACAAACTCAGTAGTAGCAATTTATGAAGGCGGAGAGCCGAAAGTTATTCCAAATCCGGAAGGTAACCGTACGACACCATCTGTCGTTGCGTTCAAAAACGGCGAGCGTCAAGTCGGAGAAGTTGCGAAACGCCAATCGATCACAAATCCAAACACAATCATGTCAGTAAAACGGCATATGGGATCGGATTTCAAAGTGAAAGCGGAAGACACTGAATATACACCTCAAGAGGTTTCTGCAATGATTCTTCAGTACTTGAAAGGCTATGCCGAAGAGTATTTAGGTGAAAAAGTGACAAAAGCGGTTATTACTGTCCCTGCTTACTTCAGCGATGCACAACGTCAAGCGACACAGGACGCTGGTAAAATTGCTGGTCTTGAAGTAGAACGGATCATCAACGAGCCAACTGCAGCAGCACTTGCATATGGTCTTGATAAAACAGATGATGATGAAACAATTCTAGTGTATGACCTTGGAGGCGGTACGTTCGACGTATCAATCCTTGAACTTGGCGATGGTGTTTTCCAAGTTAAATCAACTGCCGGAGATAATAAACTTGGCGGAGACGACTTTGATGAAGTTATCATTGACTATCTTGTTCAGGAATTCAAGAAAGACAACGGAATTGACTTGTCAAAAGACAAAATGGCGATGCAACGTTTAAAAGATGCTGCTGAAAAAGCGAAAAAAGATCTTTCAGGTGTAACAACATCACAAATTTCGCTACCATTCATAACAGCAGGCGATGCAGGTCCACTTCACCTTGAAATTTCATTGTCACGCGGGAAATTCGATGAATTGACTGCTCACCTTGTTGAACGTTCAATGGTACCGACACGTCAAGCAATGAAAGACGCAGGGCTTGCTGCATCTGATATTGATAAAGTAATTCTTGTTGGTGGATCGACTCGTATTCCAGCAGTCCAAGAGGCAATCAAGAAAGAAACGGGTAAAGAGCCATATAAAGGCGTTAATCCGGATGAAGTAGTTGCTCTTGGTGCAGCTGTTCAAGGATCAATCTTAAGCGGAGACGTTACAGACGTTGTTCTTCTAGACGTAACACCTCTTTCACTTGGTATTGAAACGATGGGGAACGTATTCACTAAACTCATTGAACGCAACACGACAATTCCGACAAGCAAATCACAAGTATTCTCAACAGCGGCGGATAGCCAGCCAGCGGTTGACATTCATGTATTGCAAGGTGAGCGTCCAATGTCTGCGGACAACAAAACGCTTGGTCGTTTCCAATTGACTGACATTCCGCCAGCACCACGTGGCGTTCCACAAATCGAAGTAACATTTGATATTGATAAAAATGGTATTGTTACAGTTAAAGCGAAAGATCTTGGTACACAAAAAGAACAAAATATTACAATTCAAGCAAGCTCAGGTCTAAGTGACGAAGAAATCGAACGTATGGTGAAAGATGCAGAAGCAAACGCTGAAGCTGACCAAAAGCGTAAAGAAGAAGCGGACTTGAAAAACGAAGCAGATCAACTTGTATTCATGGCTGAAAAGACATTAAAAGATCTCGAAGGAAAAGTTTCCGAAGAAGAAGTGAAAAGTGTCGAAGAAGCGAAAGAAGAGTTGAAAACTGCGCTTGAAGCAGCTGATTTTGACGAAATTCGTACTAAGAAAGAAAAACTGGATGAAATCGTTCAACAAATGACTATGAAGTTGTATGAACAAGCAGCGGCTGAAGGCGCTGAAAATGCAGGCGAACCTCAGGACGATGGTGTGGTTGACGCTGATTTTGAAGAAGTAGACGACAAAGAAAATAAATAAGAGTAATTGTTGACGGAAAAGTCAAAGTCCGATATTCCGGCTTTGGCTTTTCCGATTTTTATTGTGCAATATAGATTTCAGCACCTTACTTCATACGATTTGAATCATATAATGGAGAGGGATTGAACTGCATCCCATCTACATTTCGGGGCTAACCATACGCTTACGCTTTTCAATATTTAATGATACAATAGGCGATATCCAAAGTATTTCGGGAGAGTGAAATAATGAGTAAAAGAGATTATTATGATGTATTGGGATTGTCAAAATCCGCTTCAAAAGATGAAATCAGGAAGGCATATCGTTCGCTTTCGAAAAAATACCATCCAGACTTGAACAAAGCGGATGATGCAGTTGAGAAATTCAAAGAAGTGACCGAGGCTTATGAGATATTGAGCGATGACTCGAAAAAAGCGAATTATGACCAATTTGGCCATACTGATCCTAATCAAGGATTTGGCGGTTTCGGTGGTGGCAGTGGAGCTGATGGCTTTGGTTTCGATGATATCTTCAGTACGTTTTTCGGTGGAAATACCCGTCGACGTGATCCGAATGCCCCAAGAAAAGGAGACGATTTACAGTATTCGATGAATATTGATTTCATGGAGGCTGTTTTCGGCAAGGAAACGGAAGTTGAAATACCGAAAGAAGAAACATGTGATACGTGTGATGGCTCAGGTGCCAAAAAAGGGACTACGCCTAAGACGTGTACACATTGTGGTGGTTCAGGGCAAATCAGTGTTACACAAAATACGCCGCTTGGCCAAATGGTCAACCGCCGGGCATGTCCGCACTGTCAAGGAACTGGTAAAATAATTCCTGAAAAGTGTTCAACTTGCCATGGTGCAGGTAGAGTGACGAACAAGAAGAAAATTAAAGTCACGATTCCTGAAGGGGTCGATGACGGTCAACAGCTTCGGGTGTCTGGACAGGGTGAAGCTGGTCATAACGGAGGACCTGCGGGCGATTTGTATATCGTATTCCGTGTCAGACAGCATGAGAAATTTATCCGTGAAGACGATGACATCTATTTAGAACTGAACCTTTCCTTCCCGCAAGCTTCACTCGGCGATGAAATTGAAGTGCCGACTGTGCACGGCAATGTGAATTTGAAAATTCCAGCAGGCACACAAACGGGAACACGATTCCGCTTGAAAGGCAAAGGCGTTAAAAACGTCCATGGTCGCGGTATCGGAGATCAGCACGTAGTTGTGAAAGTGTTGACGCCTAAGAAGATGACTGAAAAACAGAAGGAACTGATGCGTGAATTTGCAGCGATTAGCGGCGACTCACTTGATGAATATTCAAGTTCACTGTTCGATAAAATCAAACGTTCAATTAAAGGCGACTGAAAGGGATGAATTCATTTGAAGTGGTCGGAAGTTTCTATTCACACGACGCATGAAGCAACTGAAGCAGTAGCAAATATTTTACACGAAGCAGGTGCAAGTGGAGTTGTTATCGAAGATTCGGCAGAGCCTAATCGTATCCACGAAGACCGTTATGGTGAAATATGGGCACTCGACAAAAATGATTTCCCTACAGATGGCGTCATCTTAAAAGCATATTTGCCTGTTAATAGCTTCCTTATCGAGACGATGAAAGACATTGATCAGTCTATCAATGGATTGGCGGAATTTGGAATCAACGCCGGTCAAAATGTGATTCAAACAAATGAAGTAGATGAGGAAGATTGGGCAACTGCATGGAAAAAGTACTACCATCCTGTCAAAATTTCCGGCCGTTTTACGATTGTACCGACATGGGAAGAATATGAACCTGTTGAATCAGATGAATTGATTATTGAACTTGATCCAGGCATGGCGTTTGGAACGGGCACCCATCCTACAACGGTCATGTGTTTACAAGCGCTTGAGAAGTATGTCAAGCCAAGTGACACCGTTGTCGATGTAGGAACGGGTTCGGGAGTACTGGCAATTGGAGCAGCCCTCCTTGGGGCATCGCGTGTCCATGCACTTGACTTGGATCAGGTTGCAGTTGTAGCTGCTAAAGAAAATATTGCGCTGAATCATGTTGAGGAAACGGTAAAAGTAATGCATGGAAATCTATTGGATTCTGTGAAAGAGCCAGCTGAAATTATCATTGCAAATATCCTTGCAGAAGTTATCATCTCCTTTTCACAGGATGCATATTCAATTTTGCCGGAAGAAGGCTTGTTTATTGTTTCGGGAATCATCGGACAGAAACGCGATCTTGTTAAAGAAGATTTGATCAGCAAAGGTTTTGAGATTGTCGAATCCGTTCTAATGGAAGATTGGGTTGCTATTATCGCTCGAAAAAGGAGCGTGTAACGGTTTGCAACGCTATTTTTTGCAATCTACATTTAATGGAGAAGGTAATGCAATAATTACTGGAGATGACGGTAAACATATCGTGCGTGTTATGCGAATGACAGTTGATGATGACGTCGTTGCAGTTACTAAAGGTGAAGCTTTCGTTTCGAAAATCACAGAAATTTTGCCTGACGGCGTTGTAATTCAGCGCAAAGGGGAACCCCTTCAGACAAACGAAATGCCTGTTAAAGTAACGATTGCTTGTGGCCTCCCAAAGGGCGACAAACTCGATTTAATCGTTCAAAAAGGAACAGAGCTTGGTATGGCAGGGATTTTCCCTTTTCAAGCCGAAAGATCTATTGTTAAATGGGATGACAAAAAAGGTGATAAAAAAGTTGAACGGCTTCGTAAAATTGCTAAAGAGGCCGCAGAGCAATGTCATCGTACGATTATCCCAGAAGTGCGGACTCCATTTTCTTTTAAGCAGTTAATCGCAGAATCAGAAAAATTTGATGTACTTCTATTTGCGGATGAAGAAGACGCAAAAAGTGGGGAGCCGCATAAAATTGCGGACCGTCTGAAAAACGTCTACCATGAACAAACGGTACTTGTTGTATTTGGACCTGAAGGCGGATTGTCTAGGTTAGAAGCCGAAACACTACGTTTAGCAGGTTTTCTACCAATAGCGCTGGGTCCGCGAATACTGCGGACAGAAACGGCACCACTGTATTTATTGTCTGCAATGTCTTACGAATTTGAGTGAAAGAGGTGAGCAGTTGTGTCTTCGGTCGCTTTCCATACATTGGGCTGTGCAGTAGTAAACTTAAATATGATTGCGTCGGAAACCTTTAGCAGTAAGGGTTAAGGCGCTTGGCAAAAACCACTTAAAATCAACATTTTAAGTGGTTTTTTCATTGTATTGATAGAGCGTCATTGTAGATTGACCTGTTTTCACGACAAGCCTACGCTCGATTAATTCGGCCAATAGTTTATAAACTCCATCGCGAGAAATGTTGGTAGCCTTTTGCAAATTGGCTCGAGAAGTAGGTCCGTTTTCCTTCAAGTGTTGCAGCATAGCTCCCTCATAATCCCTGTACTGCATCCTGGCTGGTGCAGTAGATTGACTTTGCAAAAGAGACCTATACGCAAATGTGTGCGTGATACCGTTTTTAAAAGTAATGGATTGCACACGCTTATCTAAAACAATGATATTATCAATTATCGTGTGAACAAAATCAGATAATGGCTCGCGGCCGACTATATCCGATAGGGATCGATGATCTACGTGGCGAGCTTGCTGCATCTCTTTGGTGATTAAAAAATGTTGAGCGTTATCAACGAATACCTCGCTTGTTGTATCGCCATCTTTTTGTTGTAATGAATTAATCTCAGTTTCGATTTCTTCCAATTGCTCCTGAAGATCACGCTTCTTAAAAATATAATCCTTTTGACTGATACCGTCCTCTCCGAATAAGTATAACTCTTCCAAACGAGATAAAGCAGTTCCGTATTTTTTCGCTTCTCTTTGCAATCGCTCGGCTTCTAAGTTAGGCATAATTATTTCATCATCCGTGGCCAAAAGGTATTCTTGACCAGGCATACCGTTCGTAAGCGCAAAATACGTTTCGTTTAATGCGGTGTTATCTACACCCACTACATCAATAAAAGTATTCCCGCGCAAAAGTGCACGCTCCATGTCACGCGTTGAATGTTTTGGTGTCATTCTCTCTTGTAAGCGAATCAAGTTAGAAACGTAGTTAAAGATAAATGGTCCAATAATAATATCGCTCACGTAGTTGCTACATCGCTTCGTGCCACCGGAGGTAATGCAAGTGTAGCGAGATGGACGATACCCGTCTTTTCGTGCTGAGTCTAGTCCAGACGTGAGTAGCGCGTTACATTTACCGCAGTAGATCATTTTTGAAAAGATGTGTTTGTGAATATCAGCACGTTGCACATCCGTTAACCCTCGATAATTATCTGACAGCAGCTGATTGACGCGTTTGGACTGCTCCTTGTCGATGATTGCCGGGTGATTATCCTCCACTACTACCCATTCGTCTTTATTTTTCAGGCGTCTACTGCCACCACTCTCACGCATGTTGTAACGATATGTACCAATATAAAACGGATTTCTTAGAATATCGCGAATCGTTTTTGCCGTCCACCTACCACCACGCTTGGTTTTAATCCCCTCATCGTTCAAGCGATACGCTACCTTCAACGTCGATCGTAAAGATTCGTACAAATTATAAACGTATTGTACAACCTTTTCTTCCTCTGGATCAATGACTGGGAATTTTATTTCATCTGACCATACGTAACCAAGGGGCACAGTCGCGCCGTTCCACAAGCCCTTTTCCGCACGTGAGAGCATGATTGCAAATACACGTTCAGCAGTTATTTTTCGTTCGAGTTCGGCAAACACCAGAATGATTTTCAACATGGCTTCACCCATTGCACTAGAAGTGTCAAATTGTTCATTCCTTGAAACGAAAGTCACTTTGTAGTCCTTCAATTCCTCGTACATTTCAGAAAAGTCTTTAAGGTTTCGAGAAATCCTATCAATCTTATAGACGATCATATGCGTAAACTCACCATCGCGTATGCGCTTCATCATTTTTTGGTACTCGGGCCTGTCTGTATTCTTTGCGGAGTAACCCGCGTCTTCGAATATTTCAAAGTCCTTTATACCAAGTACGTATTTCGCGTAATTTTCGAGCTCTTGACGTTGAAACGGCAAAGAATCTTTGTCGATTTGGTGCAGGGTACTTACGCGGACATATAACGCGGCTTTTTTCACTGTCATTTCAAATTCTCCTTTACAATAAATTTTAAGAATCTGCGATGTCATATGATTTTAAGACATTAGGATATTTTATGAACAAATGTTCTTATAATAGCATGGAAATACACCGCAGGTGGGGGAAGCCCCCAATGGATATGTGCTCCATTGTGATTGATAAGGTTGAAGGAGGTTGATTTTTTACTTGGTGAATTTCTAACCATTATTATACTTTCCCTTCAATTAAATGACTTTATAACCTATCCAAATAAAAAACTTCTTGATTCAGTAACCACTTTTCCAATCTAGCATTTGCAAAAGTAGGTTCAACATTGAATAAAGTCGCAATAAATCCAACTGCTTCGCATTTAAGTCTTGGTAACTCTAAATGATTCAACATAAACGTTGGAATACAGAAGTGGAATGCAAATTGCTCTGCCTGCCATTCCTGATACTCCCGGAAAGGCTTGTTCATTGACCACTGATATCCTTCATGGCGCAAGATATGAGCCAGTTCATGAGCAAAGTCTTGCCAAATTGCCTGTTTAGATTGGTTTACATTTAAAAAAATCCGATAAACTCCACCTAAATTATTTGCTTCACTTGGTTCATCAAAGTAATAAACTTTTATTTTTAACATGGTAGAAAGATCTTCGATAAGATTGACATGATAAATCTGTGATGGCTCTAAGATCTTTAGAGAATCATAAATCGAAAAAACCTTTTCTTCTAATGAAGATAGATATGATGTTTTCAAATTTAATTCAACACCTTTACAGTTTTGGGAATATATGTTCGCATATTGTTTATAATAATACCCTATCTTGAATAAAAAGATAGGGTTAGTAACTCATATTTTAAAAGGTGTTTCATTTGTCCTCATTTTTAATAATATCCCACATTTTTCTCAACTTTTGTAAGTCTTCCTCATCAGAGTTGGGTAATTCGGAATACCAACGTTTTAAATCGGGATCGGAAATAGCCTTTTGGAATGCCTCTTCATCCTTATTCATGGGGGAAGAGTTTTCAGTGCGTCCAAGAAGGAAATCAGTTGAAACATTATAAAGATCTGCTAACTTCTTTAATGTCTCTGTATCAGGATCTCGATAATCTCTTTCATAGTTCGATAATACAGCATTGGTAATACCGACTTTCTTTGCTACTTCTACTTGTGACCAATTTCTTTTTTCTCTTTCCTTTTTTAAGTGAAAGCCTAAACTCATATGATCACCATTTCCATTTTACTTTTCTATAAGTAATTATACCCTAACTCAACGTAAAGTTAAGTCTTTTCAACTAAAAGTTAAATTTACACTTGACAATAAACGTAAAGTTGAATAAGGTTAGGATATAAATTAAACTTTACGTTGAATATGAAGTTTGGGTGGTGAATAAATGACAAGGTCCGTAAATGAGAAACTCAGGTTTATCCGGAAGGAGTTAAATTTAAATCAATCAGTTATCGCAGAGAAGCTTAGCATTACGGTACAATCTTACAGCATGAAGGAAAGGGGGCAACGACCAATTACTACTGCTGAATTAGAAGTAATTGCAAAACAATTAAAAGTACCTGTTGCTATTTTTTTTGAAGATTGATTCAACGTAAAGTTTATAATAATGAATTTAAAATTAAAAGTGAGGTGAATCATTATGGTACAACAACTTTCAATCAATCTTACAATTCCAATTCCACAAGATTCTGTATTGATTAGAACTTCCATAGATTTTTTTTGGAAGCCAGTTACCAAATCGGTAACCACGAAAGTTGATTTGGGGAAAAAAGTAAAGGGGAATGACAAACAAATTATCGGTAGGGTTATTTAATCGATGACAAATATGAAAGTTTTTTAGGGGACCTATGCGGCCCATAACAGAAGTATGGGATCAAGTAAATAGGTTAAATACAGTTTGAGAATATTGTGTTGATCAGAATAGCTTTCAAGTGTATTACGAAAAAGGCGACAAATGGTGTTATACAAAGAACCCAATAAGGGCGGGAAGGATGGGGAAGCTGATGAAGCAGGAAGAGCTTCAAAAGATCTGGAAAGCATTGTCTAAATATGGAATCTATACAGAAGAAGAACTGAATACAGCGATTAAACAGATGAAGCCCCTCAATATTGGATGCATGGTTTCACCAGTAAAGAAGTTCGAAAATGAAAAAACTGTGATGGTAAAGTGAATCTTTTTTAACGAGAGGGAGGGCACAATATTTGACAGCGGCAGTAGTAAGACTAGGACAGGCAGAATAGGGACAAATCGCTCAATTAGTGGATTAATAGAAGGGAGATAGGTAGAAATGGCTTACTTTGTAGTTCAGGTTCGTAGCGGAGCGGAAATTGAAGTGAAAAAGATGTTGAATACTGTTTTGAATAGAGCAGGCGATTCAATGGTTAAAGCTATCTATGCAATGGAAACATTCACAGAAATTATTCGTGAAGACAGTACTGTTATTGATCTTTCCGAGTTAAATACAAATGATATTTCGGAACACTTGTATGTAAAGAGAATTCAAGCAGGTTTAAACAATCTTCGCATCGCTTGCGACAAACTGAAAGCATACAAAGATGCCAATTCTCTTGCCTTGCTTGAAACGTACAAAGACAGCATCCGTGAGCTCTCCAAAGACTTGAGGGAAGTCCGAAAGAATACGAAGAAAATAAGTAGCGTAATTAGCGGATATATTTTAGTAGAGTTAAATGTAGAATTTTATTACTTCCCAGATAATTTATGGCACTTAGTAAAATCGGTGCCTAACGTAACAGGAATTCCAAGTAAGTACAATGTACCACAAGAAGAAATCGATGCTTTCTTCCAACAGGTAGATATTACACCAGAAGTGGAAATGCAATTTGAAGAAATTCTATCAAGTGAAGAGTTTGTTGAAGCAAGAAACGAAATCCTGCATGAAGCGAATAAAGTAGTTGGTACTGTCGAAGAAAAATTTTTACTCGAAAAAATAGATATTATTGCAACTAAAG
>DYWT01000055.1 GCA_020742515.1 Sporosarcina psychrophila
CCTGATGAATCGGAAATTGATAAATGGTCTCTTGGCAGAGAGCGATATGAGGAATTCATTCCAGCACTTGCTCTTACCTACGAAGAAGGAAGGAAGCTTCTCGATTTTGTAAAATCCGTAAAATCCGCCAATGCTGCAGTCTCAATTGAAGGCGCCCGTATTGAAAAGGCAACATCACAAAACTTGATTGCTACTAAACAACCCTCTACAGAATCGAATGATGATATCATACTAATCGGCGCTCATTATGACTCTGTTGATGAAGCACCCGGTGCAAGTGACAATGCGAGCGGTACAGCAGTTGTGCTTGAACTGGCAAGGATATTTAAAGTGGTTCCAACTAATAAAGAAATCCGATTCTTATTTTTCGGCGCAGAAGAAGAAGGTTTATACGGATCTGAAAAGTATGTAAGTGCACTTACGAAAGATGAAATCAAACAATCTATCGCCATGTTCAACTTGGATATGGTGGGCAGTGCCGATGCAGGCGAATTATCCATCCAAACAATAGATGGGGCTGATAATACCGTTACAAAAGCTGCGAGCAGAGCAAATAAAGTTCTGAATGGTAAATCAATCGAGACTGACTTCGGAGACAGAAGCGATCACACACCGTTTCATAATGCGGGAATTGACGCAGCGTTGTTCATATATGATCCAGTTGAAGAGTGGTATCATACACCAGAAGACACAATTGAGAAAATAAGCAAGGAACGACTTCTTAACGTTGCTGAAATTGTAGGTACATCGGTTTTTAAATTGACTTCTCCAAGTATCAACAATGAGTAATATAATATGGGTTCTTTATTCATCAAGTTTGACATAATACAGGTAAAGGAGTGCTGCTTGATGACGACAATTCTAATTGATGCAGATGCTTGTCCGGTTGTGAAAGAAACAATCCGAATAGCAGGGACTTTCGGTTTTCGTTGCATTCTTATCTGTGATACAACACATGAAATGCATCGGGATGGGGCAGAAACAATCATCGTCTCGAAAGGCGCAGATGCAGTCGACTTTGTGCTTGTGAATCGCGTACAGAAAGATGATATTGTCGTTACCCAGGATTACGGTTTGGCCGCTATGGTGCTTGCAAAAAAAGGCCATCCAATCGATCAAAACGGACGACTTTATACGGAGGAGAACATTGACCAGCTGTTGTATGCCCGTCATACAGCTCAGAAAGTTCGAATGGCCGGCGGTCGATTACGCGGGCCCAAAAAGCGTTCTAAAGAAAGTGATTTGAAATTCGAAGAGAGTTTGAAGAAGCTGTGTACACAGCTTGTAGAGTTGTAGGGAAAAAGCCTGGCGATATCGCTTGAATTACAGGCAAAAGCCAAACTAACAATAGAGGGCGAGCTCTAAACCATAATCGGTTGAGCTCTTTTTTGTTGGTCTGACTGCATCATAAACTCATTTTACAAACGACCATGCAAAAAAACGCTGAACAATGAAGTTCCGCGTTTTATGGTTATCGTTATTTTTATCTCTTAATTCTTCTCAAAGTTCGATTACACGGTTGTTTTGTATTTGAATGGACTTTACCCTTTTCTTTATTACGCTTGAAGAAAAAACACAATAAGTACAATAGCAATCCTACAACTAATTCCTATGCAATCAATTCCGCAATATAGCCTTTTATTGTAAATAGCTTCCATTTAGGTATTCCTTACATTATCAACAATCTATACCTTTTTCTTCAATTCATCCCGTATTTCTTTCAGATATTCATTTCTTTGTTTCGCTGACTTTACAATAGTAAGAACTGCATAAATACCAAATATTATAATTCCCCAATAAATTAAGACGGGGAAAAATACCAATAAACTCATAACTTGAACCCCCTTTATTACTACTACACTACCACAATTGCCCATACCATTTTCAAAAAGTTTTTATGCTTTTCAATCATTTAGAATCCGAAATCGATGTGACCGCAAATGCAATCTCCCCTTCCTATATCCTTCTTTACCAATTAGAGTAGTTAACCCTACTAAAAGTTCCTTCGAAATTAAATTTATTTCTTTCAAACAAAATAAAAGCACCGTCCGAAGACAGCGCTAATCTATGTCGTTACATAAAATTACTCTAGCAAAACGAAAACTGTACGGGTATTGATAGATTTTTTATCAGTTTGTCATCTTTTGTACAAGTTATGCGTAAGTTGAAGGGTAGTCAATTTTTCAGGATAACATTTCTTTGGCAATCAATTCATAGGATTTCAGCTTGTCTTGGAAATCGTAAGCAATCATGACGAGCATTACTTCATCCGCATTGTACTCTTCTGCAATCTTTTCGATTTCTGCCCGTACTACTTTTGGTGTACCAACAATCATCCGTTTGCGATTTTCTAGCACTCGCAATTGTTCATAATGACTGTATGGGTAAGCCTGTGCCTTTTCGGGCGAAGGCGTTCCTGTTGAGGGCATTCCTTGTTCAAGCATGACCATGGTCAAATCAAGTGACGAAATAATCCGTTCCGCTTCTTCTTCCGTTTGCGCGCAAGCGAAAAATACAGCGACTGCCTGCTTCGGCGTTTGTAAATAAGCAGATTGCTGGAACCTTGTATGGTAATGGTTCGCATACGTTTGGCCGCCTTCTCCGTTGATGAACTGCGCAAACATATACGGCAGCCCTTTTTCTGCGGCAAGAAGGGCGGAACTTTGGCTCGAGCCCAGCATCCAGACCGGCGGCGCCTCTTCAAGGACAGGTGTCGCTTTTAATCCTTGATAAGTATGATCCGCTGGCATTGTATCATTCAAATACATGAGCAAGTCATCTACTTGAGCCGGAAATTTATTGACATCCCGGTAGTTCCCGTCATGCAAGGCATATGTAGCCCGCGGCATTCCACCCGGCGCACGGCCAACTCCTGCGTCAATCCGTCCAGGAAAAAGTGCTTCAAGCAGTTTGAAATTTTCGGCGACTTTATAGGCGGAGTAATGAGGCAACATGACACCGCCGGATCCAATACGGATTGTAGATGTAACAGATGCAAGATGTGAGATGAGTATTTCAGGAGACGAACCGGCAAGTGTCGTTGCGTCGTGGTGTTCGGAAACCCAGAACCGAGTATAGCCCCATTCCTCGGCCTTTTGCGCGAGTTGGGCTGTATGTTTTAATGATTCCATTGCGTTACTGCCCTCAGAAATCGGTGATTGATCTAAAATACTTAATTTGATGGACATATACGATCCCCCTATCATCATTCCCTCCATTTTACATGAATTATACTGTTTATATGGTGGGCATGCTCAGTATCTGCGTTTGGTATATTCATATTTAGGTTATGTGTAGTATATAAATGAAGCTGGAGGTAGCCTATGCCGAAAATTCTTTCTGTAAGTACATTCAAACCGCCTCATGAAGTGAAACAGCAACAAGCAGTGGAATTGACCCGTTCACTTTTCAGCAAGAAATATAAAGATATTGAGCGACTTTTGAAAGTCTTTCAAAATGGCGACATCGAGACACGCAATGTATGCATGCCGCTTGAATGGTACGGCAAAGCGCATGACTTCGAGGAGCGGAATGATTTATACATCCATCATACAGTCGACTTCGGTGTACAAGCCATACTGACGTGCCTTCAAGGGGAAGGAATGCTTGACGCGCCGATTGAACCGTCTATGATCGACGCTATCTTTTTCATTTCAAGCAGTGGAATTTCAACACCAAGTATTGAAGCACGTATTATGAACAAAATTCCTTTTCGTGATAATACGAAACGTATTCCAATCTGGGGGCTCGGATGTGCTGGAGGTGCCGCCGGAATTAGCAGGGCGTATGAATATTGTCTTGCATTTCCCGAGGCAAATGTCCTCGTTCTATCCGCAGAATTATGCAGCCTTACATTTCAAAAAGACGACTATTCAAAAAGTAATCTGGTAGGCGTATCATTGTTTTCCGATGGTATTGCATGTGCGTTAGTTTCTGGTGATAAATCATCGGTGAGGGTAAAAAAAGCGATGCCTAGTGTTATTGCTACTACTTCAAAACTGATGCCGGATTCTGAGAATGTAATGGGCTGGGATGTGAAAAACACTGGACTCTACGTCGTCTTTTCAAAAAGTATTCCCGTCGTCATTACAAATTGGCTTGGTCCATTTGTCCATGAATTTCTAGGTGAACAAGGACTGACAAAAGATGCTATTACACATTTCGTCGCGCATCCCGGTGGTAAAAAAGTGCTTGAAGCCTATGAGACGGCGCTAGGGTTTGATCCGCCCAAAACAGATATTTCACGCGACGTCCTTCGTCACAACGGGAATATGTCGTCCCCTACGATTCTTTACGTTCTGGAGAAGTTCATGCAGAGTGAACCTGCAGCTGGTGATTATGGACTGATGGCTGCATTAGGGCCGGGATTTTGCGGTGAACTGCTGTTATTGAAATGGGAATGAGGTGTTTAATAGATGGTGTTTTCCATTGTCATTTCAATCGTTATCTTGCAGCGTCTCGTTGAACTCATCGTCGCGAAGCGCAATGAGAAGTGGATGCGCGGCCAAGGTGCTTACGAAGCGGGTGCCGCCCACTATCCCGTCATGGTTTCTATGCATATAGCGTTTTTCATTGTCCTTCTTGCAGAGGTCTTTCTGTTCGAAAGAGCGCTATCTCCAGTGTGGATTTTATTTCTCGCTATTTTTTTAACCGCACAAGCGGCACGGATTTGGTGTCTTACTTCACTAGGAAAGTATTGGAATACTAAAATCATCATTCTTCCAGGGGCGGATGTTGTACACAAAGGCCCTTATAAGTGGGTGCGTCACCCGAATTATGTAATCGTGGCGACTGAACTGCTGGTTCTTCCCCTACTATTCAGTGCTTATTTCACTGCTATTATTTTCTCGTTGCTGAATGTTTGGATGATGTCCGTGCGGATTCCCACAGAGGAAAAAGCGCTGAAAGAAGCGACGAATTATAGCAAAAAGTTTTCTTTGAAATAATGGATTTTGAAATGTATTCATCACTTGCACATGAAACACATTTTTTCTGAACGATAAAAAAACGCTGAGCTTCTTAACTAGTCAGCGTTTTCCTATTCCCTTTACCATTGAATCGCTTGAATATAACCAATCATTTTAACGAATTAATATCTCGTACGCATGGACTTCATAATAAAACTCACAATAATCACGAAAATAAGTGCGCCAATAATGGCCGGGACGATATAAAACTCAGCCAATTTCGGACCCCAATTCCCTAGCAACCTACTGCCGATCCATGCACCAATGATACCAGCAATTACATTACCTATGACTCCGCCCGGCATATCTTTTCCGGCTATTAACCCTGCTAACCAACCGATGATGCCACCGATAATTAAATACAATAGTAAACCCACGCCATACACCCCTTTGAAGTTATTTTTGCAACCTCTAGAACATGTTGAAAACGGGCTGAATAATTAGGAAAGACAAGCGGTACGTCACCACTCCTCCCTTTATCTAGCCCTACTAGTAATAAGTTTTTTTCATTTTTTGACCTACAAATGAATTCATTTTCTGGATTCTTTATAAGATAGTACGCTTTACAATTTGGGATTATGCCTTTTCTTCATAACTCTTTCCGCTTTCAATAGCTTTTAATTGAGGATTGTCCAAAGTAAACAAAATGCTGACGAATAACGGAATTCCTCAAACTACCCTTCATACATTCCTATATAAGGTATCTCCTTACCGCCCACTATTACAATGTATACGGGAGTGTCTGTTTCATAGATTTTTGTTCCTACAGGTAACTTGTTAGCGGTACCACTTTTAAATTCCGCTGCTATGTCGGTTTGTTTTGTTACTTTTCCAACTTGCTCACCCAATGAATACGTTAACTCATTTACCCATTCTATATCCTGTGCGTTCGAATAGACGATGCTGTCCAGGACAAAAATATCTGCAGCACTACTTCCAAGAAAGTCTTTTGGAATTGGATTTCCTTTATAAGCTTCATTACAACCAGCTAATCCCAATAGAAGTAAAGTTATTAAGAATAATAATTGACCTGGTTTCATGGACATACGAGCCCCCTTTACAGATGACTTACATACATAGTCATTCTCAAATTACTGGATGACGATTCGTGTTTGAGAAACATGATTAAACCGATAACCTATAGAATGATTCATTTTCAAACAAAAAGAGCACTACCTAAAAAAGGCGTGCTCCTATACAAATCGTACTTTCAATTCCCATCACTTCTTATCTGCAGTATACGTCAGTGTCTTCCCAGTAAATCCGAACAATACCGTTAACACCGGAGATAACAGGCAAAAGAATGCAAATGGCAAGTATTCCACTGTCGAGACACCTAATACACCCGTGATGAAGATACCACAGACACTCCATGGCACTAACGGGTTCACGACTGTTCCTGCATCCTCCATCACTCTACTTAAGTTTTTGCCGGCGAGGCCCACCTTTTCATATTGTGATTGAAAAGATTGTCCTGTCAATAAAATCGACAAATACTGTTCGCCAATCAATACATTGATACCTATCGCAGTTAGCGCAGAAGCCGCGATCACCGAGGAAGCTTTCTTCAAGAGTTTTTCGACTTTCGACAACAGTGTTTGAACAATTCCTAGTGTGAATAGTAACCCGCCCATACTGAGTGCAAGCAATACTAAACCGACTGTAAACATCATACTTTCCATACCGCCACGCGTGAGTAGCGCATCAATGTCTACAATCCCAGTCGTTGAAACAAAGCCACTGAATAATATTTTGAACACTTCTGTTACACTATAGCTTTGATGTAAAAATGAAATACCAACAGCACTGATAGAGCTTAACGCCAATGTCATTAGCGCAGGTACTTTCATTATCGTTAAAATGAAGAGCACAACTAACGGAATTATCGTATACCAATGAATCATCCCTGTTTCCAAAAGCCCTTCCTTGAAAAAGGAAATTTTATCGACTTCAGTCACTGTGACACTCGGGGAAAGTGCACCGAAGATAACTAGTGATATAACAAAAGCGGGGATCGTCGTCCAGCCCATATTCCGGATATGTTCAAACAAATCGACGCCGACGATTGATGATGCCAAATTTGTCGTATCCGAGAGTGGAGACATCTTATCCCCGAAAAATGCCCCCGAAACAATTGCACCGGCTGTTATCGCCATTGGCAAATCAAGCACAGAAGCCATGCCGATAAATGCAACACCAACCGTTGCAACCGTCGTTAACGAACTGCCGATTGAAACACCAACAATTGCAGTGACAACAAATACGATTGCGAAGAAAAATGAAGGTGTTATCAGATTAAAGCCTGCGTAAATTAACGTTGGTATCGTCCCGCTCATCATCCAGCTGCTGATTAATATCCCAATGAAGAAAAATAGGAATACAGCACTCATACCGGCTCCCGCTCCTTGCACTAAACCGCCTTCAAGTTTACGGTAAGATACTTTTTTGACCAGACCATAGCAAATCAATAACAATATGGAAAATAAAATCGGCAGATGCGGAACCGACTTAAATTTTATGATACTGACACTTATTATCATTACAATTGACGCTACAAGTGCTAACGCCTCTATGAATGTGGGTGAAATAACTTCCTTTATTCGAAACATGGTGAAATCCTCCTCGATGGTTGAAAACGTATAAACCTATTTTTGGAATACAAAAAAGCCCCTTCAATCCCTTGGAAAGGGACGAAGAAGCTCTCCGCGTTACCACCCTAATTGATGGACCAGTTCTGGACTGGCCATCCACTTCATTAGTTGTTGAGAAAATCGGATGGCGTACTTCATACATATTGCTGCCTGAATT
>DYWT01000056.1 GCA_020742515.1 Sporosarcina psychrophila
ACATACGTAAAATGAGTAGTTCCTTCAAAGAAACGCGTAGTGTCATTTTTAGTTCGAAGGTTCCCAACAGTCTTTCTTTCCAAATCCCAAGAAAATACAAGAGGGCATAGCAAAGAGGCGATGCCATAAAAACAGTAAAATAAATTTCACTATGGTCATTCTCAAATAGATGATTTAAATCAGGAATATACAGTATCCCTACTCCTATCAACAAAAGACCAACAATAAATAAAATATCGCTCATTCCCCAAAACAGATAACGGAAACCAACTTCTTGAAAATAAGAACGAAGAAATCCTCTAAACGTTACTGGTTGAAGATTGACTTCTTTTAAAATAAAAGCAATGCTATTTTCTTTTTCATCCTGTGTGAAAGGGATGTTCTTCCTCTCTCTATTCATCTTCACGAAACTCCTCTCTAATTTTTTTAACCAACCGATAGTACTGGGCTTTGATTCGCTCTTCATTTTGAGCAAGCAATGAAGCAATCTCTGGAAATGATAATTCCCCATAGACGCGTAACCGGAAGATTTCCTGAATTTCCGGACGAAAACTTGCAACATATTGATTAATCGTCCCTAATAGTTCCTTCTGGTACAAACTTTCATCAAAATCTTTTTCTTCTCCCCACGCTACATCATGCAATTCTAACCAAGTCATCTTCACTTTGCGTCGTGCATCAATGACTTTATAGGTTCCAATACGGAAGAGCCACGTCCGGAATGAAGATTTGCGATCATCGTAAGAACCCAATCCTTTTAGCACAGCGATAAACACTTCCTGTGTTAAATCAAGAGCGTCATTTCCATTACCAACTTGACGATAAAGATAAAAATACAGGTCATCATAATAACGTCGAATCAATTCATCGGCAGCTTGATTCGAGCCTTTTTTTAATATGTAACGGATTAAACGCTTGTCAGTTAACACTTTTCTACTCCTTTCGATTTCATCACCCTTATATTCGAAATCCAACATGCAATCGTTGCACTTTTTCACTTTTTATTTTTCATATTTAGTTTTCTAGAAGAAACGCTTGAAATTTTAATCTATATCAGAATTAGATTTCTGAGAATAATTATCACCTACCTCCATTAGAATTCTCCCTCATTTTATGCGATAATAAAAGAACAAATGTTTTATCGCTTATGAAAAGGGGCGCATTCATGAAACCGGTCATCCTAGCTGAAAAACCAAGCCAGGCGAAAGCATATGCTGACGCTTTTTCTGTACGTCGGCATGAAGGTTACTTAGAGCTATTGCCTTCCCCAATTTTTTCAGAAGGTGCGTACATTACATGGGGAGTTGGCCACCTTGTCGAATTGAAAGAACCAAAAGAGTACGATCCGAAATGGGCCAAATGGTCGCTTGCCAGTTTACCAATTTTACCGGAACGCTATGAATTTCAGGTCGCAAAGGGTAAAAGCAAGCAGTTCGCCATTGTTAAAAAGCTAATTAAAGGGACGGATACTGTCATTAACGCATGTGACGTGGACCGTGAAGGCTCGAATATCTTCTATAGTATTTATTATCAAACAGGTGCTAAAAACCAAACGATCAAACGGCTATGGATCAATTCGCTTGAAGTGGATGAAGTGCGAAATGGATTCTCAAACCTACAAGATAATCGCAAAGACCTTCTGATGTATGAAGAAGCGAAAGCCCGTCAAATAAGTGACTGGCTCGTTGGTATGAATGGTTCCCGCCTTTATTCCCTTCTCCTGCAAGGACGTGGAATCCGGGACGTGTTTTCAATCGGACGGGTGCAATCGCCGACTGTTTACCTTATTTATCAGCGGCAAAAGGAAATTGAAACATTCGTTTCGGAACCATTTTATGAAATTGAAGCGACTTTCACCGCCGCAAATGGAACATACAAAGGAAAAGCGAAAGCGAAGGAACCAAAAAGAGAAATTATTCGGGACCTTCTCGTAAAACATGATATTCATCCGAAGTCGCCCGGTGTCGTTACATCCGTAGAAACAGTCGATAAGCGAACACCACCGCCTCAACTACACGCGCTCTCTACACTGCAGGCAACAGCAAACCGCCTATGGAAAACGAGTCCCGCGAATGTGTTGAAGACAATGCAAGGGCTCTATGAAAAGAAACTCGTGACGTACCCAAGGACGGATTCTCGGTATATTACTCCAAGCGAGTTCACTTATCTCGCGGGGCAAGTAACTGAGTACCAACAGCTTATCGGTCAAACTTTCCCTGTCGCCTCACTCGCTCCGAAAAAGCGCTATGTCGACAGTTCAAAAGTACAGGAGCATTACGCAATCATTCCGACGAAGAAAATCCCGTCACAGGGGGTGCTTGCTGGCCTCTCAACTCTCGAGCGCAACTTATATGAAGAAGTTGTTCGTACTACACTCGCCATGTTCCATACTGATTACCTGTACACCGAAACGAAAGTGACAACAGACGTCAATGGTCTCCCCTTCTTCACAGTCGGAAAGACGGAACGCGATAAAGGTTGGAAAGCGTTATTCTTCCGTTCAGCGAAGGAAAATGATAAAGAGAAGGACGAGCCTTCGCTACCGCCACTTGTGAAGCACGAACCCGTCGAAAGTGATATCGGCATTAAAGAAGGCAAAACAATGCCGCCAAAACCGTATACGGAAGGCCAGTTAATTGCGATGATGAAAACTTGCGGGAAGCTCGTCGAGGACAAAAAAGAGACCGATATTTTAAAAGAAATTGAAGGACTCGGTACAGAAGCGACCCGAAGCGGTATCATCGAAACGATCAAGCGTCACGGTTATATCGACGTGACAAAAAACATTGTTTCCATTACCGATAAAGGGCGCATCCTGTGTCAGGCAATCGAAGGAAATCTTCTTGCAAGCCCTTCAATGACCGCAAAATGGGAAGCGTATTTACGCAAAATCGGCAATGGTGAAGGAACACAGGAGCGCTTTCTCGGCAGCATTGCGAAGTTCATCAATAGCTTATTGGAGGAAGTACCGCGCCAATTAAACGCCAAGCCGATTGACCCAAAACTCGCCGCCAATGTGGTGGGCAAGACGACTCAACGCACCTCTTATAAACAAGTTGAAGTAGCTCCATGTCCTGCTTGTAATGAAGGCATGATTATTGCACGCAAAGACTTTTACGGTTGCAGTGCTTATAAAAGTGGTTGCAAGCAGACTTTTCCCGCTGTATTTTTGAAGAAAAAACTCACACCAACTCAAGTAAAGTTGCTATGTACAAAAGGAAAAACAAATGTTATAAAAGGTTTTATCTCCAATTCCGATAAGAAGTTTGATGCAAGTCTAACGCTAGTAAACGGGAAAATTAATATTGAGTTCTAAACACTTTGAACCACAAATGATATCCACCTCAAACTTTTTGGGGTGGATATTTTCTTTTCCTAACCTCCTTTACGTTAACCATTATCGAATTATTGTTGACACAACTGGTGAGTGACACTTAGAATAATTGATATGAACTAATTATTCTATGTATGGGGATGCCTAATGAAAATTCGAGAAATGACACATGTTGCTTTATTCGCCGCGATTATGGGAGCCTTGGGGTTACTTCCTCCCATCTTCCTAACATTTACACCCGTGCCGATTACACTTCAAACAATCGGCGTGCTACTGGCCGGAGGGATTTTAGGTGCCCGTTTAGGCGCAATCAGTCAAATCGTTTTCTTATTGCTCGTCGCCGCCGGACTTCCACTCTTGTCGGGCGGTCGGGGCGGACTCAGTGTTTTTGTTGGACCGAGTGCGGGTTATTTGCTATCTTACCCCATAACAGCTTTTTGCTTAGGGGCTATTCAATCTCGCTTCAAAGAAGTTCGGTTTGCTACTATTTTACCCATCAACCTGACAGTTGGTATTCTCCTTATTTATTTATTTGGCATACCTGTCCAGGCTTTCGTTATGAATATTGATCTGCTGCTTGCCGTCAAGATGAGTCTTGTCTACTTACCTGGTGATATCATCAAAGCAACTCTCGCAACATTTCTAGTCGTCAAATTAAAAAAGTACCCCATTTTCAACAGAAAATTACTTTTCACCTAACGATAAAAAAGTAAAAAATTTTTTCTACCTGGGTCGGTGTCTAGACTCCAGGCGCCTTGCGCTTTTCTTACAAAAGGAGAATCCATGTGCCGACAATTACAAGTTCATATCTACAGCAAGTTCGCAGCACCCCTGATAAAATTGCCATTCAAACAGCATCCGAAGCAATTACATACCGCGAGTGGCATACAATTGTCTGCAAGACTGCAAATTGGATACATTCAACAACCGATCCTACTGACACTATCGGTATTTTCATGCCAAACAGCATTGCTTTTCTCCAGCTTTTCACAGGTACCGCCATGTCGGGCCGAGTGGCCGCCACATTCGATACCAAGTGGAAACCGGCTGAGATCGAACAGCGCTTGACCATCTCTTCCCCGTCAGTACTCATTACAACCGCGGAATTGGCCGATCGCCTAAGCGGTACTGCCCACACTATAATTATTTGGAAAGATGCTTTAAGGCAAATCCTTCAATGTCAATTTTCATGGACTGAGGATATTTCAGGGAAAATGCCTTTTTACATGGGTTTCACCTCCGGAACAACCGGAGTACCGAAAGCCTTTATTCGTTCCCATGATTCATGGATTGCTAGTTTCGAATGTAGCCGGCATGATTTTCACATCGACGAAACTGATCACGTTCTCATTCCGGGTGCACTCATCCATTCCCATTTTCTTTACAGGGCAATCAGTGTATTGTACTTAGGCGGAACAATCTATTTGCTGGATAAATTTTCTCCCCTACTTACACTGAACTTCATCAAAAACTACCCGATAACTATACTGTATATCGTACCTACAATGATAGAAGCGATACTCTTAGAAGAAGTTATCATTGATAAGCCCATACAAATCATATCTTCAGGAGCAAAATGGGAAGCAGATTCAAAACGAAAAATCCGGGAGCAGTTTCTCCATGGAAAGATGTTCGAGTTTTACGGAGCGAGTGAACTAAGTTTTGTATCTTTTTTGTGTAATGATAGCAATAAGGACAAACTTGGTTCAGTAGGTAGACCTTTCCATAACGTTGAAATTCAAATTAGAAACGCCCTTCCGAATGAAGCTTCACCCCGGGAAATAGGCAAGATTTTTGTCAGGAGCCAAATGGTTTTTGACGGTTATATTTATCCCGAATCATATGTTATTCAATCAATTAAAGATAACGACGATTGGGTGACTGTTGATGATATGGGCTATTTAGACGAAGATGGTTACTTATATATCGTCGGGCGGGCGAAAAATATGATTTTATACGGCGGAGTAAATGTATTTCCCGAAGAAATCGAAACGGTTCTACTGGAGCATCCCGATGTAAAGGAAGCAGCCGTCACCGGCATGAATGATCCATACTGGGGGCAAATACCTGTTGCCGTCATAAAAGGACATGCCTCCAAGAAGGAACTAAAAAAGCTGTGTATGGATAATCTATCCTCTTACAAACTTCCTCGTAAATGGTTTTTCGTAGAAGAGATGCCTCATACGACTAGCGGTAAGATTGCCCGTATGCAGGTACAACAATTAATCGAAACTGGGGTGGTCAAAAATTAAGAGAGCGGTGGTTGTACAAGCGAAACGGACACCTATTGGAAAAAAAGGCGGAACGTTCCGGGATATCGAACCTCATATTCTTGCGGCACCTCTTCTCCGGGAATTGTCGACAGGGATTACATCTGAAATAGATGAAATCATTTTCGGGAACGTTGTGGGACCAGGGGGAAATATTGCCCGTTTGACTGCGTTGGAATCAGAGCTTCCTTTATCAGTAACCGGAATGACGATTGATAGACAGTGCAGCGCGGGCCTTGAAGCCATCCGGACGGCATGCCATTTCATTCAAGGGAAAGCAGGGAGCTGTTATATCGCAGGAGGGATGGAAAGTGCCAGTACTTCCCCGTTTCCGGGAAGAGCACGATTTTCTCCTGACCGTTTAGGTGATCCCGATATGGGTGTGGCGGCAGAAAATGTCGCACAAAAGTACGGAATTACGAAAAAGATGCAGGATGACTATGCACTTCTCAGTTATAAGCGTAGTTGGAATTCTTTTCGTGAAGGTTTGTATCAACCTGAAATTGTTGAAGTTGGAGAAATGAATATAGATGAATGCTTCTATAAAGAACGCGATCTAGAAAAGTTGCTGAAACGCGCAAAACCTATTTTCTGTAAAGAAGCTGGCACCGTTACCGCTGCAAACAGCTGTGGCATCAACGATGGGGCTGCGGCAGTACTTGTTATGGAAGAAAAGCTTGCAAAGGAACACAATATGAAGCCCGTTCTACAATTTGCCGATAGTATAGTGAGTGGAGTACACCCTGACTATCCCGGAATTTCTCCAGTTCGGGCAATCCATAGTCTATTGAATCGGAACGGACTATCGATTAAGGATATCGACTTGTTTGAAATAAACGAAGCCTTCGCTTCTAAAATAGTGGCATGCGCGCAGGAATTATCGATTCCGTACGAAAAACTGAATGTTTCCGGCGGTGCATTGACGACAGGACATCCTTACGGGGCCTCCGGTGCAATTTTGGTTACTCGATTATTTTATGAGGTTCAAAGAAGAAAAGGGATGAAATATGTGCTCGCCTCCATTGGAAGTGCCGGCGGCGTCGGTCTCGCAGTTTTATTTGAGGTGACGGAGTGAATACAGAGAAAAAGTCGTTCCTATTTCAGAAAGAGCGCGTGCAGGAATACGTCCGAATGCTTGGCGACTTGAATCCCGTATATGATAGCAAGGAAAGTGCACGGAAATTGGGATTTCGGACAATTCCTGTCCCGCCCGCAATGCCAATGAATCTCTATAAATTATTCGAAATACCATGGATGTTGCAAGCCCCCGTCATCCTTCGTAAACAGCAGTGCATAAATCACCAAAGAATGTACATTGGCGAAACATATACCGGATTTATTTCCTTAACAGATGTAAAAGTACGCAAAGGGCATACATTCAGTAAACAGACGCTTTTTTTATACAATGCTGAAGGAGATTTGTGTTTTAGTGGAATCTCTCACCTTGTTGCGAGTGAATTGGCATGATTGAAATCCAGTTTTTTTTAACCCAGCAGGATATCGATAATTATGCAGCAGTTTCAGGTGATCATAACCCCATCCATCTGGATGAAGAACAGGCTAGAAGTCATGGATTTTCAGGAAGAATCGCTCATGGCATGCTGATAATGGGGAAAGTTTGGAGTAAGGTTTCAAGCAATTTGTTAACGCCTAATGATTTCCCATGGACATATGAACTTGATTTTTATTCGCCGATTTATGCAGAAGACATCGTAGTTTTACAGATAGTGCACGATGCAGATAGACTTCAAGTTATAGGTTTATGTAAAGGGGAAATTGTTTTTAAAGGGTCGATTATAGTTGCGTGAATTATAATCAAACATAAAAAGTCACATCCTTTTTTTATAAAGGATGTGACTTTTTTACGCTAACCTTCGTTTGCCATTATCGTTTGCTTTCTTTTTCAGTTAAAAATGTGATAATCATAAACAACGCAAAGCTGATAAGTAAAATTGTACCGCCGACAATATAAAGAATGAGTGATAGTGTTTCATTCGCTCCAAATGGATGCATAAACTGTAGCCACATACCCGTTGTCAGACCAATTGCTCCGATGATTCCTGTCCACCCATGAATCGCGATCAGTTTCTTTGCCCGAACTTTATAGATCCTGTAGAAGACGCCCCAAGCAAATAGAGACAACCAACCAACTAAAAGAATGTGTGCGTGAATTGGACGGAATGCTGGTGATCCCGCTCCCGCCATATGGGAACCTAATACGGTCCCGATCAAACCAAAGATTGCCGCTACACGAATTAATCGTAAACTCCATTTTGCCTCCATATTAAATTCCTCCCGTACTGTTAATGTTATACCCTTATCTTAGTCATCCTATATGAACGCAAGATGAACGGGACATTACAACTTCGGTAAAACAACGATAAAAGTCGTGCCTTCACCTTTTTGACTAATAACGTCAATTGCTCCACCATGCAGTTTTACAACTTGCTGGACAATAGATAATCCAAGCCCGGTTCCCCCTGTTTCCTGCGTTCTCGAATTATCGGCCCGGTAAAAACGGTCGAAGATGCGTCCGAGTTCTTCTTCATCCATGCCAATCCCGTGATCTTTGACAAGGACTTTAACATGACCCGGCTCTTCAGTTAACACGACTTCTATCTCTCCGCCATTCGCTGTATATTTTAATGCATTTGATAGCAGATTCTCCCATACCTTATCAAGGAATGCAGGATCACCAGTGAAACGGACGTCTTCAATATCCATTTCTAACGTCATTTCCTTCTCCTCTAGCAGCCATCTAAACTTGCGAACTGTCTCCTTCAGTTGCATGTCCAAGTCAAAGGTCTTCTTCTCAAGCGGAGAGGCTAACTGATCCAGTGACGTGAGAAGCAAAAGTTGTTTCGTCAATGAGGATAATCGTTCCGTTTCAGATTGGATAACGGTCGTATAATTTTTACGTGAAACTTCCGTAAGATTGTCATCCAATAGAAGCTCCGCATACCCTTTTATATTAAGCAGCGGCGATTGGAAATCATGCGACACATCGCTGATGAATTCTTTTCTTATCCGATCATTTTCACTAAGCTTTATCGTCATGAGCTGAAAGCTTTTCGCAAGCTGCCCAATTTCATCTCTTCTATTGATATCAAGTGTTCCTGAAAATTGTTCTTCCCCAACCTTTTTCGTCGCAGCAGTTAACTCCGTAATTGGGTCAATCAACATTTTAGCCACAACCAACATTGCCAGCAAACTGATAATTGCCATGATAAGCACCATCCCGCCAAGAATATAGTGCACTTCTGTGAAGAGCATCTTAATATCAGGGCGAAGAAAAAGGGCATATGTTTCGCCATTAGATTCAAATGGCACCCCTACGGTATTCGCTAATTCATTCGAAAAAAAGCCCGTAACAAATGTTTCGCTCGGTAGATTGCCCATCCCATGATACACTTCACCGCTCAGTACTTGATCTATCACTTTATCTGAAAGATTTTCTACCCGGAACGCTTCCCCATACATAGTTGCTTTTCGCTGTTCATTGACAACGTAGAGCTTATAGCCGACCGCAGATTGCGTTTCCAGGTAGTTTTTCAGGTCTAATTTCTCATCCGATTCAATAAATGAAGCAATACTTTTTGCGATAGTCATATTTTTCTCGTCGTTTTGCCCTTTCAACTGCTGGTGGTAATATGTATTGACCGCGAGAAACGCTATCAAAGCACTTGTTATCATAATACCAATTGTAAAGGCTATAAACTTTCCATAAAGCGACCTCAAGATAAGACCTCAAGCTTATATCCAACACCCCTCACTGTTGAGATCATCACTTCTCCTGTCAGCTTCGCCAGTTTACCCCGAATTCGTTTGATATGAACATTTAACGTCTGTTCATCACCCTCGTAATCATAGCCCCATACCCGCTCAATCAGGATTTCCCTTGTAAACACATGATTCGACCGTGATGCCAGTACAGAGAGTAATTCAAACTCTTTTAACGGCAGAAGCAGCACTTTTTTTCCAACAGAAACTTCATAACTCTGCCGATTTATTTTCATTGGTCCTGCTTGAATGAATACATCAACCGCTTTATCATATCTACGTAGAATTGCATTTATCCGAAATAGCAATTCCCGCGGCTCAAACGGCTTCACAACATAATCATCAGAACCCGCCAAGAACCCTTTTTCCTTATCTTCAAGCTCTCCCTTGGCAGTCAGCAATAAAACCGGTATATCCGCCTCCTCCCTAAGCTTCTTCGTCAGCTTATACCCATCCATCCTTGGCATCATCACGTCAACTACGGCCAAGTCCGGCAAGTCCTCTTCCAACAGCTCCAGCGCCTCAAAACCATCAGAAGCTTTTATAACCGTATACCCCGCCTGTGTAAGTTGGATACTCACCAGCTCTAAAATATTCGGATCATCATCTACGACTAGTATTTTCATCATGTTATGCGACTCCTTTTTCTTCCGGATGACTTCCGCCATTCCGCATTTAATAAACCCGACAGTAAAATAATAACCGCCGTCAAATAAAACCAGATAACAAGCAGGATAATACCTGACAATTGTCCATACAAACGAGTATAGTCAACATTCGATACATAGCGCCCGAACACAAGCGAAAACAGCTGCCAACCGAGAGCAGAAAAAATAGCTCCTGGTAGTGCTTCCTTGAACTTCATCTTACCTGTTGGCACAATTTTATAAAACAATAGGAAGAATAAAAACAGAAACAACGTCCCCAAGCTCCATTTTACATTCGGCCAAACATAAAACCAACCTTGCCATTCTTCAATCGTATCGTAATAAGTAACGACTCTATATAAAGCCTTTTCGATAATTGGAAGAAACAATGATAGCGGAATGACCAACATAAAAATAAGTGTCACTCCTAAATCACGTATAAGTACTTTCAAAAATGCATAACGACGTACATAGCCGTTCGCCAAATCCAGTGATCGGGCAAGCGACTGGACTGCCATCGAAGTGATCCAAAACGCTACTGCAAGGCTTGCGTATAGCACTTTACCATGCCCCTTACTAAGAACAGCTTGAACATTCTCTTCTATTACATTGAACGTCTCGTCAGGCGTGAAAGGTCTAAGAAAGGTAAGTAGCATCTCCTCATTAACCGGAAATAAACTAAGCAAAGAAAGAATGAAAAGGAAAAACGGAAATATCGATAATAGAAGGTAATACGCGGTCTGCGCTGCCTGGTCAAAAAAACGTTCATTGAAAAAGCGGACCACTACGTTTTTAACAATTCTCATTTTTTTGCCTCCCTCTCCAATATACCCTATTCTGAACAAAGCAATAGGATAACTTAATTGAACAAATGTATTTTGCTGTGGATTAAACGTATTATCAAGACGAAAGACCATAACACAATTGCAGACCAATCATATAAACAGGATGACCGCTCATAACTCATTGTAGACCGATCATATAATCAGGGTGACCGCTCCTAACTCATCGCAGACCAAACATATAAACAGGATGACCGCTCATAACTCATTGTAGACCGATCATATAATCAGGGTGACCGCTCATATCGCATTGCAGACCAATCATATAATCAGGGTGACCGCTCATATCGCATTACAGAC
>DYWT01000057.1 GCA_020742515.1 Sporosarcina psychrophila
ATTTTTTGCCGAAAGTGTTCAATCTTGTTCATCGAAAACTGTTCAATTTAGTTTAGCACTGACAGTAATAAAGTAAGAGCAGTTTTTAATCAGCATACTCAATGGGTATCGTATAGCCAAGAGAGAAATTATAGTCAAAATGGTGTTGTATCAGGGATTATGTATAATCTACAAGCACCAGCTGTTGATAAGCCTGATAATTATAGTAAAGAAAAAATAGAAGAACTTTACACTAAATATAGTCAAGTTGCCGATGACATAAATTTAGAAAGAACTGGATCGTTGGATGACTACAATATTATTTATATCATGAGTGAGACGTTCTCAGATCCCTTAAAAATTGAAGGAGTGTCCATTTCAGATGATCCCATTCCAATGTATCGGAAATTAACTGAACACTATCTTTCAGGAGAGAGTCTCTCTCAAGGTTATGGTGGTGGGACCGCTAATATTGAATTTGAGGCATTAACAGGCATCTCTTTAGAAGCATTATCTTCTAATATTACGACTCCTTTTATTCAACTAAGCAGCTTGATGAACGATATTCCAACTATAATGAAGCTAGTCAATCAACAGAGTCATAAATTAACGGCTATTCATCCTTATAATACGACTATGTATAAGCGACTTGAAAATTATCAAGCTATGGGATTTGAAGACTATCGTTTCCAAGATGACATGGATTATGACGAGAGAATAGATAGTAATACATATATATCTGACGAATCTGCTTATAAAGAGTTAATGGATATCTTACTAAAATCAGAAGAAAAGGACTTTATTCACCTTGTAACAATGCAAAATCATAAACCATTTGTCCATAAGTATGACAATGTGTCGGTCCAAGTAAGTGGTGCGCCATATAATTTGGAAGTTGCGCATTACGCAACAGGATTACAGTACAGTGATGAAGCTTTAAAAGACTTATTGGACCAGTTAGACCAATTGGATGAGAAAACGATTGTTATTTTTTGGGGAGATCATTTGCCGTCCTTTTATGGATCTGAGGGTACAGAGCTATACGATCAAAACGGTAGAGTGACAATGTCTCAAACACCTTTATTGATTTATACTAATTTTGATGAAGATACTAGAGATATTGGTACAATTAGTCCAATTTATTTCACAAATTATGTTTTAGAAATATCTCAGGCTCCAGTTACACCATTTATGGCCCTTCTTGATAAGTTAGAGATGGTTCTTCCTGCTTTCAAAAAGGGGACTTATATAGAAAGAGAGACAGAGATTAAAATTTCTAGAGATCAATTAAAACCATCCACTCAATTGTTACTTGAGGACTATGATTTGATTTTGTATGATATTACAACTGGAAAAAATTACAGTCAAAATTTAGGGTTTTACTAAAAGTAAGGATTAGGGTATATGCTCTAATCCTTATTTTGTCTATATAAATGTGTCAGTAATGTTACTAATAGAGAAACCGACTCATCGAAAATTATTTTGTGCATAGCAAAATAATTCCAACAATACTATACTAGAAATAGAGACTTACAATTATATGGAGGAGAAAAAATGAAAAAGATAATATCTGCTATTTTTGCATCGACACTATTATTCCAAACCGCTTTACCAGTTTTTGTAAATGCAGAAACGGTTTATTCAGAAGGAAATAGTGGCATTGAAGAAGATATTCTGGAAAATGAAGAGTATTCAGATGAGGGGATGCCTATTATTCATCCTGTAATGACTGAGCAAACAATTTTTGATGAGTTATTCTTTACAGAAGATACGTTTACTCAAGCATTAGCCGAATTACCAACACGTTTATCTAACGAAGAGACACTCGCGTTTAGATTGCCGCTTAAAGAAGATATTGTCGTGCCTTCTTCTGAACAAACGGTGCTTACATTCCAAGCTGAATCAGGACAAAAAATTGATTTAAAACTCATTTATGATGAGAGTTATCATGCTTATGTTTTACAGGAAGATGAAGAATATCGTGAGCTAACAGATACATTTGTGTTCACACAACTTCATACATGGACCTTATCAGGGGAACAATGGATCATTGCAGCGAATGAAGTGGTTAAAAATCCGAATTTATATACACTAACGTTTATCCAAAATGAAGAGGTTGAAGAAAACTTAAATTCTATAATTGAGTCAGGAACAGTTTCTTCACATGAAGGTGAATCAGGTAAAGAAATTGAAGTATTATTAACTAGCTCAATTGCAGCTAGTTTGTCAAATGTTCAAATGACTTTTTTAGAACGATCTACCAAAGAAAAATTAACGATTACCATGACTGTTTCAGAAGATGAGAGAGCTTTAGCGGGTGCTTTTGTGGTACCTAGTATCGAAGGTGGTCAATGGATTCCTTATGAATTAAGTTATGAAGTAGTGGAGAATGAAGTAATAGCAAAATTGTTTGAAGATTACTTGGTTAATGAGCTGACAATTGAACAGATTCATACGCCGCAACTGATTGGCTTTGAACTAGAAGAACAAAAAGTTGTCTTACAAGTGGGAGAGAAAAAAGCATTACCGAAACCTATTAGTGTCTTAGATGAAAATTTTCCATTAGATACTATTTCTTATTCAACAAACGCTCCAATCATTAAAGTGTCTGACGACAGTTTCGAAGCAGTGTCAGCTGGAACAGCTATTCTTTACGTCACATTAGGAGAAATTACGAAAGAAATGGTTGTAGAAGTTCTTCCAGATATCACCTACTCAACACACATTGAATCATTTGGATGGGAGAAAACAGCTAAAAAGAATGGTGAAATGAGTGGGACATCCGGATTAGCGAAACGATTAGAAGCTGTTGAAATAAGTATTCCAAACAATTCCTACAAAGGAAATATTGAGTATCAAACACATGTCCAAAGTTATGGTTGGATGGATTGGAAAAAGAATGGTGAAGAAAGTGGCACATCTGGGCAAGCTAAACGTTTGGAAGGTATTAGAATTAAGTTGACGGGTGAATTAGCCAGTCAATATGATGTTTATTACCGTGTTCATGCTCAAAGTTATGGCTGGTTAGGTTGGGCTAAAAATGGTCAAGAAGCTGGAACAGAAGGATTGTCGAAACGTTTAGAAGCGATTGAAATAAGATTAGTTGAAAAAGACTCGCCAGCTCCTGGTAAAACAGATAAGGCTTATCTAAAGAGTGACGCATCTGTTTCCTATACAACACATGTTCAAAAACAAGGTTGGCAAAACTATGTTTTTGATGGAGAGATGAGTGGTACAAGTGGTGAAGCATTACGTTTAGAAGCTCTAAAGATGACTGTTTCAGATGCTATTTATTCTGGCGGTATTGAGTATCGTACTCATATTCAAAAAGAGGGTTGGCAAGATTGGAAATCAAATAATCAGTTAAGTGGTACCGAGGGAAAAGCGCTACGTTTAGAAGCAGTAGAAATGCGTTTAACTGGCGAATTAGCAAAACATTACGATATTTATTACCGTGTTCATGCGCAAAGTTTCGGCTGGTTAGACTGGGCGAAGAATGGTGAAGAAGCCGGAACAGAGGGACTAGCTAAACGATTGGAAGGTTTAGAAGTTCAACTCGTTAAAAAAGGCTCACCAGCACCTGGTTCAACTAAGCGTCCATTTGTCTTAAGTACACCTAAAGTTAACTACACAACCTACGTTCAGAAAGAAGGCTGGAAACCAACTGTTTCTAATGGTGCTATGAGTGGCACGACTGGAAAAGGACTTCGTTTAGAAGCACTGTTAATGAATGTTCACACGCAATCATTAACGGGAACAATTGAACATCGTGCTCATGTCCAAAAAGAAGGCTGGCAAGATTGGCATCAAGGTTGGACAAAAACGGGTACAACTGGAAAAGGCTTGCGAATGGAAGCTGTTCAGATTAAGTTAACAGATGAAATGGCTAAGTACTATTACGTTTATTACCGTGTCCACGCACAAAGCTATGGTTGGTTAGGCTGGGCTAAAAGTGGTCAGTCAGCAGGAACTGAAGGATTTGGTAAGAGACTTGAAGGAATTCAAATCAAACTAGTCTTAAAAGGAAATAAGGCCCCGGGTTCAACTGCCAATGCTTTTATCAAAAAATAATTCAAGAAAGAGGCTGGGATAAAACCTAGCTAAAAAGCAGCCTGGAAGAAAAACTTCCGGGCTGCTTTGTTATTGGTCTTAAATTTACAATTTAAGTGCAACACCAAAAGAGACTCTTCACACCAAACCTAGTAAAATAGTGTTTACGACGACAACTATTGAAAGGGTTGATAATGATGAGCCTCTACAAACATCTTACCATAAATGAACGAGAACAGATATTTCTTC
>DYWT01000058.1 GCA_020742515.1 Sporosarcina psychrophila
ATTGCAAGAACTTGCGACACTTTTAGGTGGAGCAATTGGTGCATCTCGCGGAGCATGTGACGCAGATTACTGTGACTATTCTCTGCAAATTGGACAAACTGGTAAAGTTGTTACACCAGACTTGTACATTGCTGCAGGTATCTCAGGTGCAATCCAGCATATGGCGGGAATGTCCAATTCGAAAGTAATCGTTGCCATCAATAAAGATTCGGAAGCGAATATTTTTAAAGTAGCGGATTATGGAATTGTTGGCGACCTGTTCGAGGTTATTCCGATGATGATTGAAGAAATTAAAAAGATTAAGACAAACTGATTAAAATTGAAGCTCCCTTACAACAGCGGGGAGCTTTTGTTTATTTATAGTCTGTGGAAGTCGGGTCTAAACAGGTGCTTCCGCTTTTCAAAGCATATATTTAGCCCGCCATATAGGTGCATGCTATAATACAGACATAGTTTATTTATTAAGAGGAGGAAATTTCATTATGGCTATTATTCACGCAACCGATCAGAATTTTGATGAAAATATTAAAGAAGGACTTGTCCTTGTTGACTTTTGGGCACCTTGGTGTGGACCTTGTAAAATGATTGCTCCAGTTCTTGAAGAACTAGACGGCGAAATTGAAGGTAAAGCAAACATTGTAAAAGTTGACGTTGATGACAACCAGGAGACAGCTGGTAAATACGGTATCATGTCAATCCCTACACTTGTTCTTTTCAAAGATGGAGAGATTGTTGACAAAGTTGTCGGTTTCAAACCGAAAGAAGCACTTGCTGAATTGATTGCAAAACACGCTTAATCAGCACCTTAATTAAAGCAGAACTTCAATTCCCTGCCGAATTAAGTTAAGTCTTCGGTGGATGCGACAGATCTTGATAGGAGTCAATTTGAGTTAGATACCTTATCAAATCTGGGCGTATTTTATAGAATAACCGGGTCCCTTCATTGGCGCCCGGTTTTTTGGGTAGGTGAATGATATGAATGAACTAATTGCAGAGAAGTTGGCCATATTACCAGAATTGCCAGGCTGTTATTTGATGAAAGACAGACAAGGGACAATCATCTATGTTGGTAAAGCGAAAGTGTTGAAAAATCGGGTGCGTAGTTATTTTACAGGTAGCCATGATGCAAAAACACAGCGGCTTGTCGGGGAAATCATGGATTTTGAGTATATTGTTACGTCGTCCAATCTCGAAGCCTTAGTCCTTGAGCTGAATCTCATCAAACAGTACGACCCGAAATATAATATCATGCTAAAAGATGACAAGACTTATCCCTATTTAAAGTTAACAGCAGAGCGTCATCCGAAGCTGATTATTACTAGACAGGTGAAAAAGGATAAAGGGAAGTATTTCGGTCCTTATCCGCACGCGTTCGCAGCGAGTGAAACGAAAAAGTTACTGGATCGACTTTACCCTTACCGAAAATGTCTGACGATGCCGGACCGAGTCTGTCTTTATTATCATCTTGGTCAATGCCTAGCTCCTTGCGTCAATGAGGTAAGTGTGGATAGGTATAAGGAAATGGTTGATGATATTAGCCGTTTTCTAAACGGCGGCTATAAAACAGTTAAAAAAGAATTGACGGAGAAAATGTCTGCAGCAGCAGAAAATCTGGAATTTGAGCGGGCAAAAGAGTACCGAGATCAGATTACTAATATTGAAGCAGTTATGGAGAAACAGGCAATGACGATGAATGATTTCACTGACCGTGATATTTTCGGATTTGCGGTAGACAATGGCTGGATGTGTGTCCAAGTTTTTTTCGTTCGCCAAGGAAAACTGATCGAACGGGATGTCTCCCTTTTTCCGCTATATCAAGAACCAGAAGAAGAATTGTTGACATTTATCGGACGATTTTATGAAAAGTCCCAACATCTCATTCCGAAAGAAATTTTGTTGCCACAAGGAATCGACAGTGAAATTATCAGTAGGCTTCTTAATGTGAATGTCTTTATTCCACAGCGAGGCAAGAAGAAAGATCTCGTCCTACTTGCGATTAAAAATGCAGAGATATCATTAAAAGAAAAATTCCAGCTGATTGAACGACAAGAGCTTCGTACAATCGGTGCATGTGAAGAACTTGGTGAGGCGATGAATATTACGGTACCATTCCGTATTGAAGCATTCGATAACTCTCACACGTACGGGGCGGATGCTGTCTCTGCGATGGTATCTTTCGTCGATGGGAAACCTAATCGTAAAGATTACAGGAAATATAAGACGAAGACGGCGGCAGCACATGACGACTACGCTGCGATGCGTGAGGTCGTACGACGGCGTTATATCCGTGTGTTGAGAGATGACCTTCCATTGCCTGATCTCATTGTAATAGATGGTGGTAAAGGGCATATGGAGGCGGCCAGGGAAATCATTGAAGACGAGCTAAACCTATCCATTCCGATTGCAGGACTTGCAAAGGATGATAAACACCAGACGGCGCAGCTCCTCTACGGCAATCCGATTGAACTGATTCCATTGAAAAGAACGAGTGAGGCTTTTTACTTACTACAGCGGATTCAAGACGAAGTGCACCGCTTTGCAATTACGTTCCACAGGCAACGGCGTGAATCCAATTCATTGACGTCAGCGCTGGATGGATTACCTGGCATTGGACCGAAAAGAAAAACGATGTTGTTGAAGCATTTTGAATCAGTGAAAAAGATTCGTGAAGCCTCTATTGAACAGTTACAGGATGCGGGATTGCCTGCTGCTGTTGCTGAATCAGTTGAGACGTATTTCCGCGAGGAAGCATTGCGGGAAGAAAAGTAATGTGGTAGAGTGAATGCACTGAATTTTTTCACTGCATAAGAAATTATGAAATCTCTTCCTGTAGGTAATATATATCATAGAGAATTCACGTATAGAAACCAGCGCCTGGAGGTTCGGGATATCCAAAGAATGTGGATTCCTTGAAAGTCGGTCCAGCGAGGAGGGATTGGATTTCATCTCATCTCATCTCTCATTGTAGCGACACGAAGTCGCGAACTTAGACTGCTTTCCTTTATCCATCTTGTGCTTGTTGCCTCTGAACAGGCGTTTGTGCTTTAGTTCCTTATAATTTCATATGTAGTGAAGATAGAGGCGCGAATACTAATAGTACATCCTCGGAAGGCGGCAGCCTGATGAAGGGGATTGAAAGGGGTATTCGCCGAAGTAGTTGAATCGGCTGTCGCGATTGTTCTGCTGGATTTCCATTGAATAATTGGAAGTTTGTCAGGTATAAAAATACCTGGAGAGCTATCTGAACGGAGTATCTTTTCAACGATGGCTCCAATCGGACCGGCTCTCATTTTTGAGGGCCGTTTTTGCGTTCAGGGGGAAATGGAGGAAATGACTATGGAACGAATCGTAATGAAATTCGGCGGGACATCAGTAGCGAATCCCGAAAGGATAGCCCGAGCTGCAAAACTAGTCTTGGCTGAGGTCAATCAAGGGAATCAAGTGGCGGTCATCGTCTCTGCAATGGGGAAAACAACGGACGATTTACTTAGACTTGCTGAAGAAATTAATCCGAAAGCTGCCCGTCGCGAACTTGATATGCTGTTATCCACGGGGGAGCAAGTGACTGCATCTCTTCTCGCGATGGCGATTGGAGCGCAAGGATTGAAAGCACATTCCTATACAGGCTGGCAAGCGGGCGTAACAACAGAAGCAATTCACGGCAATGCGCGAATCGAGCAAGTAAACGCAGACAAAATTATCTCGACGATTGAATCGGGTGCTGTTGCGGTTATTACTGGCTTTCAGGGCATCGATAACTACGGTGAGTTGACAACACTCGGCCGCGGTGGATCTGATACGAGTGCCGTCGCAATCGCTATTGCTCTCGATGCCGCTGTGTGTGATATTTACACAGACGTTGAAGGGGTGTTTACGACCGATCCGAGATTAATTGGACAGGCGAAGAAGCTCGAGGAAATATCCTATGATGAAATGCTTGAAATCGCAAATCTTGGTGCAGGTGTACTTCATCCGAGAGCAGTCGAGTTCGCGAAAAATCATCATATGCCGATGCGGGTCAGACCGGCACATATGGATGGTGAAGGAACGGTTATCAAGGAGGAAATCAATTTGGAAAACAATCTAATTGTCCGAGGTATTGCATTTGAAAGAGATATCGTCCGGATTACAGTTATGTATGAAGTTCCATACAATGGTTCGCTTGCGAATATATTCACTGCACTCGCGAATCACCATGTAAACGTTGACATTATTGTTCAGACAATCATGGAAGGTGTACAGCCATCTGTTTCATTTTCTATTAAGAAAGAGGATTTCGCAGAGGCAATAAATATTTTAGAAATAGAAAAAGAAGCCCTTGGTTACAGTAGGGCAGATTTTGAAGTCGGCCTTGCGAAAGTATCCATTGTCGGGAGTGGAATGGTCTCCAATCCCGGAGTCGCTGCACAAATGTTTGAGATACTTCGTGGCGCATCAGTTCCAGTTAAAATGGTCAGTACATCTGAAATTAAGGTTTCTGTCGTTATTCCTGAATCGGACATTGAAATCGCAGTAGCTGCGCTTCACAAACAATTCGGATTGGACGCAGATTGAATGAAATGATTTATATGAAAAGAAGCTGTACCTGAATGGGTACAGCTTCTTTTCATACTCCAGTTTTAGCTTTCAAATCCCATTTCACTTGAAAATAGACTAGACTGTCCTTTACATTCAATTCTCCGTAACATTCAGTAAGGAAACCATTCACTTTCTGATACTGTTCTGCGATGAATCCCGCTTCGAGTCGACAGGATCTGTTTTGGACATTCGTTCCGTCTTCGCGATCCAATGTATAGAAGGTTTCCTCTTTTGTGGTTTTCACGAAAGTGAGAATACCCCAACCGGCTTCCTTGAAGAATTCAGGAAGTTCATCAACTCCGAAAATCGGGAATTTCCTAGCCACTTCTTTTCCTGCCCAATAGAGGATTTCGTCTTCATGGTTGCCGAGAATACTTGGCAACACATGATCTCGTAAAATTTCATAGCCGAATCGGGTCGGCGAATCGTATGTAGTATTTTCCAATCGAATATACAACCCTTTCGGTTAAATGATGGCGTTATTAAAACTTCAGTAATAAAAGTATAATATATTTGGGCGTGCTGAAAAGCCTATATCGTCTTGACCTCTTCAAAACAGAGGAGTACAATGGTTATGTCATAATATTGTACCACGATGAGGTACGTCGTCAACGGTCGCTTCATGTCGAAATGATGACAGAAGTTGTCTGACGGACTCAGTTAATAAGGGAGGGTAAAAGACTTGTCGAGAGAATCAGATTTTTATTTGCGCCGTCTTCATTCACTGCTTGGAATCATTCCAGTGGGGCTTTTTCTTGTCCAGCACTTAGTGATTAACCATTTTGCAACACGCGGCCCAGAGGCATTCAACACTGCATCCAATTTCATGGGGAACTTACCATTCGTACTGTTTTTAGAATGGTTCATTATCTACATCCCACTTATGTTCCATGCGTTCTACGGTGTGTACATAGCTTTCACAGCGAAAAATAACGTACAGCGTTACGGAACTTTCCGTAACTGGATGTTCATGCTACAACGAATAACGGGAGTATTCTTGGTTGTGTTCATTGCGTGGCATATCTACCAAACAAGAATCCAGAAAGCTCTGGGTACTGACGTTGACTTCGATATGATGGCTGACATTCTGGCGAACCCGTTCATGCTTGCTTTCTACATTGCAGGTGTAATCGCAGCAACGTTCCACTTGGCGAATGGGCTTTGGTCATTCCTAGTAAGTTGGGGAATCACACAGTCTCCTCGTTCGCAAACTATCGTTTCGTATATCACGATTGTAGCATTCCTAGTTCTTTCTGTAATTGGTGTACAAGCACTACTTGCTTTTGTTTAATTAACAAATAGATTTATCCCGCATTAACTACCGGGCAGTTAGACTCCTGCTACATGTCTTCGTGAAAAAGAAGATAAGTAAGTGGGGGATTAACTGCCCCAAAAGCCCGAATGGCTTAATTGACAATCAATGGAGGATAAAAACCTTCCCCGTTGATTGTGGTTTCGCTTTATTGAAACACGAGATCACCTATAATTTGAGGAGTGAAACAATAATGGCAAAAAGCAGATTGATTGTCGTAGGCGGCGGACTTGCCGGCCTAATGGCAACTATCAAAGCGGCTGAAAAAGGTACGCCGGTTGACTTGTTCTCAATCGTTCCGGTTAAACGTTCCCACTCTGTATGTGCTCAAGGCGGCATTAACGGTGCGGTGAATACGAAAGGTGAAGGAGACTCCACTGAAATTCACTTAGACGACACTGTATACGGTGGTGACTTCCTTGCAAACCAGCCGCCTGTTCAAGCAATGACGGCTGCAGCACCAGGAATCATCAGTTTATTGGACCGGATGGGCGTCATGTTCAACCGTACACCTGAAGGGCTTTTGGATTTCCGACGTTTCGGAGGTACAATGCATCACCGTACGGCTTTCGCAGGTGCGACAACCGGACAACAGCTCCTTTACGCTTTAGATGAGCAAGTGCGACGTTATGAAGTAGACGGACTCGTTCAGAAATTCGAGCACTGGGAATTCCTTGGTGTCGTTCTTGATGAAGAAGGCGTTTGCCGTGGTATTAAAGCGCAAAACATGAAGACTATGGAGATTAAAGCGTTTAAAGGCGACGCAGTTATCATGGCAACAGGCGGACCTGGTATTATTTTCGGAAAAACAACAAACTCTGTCATCAATACAGGTTCAGCAGCTTCTATCGTCTATCAACAAGGTGCTTACTATGCTAACGGTGAGTTCATTCAAATTCACCCGACAGCAATTCCAGGGGACGATAAACTGCGTCTGATGAGTGAGTCTGCACGTGGTGAAGGCGGTCGTATCTGGACTTATAAAGATGGCAAACCTTGGTACTTCTTAGAAGAGAAATACCCGGATTACGGAAATCTAGTACCTCGTGATATCGCAACACGTGAAATTTTTGATGTTTGTGTTAACCAAAAACTTGGCATCAACGGTGAAAATATGGTTTATCTGGATCTTTCCCATAAAGATCCGAAAGAGCTTGATATCAAGCTTGGTGGAATCATCGAAATCTATGAGAAATTCACAGGCGACGATCCACGCAAATTACCAATGAAAATTTTCCCAGCAGTCCACTATTCAATGGGCGGACTGTGGGTCGATTATAATCAGCAAACAAGTATCCCAGGTTTGTTCGCGGCAGGAGAATGTGATTATTCACAGCATGGTGCAAACCGTCTTGGTGCAAACTCACTACTTTCAGCAATTTACGGCGGAATGGTCGCAGGGCCGAATGCTATTCAGTACATGAAAGGTCTAAAACGTTCTGTAGTGGATCTTCCTTCAACTATCTTCGACGAAGCTGTGAAAGAAGAGCAACAGAAGTGGGATGACACACTCAAAATGAACGGAACTGAAAACGCTTATGTCCTTCATAAAGAGCTTGGTGAATGGATGACGGATAACGTAACGGTAGTTCGTCATAATGACAAACTTCAAGCGACGGATGATAAGATCGTTGAGCTCCTTGAACGATATGAAAACATTAATATCACTGATACGCAGCTATGGTCCAACCAAGGCGCGACATTTACGCGTCAGTTGAAAAACATGTTATACTTGGCTCGAGTCATCACTCTTGGTGCATTAAACCGAAACGAAAGTCGTGGAGCCCACTACAAACCGGACTTCCCGAATCGTGATGATGAGAACTTCTTGAAAACAACGATGGCGAAATTCGATGGACAATCCGCACCGATCTTCCATTATGAAGAAGTCGATGTTTCTTTGATTCCGCCACGTACACGCGACTACTCCGCGAAGAAAGGAGATTGACGTAAATGAGCGAGAACAGTACAGCAGTACAGGAACGTAATCAGCAGACCACACAGAAAACTGTCAGTTTTGAAATTCTGCGTCAGGATACAGCTGATTCAAAACCTTATTGGGAAAGCTTTAAGATAGAATATAGACCGAATATGAACGTTATTTCTGCTTTGATGGAAATTCGTCGTAATCCAGTCAACGCAGAGGGTAAGAAAACTACTCCTGTTAACTGGGAAATGAGCTGTCTGGAAGAGGTTTGTGGTGCATGTTCAATGGTTATCAACGGACGTCCACGCCAATCTTGTACAGCACTTGTAGATCAGTTCACACAGCCGATTAAACTTGAACCTATGAAAACATTCCCGGTCGTCCGCGACTTGATTGTTGACAGAGAATTCATGTTTGATTCATTGAAAAAAATCAAAGCTTGGGTTCCGATTGATGGAACGTATGATCTTGGAGAAGGGCCTCGTATGCCTGAACGTAAACGCCAATGGGCATATGAACTTTCAAAATGTATGACATGCGGCGTATGCCTTGAAGCATGTCCCAACGTGAACGACAATACAAACTTCATGGGTCCTGCACTTCTTTCGCAAGTACGCCTATTCAATTCGCATCCAACGGGTGCAATGAACAAAGACGAACGTCTGGCGACACTTATGACTGACGGTGGAATTGGTGAATGCGGTAACTCACAAAACTGTGTTGTTGCATGTCCGAAAGGGATTCCGCTTACAACTTCGATTGCTGCGATGAACCGCGCAACGAACGTACAAATGTTCAAAAACTTCTTCGGAAGTGACCATATGGTAGACTGATTTCAGTCTCAAGTCCCGCTCCGGCTTTATTTGCCTGGCGGGGCTTTTCTAAATTAAAATACATACTTCATTTATCTCGTGATGTTTGATAGACTTGTAGAATGAATGATCATTCATTCTACAAGTCAGAGGAGATGTTTAGCAGATGAGAGCGTCATACATAAAAGATTTAGCAACTTGGTCATCGGAATTTAAGTTTTCCGTTCAGGTATCTGTCAGGTTTTCAGAGACAGATATGTACGGGCATTTGAACAATACGATTCCATTTACTTATTTTGAACATGCGAGGATTGAATTTTTAAAAGAAATTAAACTAATGAATAATTGGCTTGACCCAGCGAGTAATACGTTTCCGGTCGTCGCAGATTTGCAATGTGATTTTGCCAAGCAAGTCTTTTTTGATGAAGTACTTATGATTTACGTGAAAGCGGCGGCTATTGGAAGCAGTTCTGTCGATATTCATTACATGGCCCAGAATAGCGAAGGAGATATCGTCTTCACTGGACGCGGTTCCATGGTCCAAATTGGCAGGCATACAGGCAAGGGAGTTCCATGGACAGATGAGGAGAAGTCGCTTTTTACCAATTAAAAAAATCAGATAGCCGGCACAGCCCGCGCCTCCTTCACATATTTTAAAGTGAAAGTGGATAGGAGGGGCGCGTCTTGACAGAAGGATCAAAAAACCGTTCGTTGCTAACGGCAAGAGAACGAGAAATCTTTCATCTGCTCGTTGATGATCAAACGACCAAAGATATCGCAGGACGGCTTGGAATCAGTGAAAAAACTGTTCGAAACCATATCTCGAACACGATTCAAAAGCTAGGGGTTTCCGGCAGGGCACAAGCGATAATCGAGTTGTTAAGGCTGGGAGAGTTACAATTGCGTTAAAATTGGTGTTCATAATGAGGAACAACAAGAACCAAATTCAGTTGAACCTTGCATAGCTGGCCAAAGAATATTCCGTAACAGTAGCTGTTTGACCTGCGATATGCAGTTTTCAAACAGCTATTTTTTTCTGCCGTTTTGTGCCATCATATTAGGTATTGCCATATGCCGCGAAAAGGGAGACAATAGGTAGACAGTAATCGTTTTCAGGGAGCTGGTTTACTTGACGGAAAAAGACACACCAAAAATTCAATATACAGAAGAAGTTGCACATATGGAGAAAGAATTACGGTATATTGCTGCCATCATTAAACAGCAAGGCCGTAGAATCTTAAGTAATTATACAATTACACCGCCCCAATTTGTTGCTTTACAGTGGTTATTTGAACACGGAGATATGACAATCGGGGATCTGTCAAACAAGATGTATCTCGCATTCAGCACTACGACTGATTTAGTCGACAGGATGGAAAAGAATTCACTTGTAAAACGTGTCCGTAATACTCAAGACCGTCGTGTGGTTCGAATCCATCTGCTTAGCGAAGGAGAGCGCGTTATCGAAGAAGTAATTGATAAGCGCCGTCATTATTTGAACACGGTGTTGGCAGATTTCGATGAAAAGCAAGTGAAAGATTTCTCGGATTTGTTGAGTAAACTGCATCAAGAGATGAAAAAGGATTGAGGGATTACAGTGGAAGCACCAATAGGCGTAATTGATTCGGGTGTCGGCGGATTAACCGTTGTCAAGGAGATACTCAATCGACTACCGCATGAACCCATTGTCTACATAGGGGACGATGCACGTTGTCCATACGGACCACGGCCGACTGAAGAAGTCCGGGAGTTTACAATGGAGATGGCATCAGCATTATCTAAAATAGGGATAAAAATGCTTGTTATTGCCTGTAATACAGCTACAGCTGTTGCACTCGATGATATCCGGGCTAAATTTCCGTTTCCGGTCATCGGTGTTATTGCGCCAGGTGCACGGGCTGCAGTGAATGCGTCCGAAGCTGGGAAAATCGCCGTACTCGGAACCGCTGGAACGATTAAAAGTGGCGCTTATGATGATGCAATCCACGTTCTTTCACCGAATGCGATGGTTTACTCACTTGCGTGTCCTGAATTTGTTCCGATTGTCGAAAGTGGTCAGTATAAGTCGAAAAATGCAGGTGTCATTGTTGACCGAACGCTGCGTGAACTCGAGGGGAAAGATTTTGATGCAGCGATATTGGGATGTACACATTATCCGTTATTGCAGCAGCATATTTCAACTTCGCTGCCGAATAATGTAAAGATCATTTCATCAGCGGTAGAAACAGTGTGTGATGTTGAACGTATTTTGCATTCTAACGGCATTGAACGCATTGCTGACAGTGGAGTGTCGCCTGTTTTTTATACAACAGGGGAGTCGGAAACTTTCCAAGACATTGTTGAAGACTGGTTGTCGATTGAAAAGCCTGATGTAAGCTATATTGAATTGTGAGAAACCCGGAATGTCCTGATTTGGGCATCCGGGTTTTTGCGTATATGAAATGAGTTATGATAAGATGAATGCGCAATCTGAATGATGGAGGGTACACGATATGAGACATGATGGAAGAATGGCCGATATGATTAGACCGGTAACGATAGAAACGGATTATTTAATTCATCCCGAAGGTTCTGTTCTGATTACAGTTGGAAATACGAAGGTGATTTGCACGGCTTCTATAGAAGAACGGGTTCCCCACTTTTTACGAAATAGTGGAAAAGGCTGGATAACGGCGGAATATTCAATGTTGCCGCGTGCTACTGGTCAAAGGACGCAACGCGAAGCTTCAAAAGGAAAGGTTAGCGGACGAACGATGGAAATACAGCGCTTAATAGGCCGTGCTCTGCGTGCTGTCATCGATTTAGAGGCACTTGGAGAAAGAACGGTTTGGATCGACTGTGACGTTATCCAAGCGGATGGAGGTACACGTACAGCGTCGATTACAGGCGCATTCGTCGCAACGGCGATAGCGATTTCGAAACTGCACATGGAAAAGGGATTAGCTAAATTTCCGGTATCTGATTTCCTTGCCGCAACGAGTGTAGGCAAGACGGTTGAAGGTGAACTCATTCTTGACCTTGACTACATCGAGGATTCGTCAGCTGCTGTTGATATGAATGTTGTTATGACTGGCGCTGGTGCTTTCGTCGAGCTACAGGGAACGGGCGAAGAATCGACATTTACACGTGCTGAGATGAACGGCCTTGTAGAACTTGCAGAAGTAGGCATTAACCAACTAGTCAATGTACAGAAAGAAGCACTTGGACTCGTTGCACAATTGATCAAACCGGAAGATCAAATTGAATCATGAAGGAAGTATTAATCGCGACGAATAATGCCGGCAAGGCAAAAGATTTTGAAACGCTGTTCAGGCCACTTGGTATACAAGTCCTTACATTGAATGATATCGAAGGCGATATCGATGTAGATGAGACGGGTGACACTTTTGAAGCGAATGCAATCTTGAAAGCAGAAACGGTTGCACGTCTACTCGGTAAAATTGTTATCGCAGATGATAGCGGGCTTGAAATTGACGCGTTGGGAGGCTCTCCAGGCGTGTACTCCGCTCGTTATGCCGGTGCGGAGAAGAATGATGAAGCTAATATCGATAAAGCGCTAAACGAGCTGGAAAAGGCTTCTACAGACAATCGTAGCGCTAGATTCCGGTGTGTTTTGGCGATAGCTGGACCCGGTTTAAAAACTGAAACGTTTTCTGGGAGCTGCGAAGGACTGATCCATACTAAACGGCAAGGATCGAACGGTTTTGGCTATGATCCAATTTTCTTTGTGCCAGCATTAAATCGGACAATGGCGGAGTTGTCAGCCGAAGAAAAAAACGAGATTTCGCATAGGGGAGCAGCGTTAACCCAGTTGAAATCCAAATTACCGCAATACATGATAGGTACAGGTGATTTAGAATGAAGATTGTTGTTATGAGTGATTCGCATGGAGACAAGGAAACGGTGAAAGCCGTTTCTGCACTTTCTGCGGATGCCACTTTCCATTGTGGCGATAGTGAACTGTCATTCGACGATTCAAATTTACAGACGATGCATAAGGTGCGTGGGAACTGTGATAGGGATGCTAGGTTTCCAGCGTCTGTTGTGGTTGAGGTAGAGGGGAAGACGGTATTAGTTGTACACGGCCATGAGCACGATGTAAAACAATCGTTGATGCGACTTTATTATTACGCGAAAGAACTTGGGGTTGATGTAGTTTTATTTGGTCATTCACATTTGTATGGAGCTGAGATGAAAGATGGAATATTATTTGTGAATCCGGGTAGCACAAAGCAGCCGCGTGGCGAAAAAGTTGCGACTTATGCGATTGTAGAATGGGATGAATCAGTGCGTGTCACATTCAAAAACATGGCGTTTGAAACAGTAGATTTCATGGAAATAAAAAAAGTTTAATAAAAGCGTTGACTTTTGTTTCGTTTCTATCTATACTAAAGCTTGTCCTTAAGAAACAAGCAAATGCTTAAACGCACGTCTCAGTAGCTCAGCTGGATAGAGCAACGGCCTTCTAAGCCGTCGGTCGGGGGTTCGAATCCCTCCTGGGACATAAGTAAATCAGTCACAAACCATTGATGCAATTGGATTTGTGAGAAACTAGGGATTCGGTCAGGGCTTAGGTCACTGGTGCAGAATCCCTTTTTTGTACCTTACATTTTACGTATAATAAGACAGACAACTATCTTCCAATTCAACTGAATGGAGGATTTTTATTAGGACGAAAAAGACAGGATTATTTGATGTGGATTTCATACTGACAACCAAAGAGCTTACCACTTCTATTAAAGGGGTGAAGGCAACTATAAGGGGGTCTTTTTTGGGGGTCAAAATTAGCGATGTGATTGACGACTTTAAAATGAATCAGCAAATTCAAAATCGAATAGATAAGTATAATGAATACCATTTGACGATGAATTATTTTACTAAGTTTTTAATGTTTTATTGATATATGCAAGGTTAGCAGTACACTAATAAGGTTTACTTCAGTAAAATAAGGTATATTATATTTGTTGAATAGATTCTCTTTAAAGACAGGAAGAGTAGGTGAACAAAGTGGGGAAATATCAATTAGATACCAAAGGTCTGGCAGCTGTGACAAAGTATCATGAAAAACACAAGCCTGCAAAATTTGATAAAAAGCAGCAACTTGAAAAAATACGTGCGGAGCATTTGAAAAAGAAGCAAAAACAAACAGATAAATAAAAGGAAGATGTATCTTCAGAATTATCAAAAATAGACCAATGGCAAAAGGCTATTTTAGAATTAGTGACGGTATAACACTTGTTTAAGTATTTAATATATTATAATTTGAATATTTAAAGAGGATTAAAGTGAAATTCTTCTTATACATGAGTAGGTAGTACATTGATAGGATAAGTGCGAGGTCAGAGAATAGCTTAAGGGCGCTCCTACGAAGGCAAATGTATAATGGCTCAGCAGAGTTCAAAAGAGCGTAAAGAGCAAGTTCAGGCGGTTGAGAGGCAAGAGAATACGAGTAGCATGAGGTGAGGTAACCAAGTGTTTATCTCGTACTTTTATTTGTATTGTCAAAACAGATAATGCCATCTGAGAACATCCTGTGAGCGTTCCTATGGTTTGATGTTGACTTGCTTTCATTGTTTCTCCTTACGAGCGCAAACAGAGGGGCGTAGTTTCTAATATTGAGGTAGGGTATCTTCCTATATAAAAGTGGCCTCATACTCCCATGTGAATTGAAATTGCTAACGAAACGAACTGAGCTTTGCAATAGGCTTGTATAATGTTATCATTAGTTGAAAGATAGTTTCGGTCTAAAAACGTAATTTGACCGAATCCCTAGTAGAGTTTAAAAACGTCTCAAATTGTTGGTATGACTGTGTTGTCTCAGTAGCTCAGCTGGATAGAGCAACGCCCTTCTAAGGCGTCGGTCGGGGGTTCGAATCCCTCCTGGGACATAATGTAACAAAATTAGTTTGAATAAAAAAACACCTAAAACATTGTTAGTTCAATGCTTTAGGTGTTTTTTATGGTTCTATAATATTTGTTGGGGTATCCATACAATTTTAGAGAAAAAAATGCACGTAATCATCGATTCTTTTATACTTGAATTGTCGAGAAACAAGTAAAAGAAAGGCGATACGTGCATATGAATTTTAACATGATTATTCCAGGATTAAAAGATGTAGTAATTGAAAAGATAGAGGAAGTTGGGGAACGAACCGCACTTCATGTTTCGCTTCCCAAAAAACCGCATAAATGCCCTAACTGCGGTGAAATGATAACCAAAGTCCATGACTATCGTGTGCAAAAGATTAAGCATTTGAAATGGTTCGAGCGCTTAACCGTCCTCTTCTATAACCGTCGACGTTACGCTTGCACATGCGGAAAACGCTTTTCAGAGAAATCTCCTTTCGTGGATAAATATCAGCGCTACACAAAAGAATGGAATCAAGTAGTGCGTATTCGTTCGGTTAAAGCGAAAACCTTTAAAGAAGCAGGAGAAGTACTAGGGACATCTAGTTCGACCGTTATACGTCGTTTTAAAGAGGTGGCGAAAGACCGTATCGCAAGCGGAGTTCGTTTACCAAAAATCATTGCCATTGATGAATATAAAGGTGACACCGATGCTGGAACGTACCAACTGATTATCGCAAATGCGGAAACGCATGAACCCATTGATATTTTACCAAATCGTAGAAAAGAGACGATTAAAGAATATCTCTACCAGCATGGGGCGGATGTTGAAATAGTCGTGATGGACATGAACCCAAGCTTTAAAGCAGCGGTGAAACAGGTATTAGGACGCCCTTTGATTATCGCGGACCGTTTCCATTATTGTCGGTACATTTACTGGGCCATTGATGAAGTACGACGGAAAGTACAGAAAGAGTGGCATGCGTATGACCGCAAGAAATGTAAACGAATGCGTCATGTATTGTATAAGCGAAGTGAAAAATTAACCGAAAAGAATCGATGGTATTTAGATCGCTATTTAGGGATGTCTGAAGAATTGGAGAAGGCGTATGAACTGAAAGAGGCTTATTGTGAATGGTTTGATTGGGCTAAAACGACAGAAGATGTGGCAGAAGTGAAAAGCCGACTAGAGGAATTTTACCGTAAGGTAGAGGAAGCTCAGATCCCAGCGTTTCTAAAGGCCATAAAAACGTTTAAGAACTGGCAAGTGGAGATTTTAAATAGTTTTATCTTCCCGTATTCGAATGGTTTTTTAGAGGGAATCAATAACAAAACAAAAGTGATGAAGCGTAACGCGTATGGTTTTAGG
>DYWT01000059.1 GCA_020742515.1 Sporosarcina psychrophila
TAAATCGATTGAATGGGAGCAACGAACGTCCAAATACATGAGGAAAGAATTAGTCATCCTGCTAATCCCGCTTCGATGCTTTGTGGATGCCTCCCGCGATAAGCCGGAAAGGAGAGCGCTTTCAGTCTTATCGCTCCGGCTACCACGAAGTCGCGTCTGCGCTGGATGGTCTACGTAAAAAAGCGCATTTCATTAGCCGTGATGAAATCTGCAACTTGCAGTGCGTCTTTTTGAATATAAGTAGTATCAACTAGTAATAACATTATAATCTCGCTATATATATATCAAAACTACATTTCTCTCGATAATGAAGACTCTAGCGTAGGCGTGGCAAAGAGGGGGCGCCGAAGCCGTAAGACTGAATGCGAAGCGCTAATCCAGGCTTACGGCGAAAGGCATCCCCAAAGCGCCAAGCGTTCTACTATCCACACTCCGAATTACAACTCTCTCATTATTGTGCGCCACACCGGTTTCAATGGGATTCTTTAAATATATATAGTACATAGAAGTCCTATAAGGAGTTGATATTTTTGGTTGACAAAGTAACGCAGATAAAGATACTGCTTTATGGAAATACATTAGATTTTGCTTGTGAAACACTGGGTGTTAAAGATATGAGATATCATAAATACTCTAAAGTTTTTACGGTTAGTGAGGAAGAAGTATATGATTATACCTCCATCAATGGTATCCCACAGAGTGAGGCAACGGGTAGAAATTCGATGGCGGAAGGTTTCCACTTTTTTGAAGAAGAAGGTAAATGGTATACTTTTTTTAGAGAGAGAGGTTATATCTACCATGAAAAAAACTTTGATGATTATGAGATTGGTAAAAAATACATAGTACATACATTGCTACAATTAGCTGGTACTGGACTCTATTAGTAGTCGTTTTAACATTCGAGCACTCTACTCGAAAGGTGGGTGTTCAGTGGTATTCTTTTGTTGGAGTTGAGCGTGTTTGAAAAAGCAGTTAATGATGAGTCGCTTGCTAGAGAAGTTGATAGGGGCCAGCTTTTCAATATCGATATTTTTTATCATCCTGTTCATGGGTAGTGGTTTTAATTTATTTGAATTTCATAATACGGTTAGAGTACCGGTGTTATGGATGATATTTTTTGGTTATGGAATCATTAGTTCTCTTGTTATTGATGCTATCGGAAAATTCATGCCACCTTTTTCTTTTGCTAAACAGATATTGCTTTATATATTGTTCGGCTACCTTATTTTTCTGTTTTTTATGCCCATCGAATTTGCGTTGCTTGCTGGAACCGTTGGCGCTTTGTTCTCCTTCTTATTTTTACTCGGGAAAGAAAAGTTAAAAGCTTCCAGGTGGTATAGTTGGCTTGTATTTGCTGTTCCGCTTGTTTGTTTAGGTATGATACCTTTTGATCATACAAGTAAGGTGGGGTGGCATGAGGTGGTAGGAGATTCATCTGTAGAGGTTGAATACGACTATTTTAATGGTGAGCATTTAATCCCGATTGTTGGAGGGCATGGTGAAAAGGTTTACTTTGTGGTCGAACATCTATTTAACGGGGGCGATAGCTATGGCGTATCTGTATATGGTGAGGGTGGCGATTATGTGGGGATGAGTGAAGAAGGTAAGGACGTATTCAGTGTAGAATTTGAAGAGGAATCGATAAAATATATTGTTGTTCAAGCTATAGAGGGAAAACAAGGAGGATTTCAGGTGAAATGGTGGAATGAGGAGTAGCCTGATAAGCACTAAATGACTTTCAAATGAACGTGTACATTTTTAGTAATCGGACCGGATTGTGAAGGGAAATCAGGTGATCAGAAAGGGTACTGGTATGAGGCTAATTCAGTTTATATATATAGTGTTTCTATGGGGGGGATCCATTCTGATTGCTTGGCGTTCTTTCAGCAAAATGAGTGAAGAGAAACGACACGTGGTTATAAAAGAAATTAAAGACCCTTTATTTATTTTAGGAGTTGCACCTATAACTATTGGTTTGCTTGTATTTTTTACTGGTTCTGTTTCGGCACCAGGAATAAAAGTCATACAACATTCGGGAATTGGTTTAATGTTCTTTGGTTGGTTTGTAGTGTGGATGGAGGAATTGGTAAACAGGAATAAAAGTACGGCGAAAAGTATTGCCAGTATTATAATGGGGATATTCGGAATAGCCATTTATATTTGTCTGTTTTAAACAATAGGACGCGATTGCCTAATCAGCGACTGCGTCCATATCGAACAAACGGGCCATTGAGTGGAGTAAGTATCTAATTTTTACTCCATGTATAAATTGAATACTTCCTGTTCTACTCTTTCTTCACCAATTGCTTGAATATATAAATGGTCATGTAGGTATGGCATATCTATTTTCCAAGTTAATGTGAATTTATTATCAGTTTGATTTTCTCGAATATCATATCCAATAAGTTTTCTGTCTGCCCATGTCTGGGTTCCTGTTGGTATCAACCAGAATAAAACGGTTTCAGTGTTTTCTGCATCAACATAAAATGTTATTTTCTTTGTACCTTTTGGAATCTGTACCCAAGTTCCGTCTATTGGATAATCTATATATATACTTATAATTTCAGGCTTGGATGATGTAATTGGGATTCTTTGACTAATAAATGGCTGAAATACTGTTGTTAAAATATTTAAAGCAAGAAATAATTTCAATATCATTAATTTCACCTCAAAAGTAGTATTTACATTACCGAAATTAATATGTGTTATTCAACAAAAGAGGACGATTGCTCCTATATCGTAATTAAATGATAGAGGCTAGATTAACGAGAAAGAAGGTGCGGTTTATGAAGGTATTTAAAAAAACAATCGAATTTCTAAATAGAATGAAAGTCATCGACCTATGGG
>DYWT01000060.1 GCA_020742515.1 Sporosarcina psychrophila
TGCAAAACCTGCGAAGTTTTACCTGAACTCATGCCCTGCACATAAACAGTATCCAATTGTAAAAGTAGACTTGGAAAAAGCGATTGCGAGGCCTTTAGGTGGAGAAGCATCCATGAATAAACGTACGATCCATCAATTTATCCATCCGGATGTCTTGGAAACTTGTCAGTTAAGTATGGGGATGACGATTCTTGAAGAAGGCAGTGGCTGGAACACGATGCCATGTCACACGCATGAAAGAAGAATGGAAGTTTACTTGTATTTTGATATGGAAGAAGACACAAGAGTATTTCATTTAATGGGACAACCTCATGAAACAAGACATATCGTCATGAAGAACGAGCAAGCTGTTTTATCACCAAGTTGGTCAATCCATTCTGGTATCGGCACGAAGAACTATACATTTATTTGGGGAATGTGTGGAGAAAACATAGACTTTGATGATATGGATTTTGTTGAGATGAAGGATCTTCGTTAATCGAAAAGTAAGGTGGTGGTCAAGCGTATGACTAATTTTGAAATTGTAATTACGGACTGTGATCATGAAAATATAACCATCGAAAAAGAAATATTAGCTTTTGGAAACAAGACATTCGTCTTGAAGCAATGTAAGACAGAATCAGATTTAATTGAGGAATGCCAAGGTGCATCTGTTTGGATCAATCAGTATGCCCCAATAACAAAAAATGTAATTGAAAGCTGTCCGGATTTAAAACTTGTCGTTCGTTATGGTGTTGGGGTTAATAATGTCGATTTAGATGCAGCGACAGAGCATGGGGTTCAAGTGTGTAATATTCCCGATTATGGTACGCAAGAAGTCGCAGATCATGCGCTTGCATTGATGTTGTCTCTAACAAGAAAGATTTCCAAAATGAATCGTTCTGTGAAGAATGGAGAATGGGATTATCAAAAAGGAATTCCGATTTATAGGCATTCTGCACAAACGATAGGCATTATCGGACTGGGTAGGATAGGAACTGAATTTGCACGACGCGTGCTTGCACTTGGTTGTAGGGTGGTTGTTTATGATCCGAATAGAAATAAGAATAGTAGTTACGGGTTTAACAATCAAGTTGAATTTGTATCATTTGATCAATTGTTAGCGGAGTCTGATGTGATTTCTATTCATTGTCCTCTAGATTCGGCACAGAAATTAATCAGTACAGTAGAGTTACAGAAAATGAAACCGTCCTCATATTTAATCAATGTTTCAAGGGGCGGGATTATTGATGAAGAAGCTTTGAACCTTGCATTAGAAAATGGATGGATTGCTGGAGCTGCATTGGACGTTGCTGAACAAGAACCCATAGCAAAAGAGTCACCTCTATTGTTACGGGATAATTTCTTATGCACACCACATATGGCCTGGTATTCAGAACAATCTGCAAAAGAACTGAAAAGAAAAGTGGCTGAAGAATCAGTAAGGTTTCTAGATGGTCAACTATTACATTATCCTGTAAACAAATTAAAAAATAGGGAGTGAAACTAGATGAAGAAAATGAAAAGCTTAACATTATTAACAATTGTATTTATGATGCTCGCTATTCTTTCTGCTTGTGGATCTGATGCCTCTGGTGAGGAGAACGGAACAAAAAAAGATGTAAAGGTTAAGACAACGACGTTGAAAATGGCATTTAATCAACCGGAGACACATCCACAATATCAAGCGATGGAAGATTTAAGTGAAAAGTTTTATGAAGCAACTGATGGAGCTTATAAGATTGAACTTTATCCAAATGAATTACTTGGTGCTCAACGTGAAACAATTGAATTTGTTCAAACAGGGACCATTGCAATGTCGATTGTAGTAGGTGGGTTATTAGAAAATCTTAATGAAGACTTTGTTGTATTCAATCTTCCTTACGTATTCGATTCAACAGAGCATCAAATGTCAGTAGTTAATAATCCCGATATCATTGGAGATTTATATACATCGCTAGAAGGTGACGGTATAAATGTCTTGGGGGCTTTTCATTCAGGATCCCGGAACGTATATAACGATAAGAAGCCAATTGAAAATCCAGAAGATTTAAAAGGAATGAAGATAAGAATTATTGAAAGTGACACAAATGTTCAAATGATGAAGCTCATGGGCGGAGTTGGAACACCAATGGGTCAAGGTGAAGTTTATACGGCTATTCAATCAGGTGTTCTTGAAGGCGGGGAGAATAACGAACTTATTTATTCAAACCTAAAACATAGTGAAATCGCACCTTACTACTCGTATACACAACATCTAATGTTTCCTGATTATCTAATAATTAATCAGGATATTCTATCCGATATGTCCGATGAACATAAAGAAATTCTTCAAAAAGAACTGGCAGAAGCGATTGATATGGAAGTTAAGCTGTGGGATGAAGAAGTTGCCAAAGCTATCGAAATCGCTGAACAAGGTGGAGCTAAATTTAACAGACCCGATATTAAACTATTCCAAGATGCAGTTAAACCACTAGTAGAAGAGAAATTAACTTCTGATTCCGCAAAAGCTCTTTATGAAAAGGTTAGAGACGCAGCTAAATAAAAGTGGAGTGATGATATGGAAATAATAAAAAATGCATTAGATAAAATATTAGCTACAATATGTACGATTCTATTTAGCGGAATGGTCGTTCTTGTTACATGGCAAGTAATCACCCGTTTCTTCTTTAATAATCCAAGTGCTATTTCTGAAGAGTTAGCGAAGTATGGATTTGTATGGTTGGTACTATTTGGCGCGGCGTTTGTATTTGGAGAAAACGGTCACATGGCGATTGACTTCATAAAGGACAAATTCCCACGAACATTACAAATGATCACAGAAGTGTTTATAGAAGTTGTCATATTCGCTTTTTCCGCGCTGATTCTTGTGAAGGGCGGCTTCGCCGCCACTTCACTTGCTTGGAATCAAATGAATGCATCACTAAATTTACCGATGGGTTATTTGTATTTAGCAATCCCACTAAGTGGAATTTTCACAATGTATTACTGCGTATACAACATCTATATTATATCCAAGAAAAAGAAACCTTTAGAAGAAATTAATTTGCACGAGGGGAGTTAAACAAATGGATGTTGCAGTTCAGGCAGCCTTAATACTATTTGTAGGTGTTGCATTTTTCCTCATTATTGGGACTCCCATAAGTGTGGGTATAGGTGTTTCTTCTGCGCTAGCTATGTTTTCAATTGTGAGCTTTGATAACGGTTTGTTAGCTTCAGCTCAACGAATGTTTTCGGGTATGAATTCATTTACACTTTTGGCAATTCCATTCTTTATCCTAGCAGGAGTTATCATGAACAACGGTGGTATTGCCATTAGGCTCATTAATTGCGCGAAGGTTCTTAGTGGTAGATTGCCGGGCTCATTAGCACATACTAATATCGTTGCAAACATGCTATTCGGTTCGATTAGCGGATCCGCGGTTGCGGCAGCCGCTGCAGTAGGTAGTACAATGTCTCCGTTACAAGAAAAAGAAGGATACGATCGGAAGTTTAGTGCCGCAGTAAATATTGCATCAGCCCCGACGGGTATGTTAATTCCACCTAGTAATACGTTGATTGTCTTCTCTTTAGTAAGTGGAGGAACTTCTATCGCTGCACTCTTTATGGCCGGATATATTCCCGGGATTATGTGGGGTCTAGCTTGTATGGTTGTCGCTTACTTTATGGCAAGAAAAAGGGGCTATAAAAGCGCAGAAAGAGTAACGTTTAAACAGGGAGTTCGTGTATTTTTAGATGCGATTCCGAGTCTTTTACTTATTGTGATTGTAATTGGTGGGATTATTAAAGGTGTATTTACAGCCACCGAAGGATCGGCAATTGCAGTCGTTTATTCACTCTTTCTATCATTTGTATATCGAACGATTAAAGTTAAAGATTTACCTAGAATATTTTTGGAGTCTACTAGGACGACGGCCATTGTTATTTTCTTAATAGGTGTAAGTTCGATTATGTCTTGGGTTATGGCATTCACAAATATCCCAGGGATTATCGCGGATGCATTACTAGCCGCAACTGACAATCTATTAGTCATTTTACTTATCATGAACATTGTTTTATTGATTGTAGGAACGTTTATGGATCCGACGCCAGCAGTACTAATATTCACACCGATTTTTTTACCGATTGCTTTAAGCTTTGGCATGAATCCTGTGCATTTTGGAATTATGATGGTCTTTAACTTATCTATTGGAACAATTACTCCTCCAGTAGGACCAGTTCTATTTGTTGGAGCAAGAGTTGCCAATTTGAAAATTGAAGATGTCATTAAACCTTTAATTCCATTTTTTTTAGTAACGGTATTGGTATTAATGATTGTTACATATATCCCGCAAATCTCATTGTTCATACCTGAGTTATTAGGTTTGATTAAATAAAGAATTGGTGTTTGAAAATACGTGATGGAAAGAGGGGTATCATGAAGGCCATTGTTTATGGAGGACCGAACAAAGTGAATCTAAATACAATCACGATGCCGCAAACAATTGAAGGCTTTACGTTAATAAAAACTGCTTATGCAGGAATATGTGGAACGGATTTGAATATTTTTGTAGGTTCTCATCCTAGAGCGAAAGCACCTTTAGTACTTGGGCACGAGTTTTCCGGGGTAGTGGAAAGTGGGCATCCCCATTTATCTAAAGGGACAAAGGTTACTGTGAATCCGTTACTAACATGCGGTGAATGTAACGCATGTCTGCAGGGGAAAAGCCATGTTTGTGAATCGCTTAAATTAGTGGGCATTGACTCCGATGGCGGAATGTCGGATTTTGTTAGTGTGCCAAGTCATTGTGTTGTTGCCTTACCCGAAAAGGTGTCTTTGAAAAAAGGTTCATTAAGTGAACCAATCGCTGTTGCGATTCATGCAATTAGACAAGGTGGATATACGCCTGGGGATTCGGCTGTTGTTTTTGGCGCTGGCACAATTGGCCTTTGTGTTGCATTTTGTTTAAAACACTTTGGTTGTACGGATCTTACGTTGATAGAAACAAATGAAAAAAGAATTGAGAAGGCACGCGAATTTGGGTTTAATACGATTAATCCAACAATCAAAAATGTTTCTGAGGAAATAGAATCGTGGACAAAAGGCAAAGGTGCAGACATAGTATTTGATTGCGCGGGACATCCTTCAGTATTACCGTATTTGACTGATATTGTGAAAGTTAAAGGCGAAATTGTTATTGTTGCGGCCTACAAAAATCCTGCAGAAATCAATCTGTTACAAGGAATGTTCAAGGAATTATCGATACAATTTGTAAGGGTCTATACCCCTGTTGATTTTAAAATCGCATTAAATATATTGGAGAAAAGTGATGAAATCGATCGTGTTGTTACGCATGTCTATCAACCGGAGCAGGCGGCCCAGGGTTTTGATGATTTGATTAACCAAACTGGAGCAGTTAAAGTTCTTTTCGAATTTAATAAATAATGATTGAAAATTAGATAAGGAGATGGATGAAATGTCATTCACATTAGATTTCTTTGCACTTCAAGGCAAAACGGCATTAGTAACAGGAGCGAGAACGGGAATCGGTCAAGCGATTGCGATTGGGCTGGCTTCAGCAGGTGCCCATGTATTATTGCTTGGACATCGCGATAACCTCGGTGAAACGAAAGAACAAATTGAAACAATTAACGGTTCATGTGAAACGCTAATTGTTGATTTGAGTGAAGTCGATTCAATTAAAGAAAAACTGGCTCCCGTTCTTGAGAAGCATAAAATTGATATTTTGATAAATAACGCTGGTACCATTTATCGTGAGCCGGCAGCAGATTATGATATTAATGAGTGGAATCGTGTTATGAATGTAAATATTAACTCGGTATTTATTTTGTCACAGTTAATAGGGAAACAAATGATTGAAAATGGAGCCGGAAAAATTGTTAATATCGCTTCACTTCTATCTTTCCAAGGTGGCCTGTTCGTGCCGGCATACACGGCTAGTAAACATGCAGTCGCTGGTTTAACGAAGTCACTAGCAAATGAATGGGCAAGTAAAGGGGTACAAGTGAACGCCATTGCACCTGGATACATCGAGACGAATAATACAGAAGCAATCCGTAAAGACGAAGCACGAAGCAAATCAATATTAGATAGAATTCCGGCAAATCGTTGGGGTGAAGCTGAAGATATGGTGGGAGCAGCTGTATTTTTAAGTTCCAAAGCTTCGGATTATGTGAATGGCCACGTCCTCGTTGTAGATGGCGGATGGATGGGTAGATAATTAAGAAGTGGGGGATGGTTGTCATGGATGTTATTTCTATAGGAGATGGGATGATTACCTTTAATCCGAATACCAAAGGTCCTCTTCGATTTGTAAATCAGTTTGAACGAAAAATAGGCGGTGCCGAGTTAAACGTATTAATCGGGTGCGCGCGTTTAGGCCTACAAGCTGGTTGGATCAGCAGACTAGGTAAAGATGAATTCGGCCGTCATATTGTAAATACTGTTCGCGGTGAAGGTATTGATATTTCAGAAGTGAAATTAGAAGAGGGTTACCCCACATCTATTAATTTTAAAGAAATACAAGAATCGGGCGATGGAAAAACATTTTACTATCGCCAAAAGTCTCCAACAGAAATGTTATTACCCAAGCAGCTTCCCGAAGAGTATATTAAAAATGCGAAAATACTACATATAACTGGCGTTTTTCCAGCTATAACGGCAAACAATCGGGCAGTAATTTTGAGAGCATTGGAAATAGCGAAAACAAATAATGTGAAAGTATCATTAGACCCAAATATTCGATTTAAATTATGGTCTGAAAAAGAAGCTAGGAGCACCTTGTTAACTTACTTGCCGTATGTTGATTATTTATTGGCCGGCAGAGAAGAACTTGAACTTCTATTTGAAACAGCCAATCAGAATGAGCTGATTACAGCGCTAAATGAATATAATTTTGAGCAAGTTGTAATAAAAGACGGTGAAGCTGGTTCCTATGCTTTGAAGAATAATGAGTGGATTTTTCAACAAAGTCATCCTGTAAAAAAAGTCGTCGATACGGTGGGTGCAGGCGATGGATTTGATGCTGGATTTTTATTTGGCATGTTAAATAATTGGCCAATTGAGAGGTCATTAAATTTTGCGAATGCAATCGGCGCAATGGTAGTCCAAGTAAATGGAGATAACGAAGGATTACCTTATTTTGAAGAGGTAGAAGCTTTCTTAGGATTGAAGGATGTAATCGAGCGATAGACATAATATAAGCTGTACATGAAGGGAAAAGGATTGAATGAATATGGAGTTGTTTTCTAAAGTACCTATCATACCTGTGTTAAGAAAAATTCCGTACGATAAAAGTGAAGCAATTATTCAAAGCTTGATAGATGGCGGAATTAAAGTAATTGAGATTACGATGGATACGGACAAAGCTGTTGAAATGATAAGAGAAACAAAGATGAAATATGGTGCCGAGATTCTAGTGGGTGCTGGAACTGTTATGAGTCAAGTAGATTGTGATCATGCAATTGAAGCGGGTGCTGAGTTTATCGTTTCTCCGCATTTTGATGTGAATCTTACTAAATATGCTGTGTCACTTGGGCTATTAGTTATACCAGGTGTGTTTACACCAAGTGAAATGGTTCAAGCTACTCAATACGGAGCAGAAATGGTGAAAGTATTTCCAGCTTCGGTATTAGGACCACAGTTCATTAAAGATGTGAAAGGACCTCTTTCCAACGTATCTATTATGTGTACAGGCAGTATTACAAAGGAAACAGCGCAAAGCTATTTGCAGGCCGGAGCAGTTGCCATCGGTGCGGGCGGTTCATTACTTAACAGTTCGTTTATTGAAAACAACGATTGGGATGCTCTTACTGCTGAAGTTGTTGAATGGATTAATGCGGTTAAATAGTATGAAGTCATAGGTTAATGTAAAGAATTACACTACAACTTTACGAAAAGAATCTAATGAAATACTAGTATAAAAGCGCTGATCCTATATTAGGATCAGCGCTTTTTGGGCAGGATAAGAAAGTGTAGGTTTTTAGCAGAAGTCTCTGTCTTAGTTTTAGTCGATAGCATTGGGTCCGAACGAAGTGGGGCAAGCAAAATGTCACAAATTCAAATTTATCCCTTAGCGCGATGTCCTGTTTTTCAGATATATGTTGAAATAAAAAAATCCATCGAATCCGCTACGACTACCTCTTGTAAGGCATATTCACTCAGTTTATATAGCATTCAGTTATCCAAGATAGACAGCACTTATTTTGACCGCCTGCATAAAATATTGTATGATACTAATAACCAAGTAAGTTAATATGAATTAAGGAGAATAGATATGAAGAAATTAAGTTTACGGCTACTTCTATTAATAACTGCAATCGTTTTGCTTACGGCATGCGGGAAAACAGATAAAGAAAATACGAACGGTAGTGAAGCAACTAAAGGAAACAGTGATTCAGGAAAGAAAGTTGAAGACTTACTTACAAAAGTACAGGATGAAGGCAAGTTAGTAATCGGAACGGAAGGAACATACCCGCCATTTACATTTCATGATGATAAAGGGGAGCTCACTGGTTTCGATGTAGAAATTGCAAGAGAAATAACAACACGCCTTGGGGTAGAACCTGTATTTTTAGAAACACAATGGGATGCAATTTTCGCAGGGCTTGATTCCAAACGTTTCGATATGATTGCTAACCAAGTAGGGATTCGTAAAGACCGTATTGAGAAATACGATTTTTCGGAACCATATATTACCTCGGCAGCTGTGCTTATAGCGAATAGTAATAATAAAGATGTAACAAGTTTTGAAGATATTAAAGGGTTAAAATCCGCACAGTCATTAACGAGCAACTATGCAGACGTTGCAAAATCGTATGATGCAGAAATTGTGGGTGTTGAAGGATTTAATCAAGCCATTGAGCTCATCAATTCTAAACGTGTCGATGTAACAATAAATGATAAAATGTCGTTCTTAGATTTCAAAAAGCATAAACCGGATGCAGCGGTAGAGATTGTAGATACAGCAGATGATGTATCGCAGAGCGGTTTAATGTTTAGAAAAGGTAATGAAACACTCATTACCGAGGTGAATAAAGCATTAAAAGAAATGATTGAAGACGGCACATACTTAAAAATCTCTGAGAAATGGTTTGGTGAAGATGTACTTAACTAATATTTTAGCTGACCCAGAAAAAGTACAAAAACTACTTGATATTGCCCTGACATCCCTTCGGCCATTGCTGGAGGGAGCTCTTTACTATACGCTACCACTAACGTTTATTTCTTTTTTCTTCGGGATTATTCTAGCAGTATTAACTGCATTGGCAAGAATATCTACAAGCAAGCCGCTGCAAATTATCGCAAGAATTTATGTATCCGCAATACGTGGAACGCCGTTACTCGTTCAACTATTTATTTTGTTTTTTGGATTACCAACGATTGGAATAATTATAGACCCATTTCCAGCGGCTGTCTTCGGATTTTCATTAAACGTAGGAGCCTATGCCTCTGAAGTTATTCGTGCAGCCATACAATCGATTCCGAAAGGACAATGGGAGGCAGCGCATACGATTGGCATGAATTATGCTCAAACATTAAGGCGAATCATATTGCCACAAGCAACTAGGGTATCTATTCCTCCTTTATCGAATACGTTTATCAGTCTTGTGAAAGATACTTCGCTGGCTTCTCTTATTTTAGTGACAGAAATGTTCAGAAGAGCTCAAGAAATTGCTTCTGCAAACTATGAGTTCTTACTTCTTTATACTGAAGCTGCTATCATCTACTGGCTCATTTGTTTTATCCTTTCCTTAATTCAAGACAGAGTCGAGCATCGATTGGATCGATATGTGGCTAAGTGATGAGCTGAAAAAAACAATTGTAAGAAGGTGTACACCATGATTTCAATAAAAGGTTTATATAAGAAGTTTGGCGAACTTGAAGTGTTAAAGGGTATCGATTTGGAAGTGAAAAAAGGAGAAGTTGTTGTTGTCATAGGTCCGTCGGGCTCTGGTAAAACGACACTGCTTAGGTGTTTGAATATACTGGAAGTCCCCACAGCCGGAAGTATAGCGCTTGATGGTCATAAAGCGGACTTCGCGAAACGAGTAGCGAAAAAGGAAATTGACTATTTTAGAAGTGAAACAGGTATGGTATTTCAAAACTATAATTTGTTTCCTCATAAGACCGCTCTTGAAAACGTGATGGAAGGGCCGGTCATCGTAAAAAAAGAAGCCAAAGATATAGCACGCAAAAAAGCAGAGAGTTTGTTAAAGAAGGTTGGGTTAGGTGACAAGTTCGATTTCTATCCCTTCCAACTATCAGGAGGTCAACAACAACGAGTGGGGATTGCAAGAGCATTGGCATTAGAGCCGAAAGTAATGTTGTTTGATGAGCCTACGTCCGCGCTGGATCCGGAACTAGTGGGCGAAGTGTTGCAGGTTATGAAAGATCTTGCCAATGAAGGCATGACAATGGTCGTTGTTACACACGAAATGCGTTTTGCACAGGACGCAGCCGACGAGGTCATTTTTATAGATGAGGGAAAGGTAATTGAGCGAAACAAACCAAGTGAACTTTTTACAAATCCAAAAGAAGAACGAACTAAACAATTTTTGAATTTGATTTCATGACTAATAAACAAGGTGAGATAATCGGTTAGCCTGTAAGGGACCGGTTATTTTTGTATTAGTTGATAATCGGAAGTCTCGCTAAATTTGTTGAAAATAGTTATGATGGAAGGGATGCTATTTTATGAAATGAGGGGATTTACATGAGTGAACAATCAAATGTCGTATTACCTAAAAAAACATGTTCAATCGAGAGGCTTGTTACGATTCCAAAAGATGTTGAAAAAGTACTGAACGGCGAAAAGACAGCTACTCGCCGCAATGGTGTTTATGCAGATCTTGGAGAAGTGATGGTACTTGAAGGTAAAGAATTCAAAGTAGATGCAATCTATTCACAGACGCTTGGTGAAATGACGGATGAACACGCACAACAAGAAGGCTACACAACGATGGAAGAATATAAACAATCCATTCTTGCGATGCATGATAAAATGCCATGGTTACCGACGATGAGTGTCTGGGTGCATGAATATAGCCCTGTAGCGAAATGATGTTCTGAATGAATTCAGGAGTCTATGGTGCGATTGTCTTTTTGCATGTTATTAGTGCTGTCCTCGCTATAGGTCCATTATTTATATTAATGCCGATTATAAAGCGATTGCGTAGCGTTGAAACAGGCATTGAGCAGGCTTTCTTGTCTATTATCAATGCCATCATTCGCTTGGTCATGCATGCAGGACATGCCCTCGTCTACACAGGTGTCCTCTTATTGATATTTGGACCTTGGCCGTGGTATACGTCGTGGGTAATCATGACGCTTGCTGTTTTACTGCTATCTGGAGTTTTTCTAGCAAGGGGATTTACGGTTGTACTACGGAAGTTTAAAAATCCAGATGCTGATAAAAATAAGATACTTGATCGTTTAAATAATACTTCATGGCTTTATATCGGTCTTATGCTAATCATGCTCTGGCTCATGGTTCAAAAACCGATGCTTTGGTAGATAACCCACGATACATAGAAAAAGATGTGCATCTAACCGGTGCATGTCTTTTTTGATTTTTATTTTCACATAGCTTACTGTAAACGCGCGAGCTGTTGTGACGAGTTAACCTATTACTACTTACCGGGATCAGTGGGCGTATTCTTTTTTTAATATTTTCGATACCTTTTTGAAAGTAGTCATCTAGTAAGAGTGAGGGGGTGTGAAAATGATAGGCTGCGGAATCCAAAAATATAGACCAGCACCTACAAATAGAAAGTATTATGAAAAAAGCTCTCCAAATTACATTAATTGTGGTTTGGAGAGCTTTTAACATCATAAATTATTTTGAACATAGGACAGACGTTGTGCAATTTCATTTGCGATTTTCATGCCATGAAAGCGTCCGTCTTCAATGTAAACACGATTTGTAATGCCACCCGTTACAACCCCAGAAAGAAAAATATTCTTAACATTTGATTCATATGTCTCTGGATTAAAGGAAGGAACTAATGAAGAGAGATCAGTTTGAATTCCGATGCTTTGAAGCAGTGAGATATTAGGTTGATACCCGATAAGGGAGAATACATAGTCATTTTGAAGTGTAACTGTTCCTTCAGAAGAGTTTATACGAATGGTTGATTCATCGATAGCAGCAATACTGGAATTGGGATGAAAATCAATCCTTCCTTTTTTAAGAAGGTTACGCATATCTAATAATAAGGATGGTTTGATACCCTCCAAGACAGTTTCTCCACGATGCACAAGTGTAACATGGGCTCCGTTACGATAAAGATCAATAGCTGCTTCAATTGCTGAATTTTTACCGCCAACAACCGTAACATGTTGTCCATAATAAAGATGACCTTCTTTATAATAATGTGAGACCTTCGCTAAATTATCTCCGTCTACCCCTAGTTGTCTAGGCGTATCGAAAATTCCTGTTGCGATAACAATCATCTTCGCTTCGTAGGGAATGGTGTTGCCATTGAGATCTTCTGCGTGGACAGTAAAGGATGCAGCGTTCTTTGAAATAGAATTAACCTTTTGATAGCACTTAATATTAATTTCTTGTCTTTCAGTTACAAGGCGATAATATTTTAATAGTTCCGTTCGATTTGGGCGTACATCTTGTGATAGGAATGGAATGTTGCCAATTTCTAAACGATCTGAAGTACTATAGAAAGTCATATGTAATGGACAGTTGACAATGGAATTAACAATCGCCTCTTTTTCAAGAATTACATAAGAAAGTCCCTTTTCTTGAAGGGCAAGACCCGTTGATAAGCCACACGGGCCACCGCCAATAATAACAACATCATACATAAACTAAAAACCCTCCTTGAAATTTTACATAAAGACGGTTATAAGCATTAATTTTTTAGAAATCTAACATGAATAATGAAACAAAGAAGCATAATTCGTACCCATCAGTATGCCCAGATAGTACGTAGAAATACTGAAAAAATATAAACCAATTAATGGACGCATGTTTAATATCAAGAAATCCCTGTGTATGGAAAGCTATCTTATCAATAACACGATAGCTAGTACGAAAGGTAAATATTTATCCTAAACTGATGTTATTTAAGCGCTATATATACTCGATACCATCCAGTTGAACAAGGGATTTTGGGGTTTATGGAGAATACTATCTTATAAATGAAAATACTGTAGCATTTAAGGAGCGTTATATGGAAATTAAGTTTAATGATTTTTTTAGAGAAGAACTAACGATTCATGCTATTCAAGCAGCTATGGAAGATGGAAAAGTAACTTCAAAAGAATTGGTTATGTATTACCTTCATAGAATAGCAAAGTATGACCAAGACGGACCGAAAATAAATTCTATTCTTGAAATAAATCCTGACGCAATTTTCATTGCTGAAGCATTAGATTATGAAAGGAAAACAAGGAGCGTTAGGGGCCCTTTACATGGTATTCCGGTTTTTCTCAAAGATAGTATCGAAACAAATGATTCAATGCATACCAGTGCAGGAACACTTGCATTAGAGAAACATAGTAGTAGTCAGGATGCATTCCTTGTTAAAAAGCTTCGTAACGCAGGTGCAGTCATCTTAGGCAAAGCTAATATGACAGAACTAGCGAATGGGATGTCTAGTACAATGTGGGCAGGCTATAGTTCCAGAGGAGGTCAAGTATTAAATCCATATGGCGATGCTAACCTTTATGTTGGAGGATCCAGTTCAGGTTCGGCAGTTGCAGTTGCTGCAAATTTCACAGTATTGTCCGTTGGTACTGAAACAGATGCTTCTATTCTAAGTCCAGCCATTACAAACGCTGTGGTCGGTATTAAACCTACTGTTGGATTGATTAGCCGCACGGGTATCATTCCTTTCACCTATTCTCAAGACACGGCAGGACCAATGGCTAGAACCGTTACGGACGCCTCTATTCTATTGGGAGCTGTAGTTGGTGTTGATGAACTTGACGCTGCTACCCATAAATGCGAAGGAAGGGTACAACAGGATTATTCATCTTTTTTGGATTCTATGGGTTTAAAAGGAGCAAAAATTGGTGTATTTCAAAATGGCTCTAAAGCGTTTTATGAATCTGAGGAGTACGATGCGGAATTGTTTGAGGATGCCATACAGACCTTAAATGAAGAAGGGGCTTTGGTCATTGAAGATATAGAAATCCCTTCTTTTCACAGAGAGTGGAAAAGGACAGTATTACTATCTGAGTTAAAACATAGCTTAGAAAATTATCTTGTCAAACTTCCTTCGCATTTACCTGTACATTCTATATCCGAACTGATTCAGTTTAATAAGAGTACAGCAGATAGAGCATTGAAATATGGACAGAATAAGTTGGAGGAAATTGTGGGATTACCCAATACGTTAAGGAATCCTGACTATTTGAATGCAAAACTGGATGATTTATATTTTTCACAGACGGGAATTGATTTTGCCTTAAAAAAATATGACCTTGATGCAATTCTTTTCCCTTCATATATAGGTTCGACAATATTTGCTAAAGCTGGGTATCCATCGGTTGCTCTCCCTGCTGGGTACAAGGATAGTGGAAGGCCATTTGGTATAACATTTGCAGGTGCTGCCTTTAGTGAAGGTATATTAATCAAACTTGGTTATGCATTTGAACAAGCAACAAAGCATCGAAAAAGCCCGAAACTAATATAGAAAAAACTAAAGTACTCCGGCTTTCAGGATGAATAAAAACAACCAGAAAAAAATTCTAATTAGGATAGCTAGATTTTTTTATAGTGCATGTGGAATTGTAAATTCAATTCGTTCAATACTACACCTTTTTTAAATTTTATTAAAACTGATTTAAACATCATGATCGTATAGAGTATAAATTCATTAAGTAGGGATAGTATTATAAGTGATAAAAGTAGCAATAATTACGGTCGTAAGAATGTATCACTTTTGTCATCTTTTTTACCAATGATGGTCAGAAAACATACCGCTTGTTGCCACGCATTTACTAATTGGGAATAACTAAAATAATGGGCGATAAAAAAGCCTAATTCCCGCTTCTTTTTGACGTAGAATTAAGCTTTCGATCCACAACAATCGCACCCGATTAGTTAAACCAATTGAATAAGCTATTCCTATCCAAACAAGCCAAAAAAATCAGTTATATATATCGAAAGTAGGAGTATTGCCATAAATATTAATTGAAGAACCGTAAAGATATAAGCATTTCTGTTTTCTGCATATTTCCACTCCATAAACGCTGTTACGATTTCAGTTAAAAAGATTACTATAAATAATAAAAAATATGGTTCCAAAAACAAAATTGGAATCAATGGCTGTCTTGAAGCATTGATAATACCTCCAACTATAATAGCAACAACAAAGACAATTCTAATTGTCCAGTCAATCTTTTTATGCTGCTCATTCAAATGATTGTATGAAAACGCCTTCTTTTTTTTCACTTTAAGGATCTTTCTTACAATCGCATTAAATAAAAACATTAATAGCCCTATAACGAGCAAAAATAGAAAGAAATTCAACCAAAAAGATGAATCTACACCATAAAGTAACACTTCCATTCAACCTCACCTACTTAATATTCTAGACTTATTCATTTTTATTACCTATCGAATGAATTACTTATCTAAGTTATAAAATAACTATTCAATAATCAAGCCTGTTTGTTGAAGACAGTTCTTATTGGAAATTAATCAAATCAGTACAACAAGCATAACATTTGTAATTCGGAATATGTATGGTGTTTCACCTTTAATCAACCAGAAGATTTGCAGTGGTAATCACCTGGCGTTTGCTGATGCATTTCCTTGGCTATCTTCAAACAATTGGAATGTTATGGAATAAAACGAGTTATTGAATTTTTTGGGGTGTGGCACTATATACGTTGAATGAAAGAATCCCATTGAATCGCTACGGCGCGAGGGGATGCCTTCGCTCAGTTTATACTCTGGATTCAATATTTCTACATAGTTAATTATAGTCAAGAAAACCAGAATCCAGATTGTAGATTTCATCACAGATAACGAAATGCTCTTTCTCACATAGACCATCCAGTGAAGGCACCTTCTAGCGCTGCAACTGTTTAATGGAATTCTTTGTTTCAATTTCGATAGGTTACGTTCTTTTAAATGGTATCTTTCGCTTTTTATCAATTGTCATAGTTCGTACATTGAGTTACATCCTTATTCGTTTTATAATGAAGAAAGAATTTAATGAAGGAGTGATGGCGAATGCCTTTGAGTATATTTGGCTTCAGAGCTTTGTGGAGCCCATGGTTTTTACTAATTATCATACTAGGTATGGCTTTATATTTATTACTGACGACAAAAATGCGTCACCGATTTAAAGACACAGATCCGGTTACTAAGAGCCAGCTATTCTTTTTCATGGCCGGTATGGTTATGCTTTACGTTATAAAAGGCTCGCCTTTAGATTTACTTGGTCACATCTTATTTTCTATCCACATGGTACAAATGGCGGCTTTACTGCTTATTGTTGCACCGTTAATCATAATGGGCATTCCAAACTGGATGTGGAAAAAAGTCTTTGACATCAACATTTTTAATCGTATTTTTAGTTTCTTTACCAAACCAATTCTGAGCTTACTGTTATTTTCCGGTATGTTTTCCGTTTATCATATTCCACTAATTTTGGATAATGTTAAATTAAGCCCTATATTGCATACGATTTTCACTATAACGCTGTTTATTTCAGCGGTGTTCTTTTGGTGGCCAATCCTTAATACTTTGAAGGGGCAGCCAAAGCTTCATGGTCTGAAAAAAATAGGGTATGTTATATTAAGTGCAATACTAATTACTCCCGCATGTTCTTTAATTATTTTCGTAGATGTACCTGTGTACGAAACATACAAATCCGGTGAGGCTTGGTTACAGGCGATGGCACTATGTGTACCGGCAAGCACACTCTCGGGGTTATCCGGCTTGGGTATTTCAGGACCTGAATTATTCACGAATATGCCTACATTGGTTGATCAGCAACTAGGCGGGATTATCATGAAAGTATTCCAAGAACTTATTTATGTTGGTGTACTCGGTAGTATTTTCATTAAATGGCATCGAGAAGAGTTGGATAATGCTGAAGAAATTACGGCGAATGCTCTATTGGAACGCCAACGATTGACAATGCATGGTCAATAACAAATAGAGATTATTTTAGATAAAGGGGAAATAATGAATGAATCTGCCCTTGCTACCTACAATTAGTACATTGTTTATTGTACTTTCAGCCATATTGGTTGCGATAGGATGGAATTTAATCCGCAAAAAGAAAATAGAGGCCCATAAAAAGACGATGCTGGCGGCAGCGGCATCGGCAATTCTTTTTCTTATCATTTATGTATCGAGAACTATTTTGGTTGGTAACACCTCTTTTGGCGGGCCAGATAAGTTGAAAATATATTATACGGTTTTTCTGGTCTTTCATATTGTTCTTGCAACAACAGGAGCAGTACTCGGGGGTGTGACCATTCATGCAGGATTGAAGAATAATTTAGTGAGACACCGGAAACTGGGTCCAATCGCAAGTATTATTTGGTTTTTTACAGCGATAACGGGTGTTGCTGTTTATTTACTCCTTTATGTTTTTTATAAGGGCGGAGAAGTGACATCAATGTTTAAAGCGATTCTTGGTTTTTAACGAAAAAAAACGCTATCACATTTTTTTGTGAAAGCGTTTTTGTGCTTGCTTGGTCATGGATGCTTAGTAAAGATGGGACAGACTACATGCATGACATACCGTGTGCTGAATCGCCCACTGACTGAAGCTATACTTTTTTAAATCCTGAAATTCAATTTAATGATCCCAGCTTCGCGGGCAGTTGTAAACAGGATGACAACTAGCGGTCCGATAAAGAATCCGAGGAAACCGAACAGTTTCAAACCGATGAACATAGCGATTAGCGTAGGGAGAGGGGATAACCCGATTTGAGATCCCATCACTTTAGGTTCTACAGTTCGTCGGATAATGAGCAGGACTGCTGCCAAAATAGCTAATTGTGTTCCGGTTGCTACATCCCCGCTGATAAACATATAAAGTGACCAAGGGGCAAGGACGATGATTGACCCTAGAATCGGGATGACATCGATGATCCATATGACAAGCGACATGACGATTGCATATTTAGGTATAATCAAAAGAAGCCCGACAAAGGTAACCGCAAGAATGATAAAGCTGACCAACAGTTGTGCTTTCATGAATCCAAAAATGACGGAATTGAGTTTAGTGATCATAAACCGAACTTTTTCTGCTGTCGAGGTCGTCAAGTGTCTGAATAACGTTTTCTTTAATTCAGGTAACTCGAGCATAAACAAGAATAACGCAATGATGAAAACGATAAAACTGACAAGAAAATTTGGGATTTCTGCCATAAGGGACATAATCTTCTCGTAGTTGAGTAAACCGAGAATCGACTCGCGTATAGTTTCAAAAACATTTTTGAATTCTTTTTGAACAGCCTTTACAACATCGTCGGGCATTCCAGAGGTGTACTGAAACAGTTTGCTTTGACCATCAATCCAGACACCGGAAAGTGAATTGAAATAGTCGGGCGCTGTTTTGGTAAAGTCAATAATTTTACCGATCAATCGTGTGACGGTGTAATAAAGAATGGATGTTATAATTGTAAGAATAAAGATGAAAACTGAAATTACCGATAGTTTTCGATTCCACTTAAATTTCTTTTCAGCCAATCTTACAAGGGGATCGATTATCAAAGCTGTAAGAAGTGCAAGAATGATCGGTAAGGAAACAGGAAGGATAAAGATGAAAATCAAAATGGTAATAATTATGCTTAACACTATGATTGAATTACGTTTCGACAGCCATTTTGACAATGGTCATACCTCCAGATTATTCGCTAGTTCAATTATAACCAAAATATAGATGAATGAATAGTAAAGAAGAGATAGAACTTTCTTGAAGTGGGGATGACCATGAAAAAACCGAAGAACCTTAAGTTCTCCGGTAGTCATTATCATTACATCATTACTTTTTAAGGTTATAAGGTTCTAGTGCTGCACTTACTGCTTTTAAAGTTGCGACACAGTCTTTAACGAGGCTAGCAGGGAAGTGTTCACCTTCACCGTACTCGACGCCGTGTGGGTAATAATGTTTGCCAATAACTGGTTTTTTTAGAATCATGGTCGCTTTACGCGTATCAACATCGCCATCAGTTGTGTAACTGAATACGCGCAAATAATATGTACCTTCTTTGATCATATATTTCTTATCAAATGTCGCACGCTCGTAGTCCCATTGTCCTGCACGCACAAGGTCGTGTTTTAACATGATTTCATCAAGTACTGATAAGTCGGCAACAATATTTTCAATGCCTGTATCTTCAATATACATAGTTTATATCCTCCTTATATATCGTCCAGCCAATTCCCTATACTTATTAATAATAGAACAATTCATCATCAGTTGCAATGACAACATTGTGTCAAGAAGTGTTTGACTTAATAAATAAGACACTCCTCAACATTTTTATCGGAGTGACGAAGTATAATGAAAAGGAGACATTATTTATTAGTATCAGCCACAAGAGAACTGACTAAACAATATACAGTTGAAAGTGGGTCGAAAAATGAAAGTAATTTGGAAAATAATAATTCTGCTCATCATCGTCCTAGTAGGATTTTATATTATAGATGATCGGGTAAAAGAGAATAAACCACTTGAATCGCCTGTGAAGCATGGCACAGCTATACCAGTGCCTGGAAAAGGAGTAGGTATGCCACTTCCCCAAGAAGAGAGGCCAGAATCTGGTATATCCCTATTTGTGGGGAAAAGTATAGAAGTGCTAATCGAGCAATGGGGCGAGCCGGACCGTGTAGAACCCTCGGACTATGGGTATGATTGGTGGATTTATAATAAGGAACAGCAGTTAATGGTTGGCGTGACTGAAGGGAAAGTAAATCAAGTCTATACTGCCGATCTATCTTCTGATGTTCAGCCTTTTGAAATTGGGCAAGATGTGAAAGACATTTACCGATTTACGATTGTTGAGTCGGAAGTTGGTGTACAAATTGAAGAAAATGAATATACATTCACGTTAAACAGTGATGATGTGAAAAATAGGTTGCTTATTAAGTATGAAAATGTCTATGCACAGCTTTATATCGACGATGTGGATGGAGAACTTGAAGCGATACGCTTTATCGACCCAATTACTTTGGTCCTTCACCAACCATATGACATGTCTTATATGGGGGAAATTGTAAGTGCAGACCGTCCATCGTCTTCAATGCAGATGGAAGTAGACCGCGGAATGGAGCGTCAAATTTTCGAATTAACTAACCTCTACCGAAAGAATCATGGATTGCAAAAAGTTTTGAGTGATTATAATCTCACTGTAGCAGCACAACAACATAGTGAAGATATGGCACTTGAAAATTACTTTTCCCATGAATCGCCTATGACAGGTAATCTTTCGGATAGATTAGAAGAGGTGGGAATTGACTATCGTAAAGCCCGGGAAAATATTGCCTTCAATTATGTGGACGCAATAGAGGCAGTTCATGGATGGCTCAATTCACCTGCCCACCGCACTGTCCTTCTTGAAAAGGATTTCTCACATCTTGGGACAGGTGCATACGGCAAATACTATACACAGGTTTTTGTACGGATGCCTATAGAAGAAAAAAGGCAGCAATGAAGATCATTGCTGCTCAAGGCATAACCCATGTTCCTGGTTCAGTACTGGCGATACCTCTTATGTAAAGAGGTGTCGCTGTTTTTATGGCATGAAGTGCAGCGCGTTTCTGAATGATAGGTCTTGCACTATCGAGAAGAGGTATGAATTCGTCCATCTTCAGCAAATCCAGTTTGCGGGGATTTTCGACTTCGCGCGGATCGTGGGTCATAACGCCAGGGACATCTTTGAAGAACTCTGCGTGCGAGGCCTGGAGTGCTCCAGCAAGCGCGATGGCGGATAAGTCGCTGCCCCCTCTTCCAAGAGTAATAACCTGACCGTTTTTATCAATACCTTGGAAGCCCGGAATTATGACACAACGAGTTAGTTCAAGGCTTTTAAGAATTGGTACTGGGTCAATATAGTCAATCGTGCCATCTCCAAATTTACCAGTGGCCATTACGCCAGCCTGGATGCCATGCAGAACCGTATTTGCAACGCCTGCCCGCGCTAGTTCTGCAGACATGACTGCTGCTGCAATCAGTTCCCCGCAAGACACAGCGAGATCGCTTGCGGCTGCCGAAGATGAAAAAGCGTCCGTAAGCTGAAGAAGGCTGTCCGTCGAGTAAGGATCACCATAACGGCCGATTGCAGAAACGACAACAACAACATCACCAAACTCTTTCAGTCCATCTTTTATATGGTTAATGCAATTCAATCTCATTTCTTCATCTCTCATTGCTACCCCACCGAATTTCTGGATGATCATAAAGGCTCCCAACTTTCTTCGTGACGTTCATTGAGTTCTTTTCATACGATAAAGTATGTTCGCTCTCAATATATTCGTTTTCAAAGAAAAATGTTCGGGAAGGGGAGAGTGGTGCTGTTTTTAACAGAGCTTATCAAAGACTGGCCCTGTACGGTCAATGGCGGAAAACTTAGAACTGTTGTCACGGGAATCACCGAAGATTCCTCGCGCGTAAAGAAGGGCTACGTGTTTGTAGCGAGGAAGGGTCATGAGAACGATGGTGCGCGCTATATTGAAAAAGCGATTGAGCAAGGCGCGAAAGCTATCGTTATAGATAGAACGGATGTAAGAGAAATACCGGGAGACATTGTTGTCATTACTGTTTCAGATTGCACACTGTTCATGTCCCATGCCAGTGCTCGGTTGGCAGGTAATCCTGCTGAGAGAATGAAGGTGATTGCGGTGACTGGAACAAATGGAAAGACGACAGTTACTCATTTCATTGGTCAATTATTGAAAGGTTACGGAAATCGGGTGGCTGTCATCGGTACGACAGGCATTTTTTTCGATGGTATAAAAATTGACTATGACTGTCCCAAAATGACAACCTTACCTGCTGAATACCTTCATCCTTTATTAAAGAAATGTAACGATGAAAACATCACACATATCGTTCTTGAAGCATCTTCACTCGGTTTGTCTTCCAATCGTTTAGATCATTGCGAGATCGATATAGGAATATTATTGAATATTGGCACTGATCATTACGAAGAACATGGTGGAAAGTCTGCTTATATCAATGCGAAAAAGCGTTTAATCCGAATGGCGAAAACAATCATTGTCAATAAAGATGATGAACAATGTGTACAAATGGTTGAAAAAGCAACGGTTCCTTTGATTTATTTTGGGACGGATCCGTCTGCTGATGTCCGAGTTCCGGAACTTCAAATGAATCCTAGCATTCCGGGTCATTACAACCGAATGAATGCATTGGCAGCAATTAGCGCGCTTCTAGTTCTTGGTTACAGCTTAGGGGATATTGTGCACCATTGCAGTAAGCTGCAACTCCCTGAAGGCAGGTTGCAGCAGTTAGAGAGGGATGGTGTAAGGGTTTATGTCGACTATGCGCATACACCTGATGCACTCAAAGCAGTATTACAGACGCTGTCCAATTCGTGTTATGGGAAACTGATCACAGTTTTTGGATGCGGCGGTCAGCGCGATAAAGGAAAGAGAGCGGAAATGGGAGAACTCGCTGTTTTTTATTCTTCCAGTGTCATTGTTACATCAGATAATCCTAGAAATGAGGATCCCATAGCAATTATTTCGGATATTATGGAAGGCTTCGGAGGGGATTGTTCGGCTATTGAAGCAGAACTGGATCGAAAATATGCGATCCGGAAAGCGATTTTATGTGCGGCACCAGGAGATATCGTCCTCATAGCTGGAAAAGGTCACGAAAAAACACAGCACACTGCAGATGGTTTGTTTCCATTTTCTGATTACGAAGAAGCGGAACGGGCACTCTTTGAAAAAACATTTTTGGATATTAAAGAAATAAATATTGAATAGGTGCATGTACGTCATTTCATCTGGTATGATAAGTTATGATTGGAGGGGATCATTCTATGATGACTGACGAATGGATCACCATCATTGAAGATGCGGAAGACCTAACTGGAATGTTGCTTGCTTCAGAAGCGGTGGCTGAATACCGTAAAGCTCACGATGCTGTCTATTCGGATGCCAAACTAGTAAAAGCAATTCAAGATTTCGCAGCAATGAAGGAACGATATGAAGAAGTCCAGCGATTCGGAAGATACCATCCGGATTATAATATAGTAATGAAAAGCATCCGTGTACAAAAACGGGAGCTTGATATGAATGAACAGGTTGCGGCGCTTCGATTAGCTGAAAATGATGTTCAATATATATTTGACGAAATTGGCTCCATCATTGCTAAATCGGTTTCGGATGAAGTGAAAGTCCCGGCCGGTAGCGCATTCTTTTCCGACTCATCCTGTGGCGGAAGTTGCGGCACCGGCGGAGGCTGTTCGTGTTCGGCTTAAAGAAAGAAAAGCGCAAGCGCCTGATCAGAGGCGACAGGCAAAAGACGGGTTGGCGAAGCGGCGTTCTTTGCCCGGGAAGGATGCAGTTCAATCCTTCCTAGCCAAACCGACTTATGACCCGAGCCTCTAGGCGCTGGAGCTAGACAATAAGAAAAGCGCAAGAGTTTGGTCAGAGACGACAGGCATAAGACGGGCTGGTGAAGCGGCGTTCTTTGCCCGGGAAGGATGCAGTTCAATCCTTCCTAGCCGGATCGACTTATGACCCGAGTCCCTAGGCGCTGAAGCCTAGACAGTAAGAAAAGTGCAAATGCCTAGATAGACCCGAAAAGTGTAGGACGCTGTCGGGAGTCTAAACATTAAAAAAACAGGTTGTATCCGTGTCGGAAAGTCGACATGTGATGCAACCTGTTTTCGTTCTATATATGTTGAATTAAAGAATCCCATTGAATCTGCTGTGGCGCATTGGGGATGCCTTTGCTGCGCCTGCGTTAGGGTGTTCATTATCGAGAAAAATATGATTTTAAGATGTATATACCGAGATTATAAGGTAATTACTAGTTGATACTAATTATAGTCAAGAAAGATGCACTCCAGGTTGCAGATTTCATCTCAGATAATGAAATACTTTTTCTCACATAGACAATCCAGCGAAGGCGCGGCTTCGTGGTAACCGGAGCGACAAAGCAGGGAGGGATGTAGCTCAATCCCTCCCAAGTGATCTTCTTTCTGGCTTATCGAGGGAGGCATCCAAAAAGCGTCGAAGCGGTATTAATAGGATTTCTAATGCGTTCCAAGTATTGGGGCTTTTTCAGTGGCCTTCCAAAATCCCTTGAAAAGCGCATACGCCGTATTCATTTAGCTTGGAAAATCAGCAAATCATGTACTGAGGATAACCTGCGAAACGTGATTATTCACATCCGAACTCCACCGTAATTGTTCATTGACCTGTATTTTCCTGTACAATCTCCATTGCGACAGTGGGACGATCCGTGATGAAACCTGCTGCCCCAGCATGCAAAAGTTTGATGAAAGTATCTTTATCATTCACATCTTCAAAATAAACAGGGACGTTCATTTGGGCTAGAAAATTGATGAAGTTTTCTGTGCCGAGGGAAAAGACACCGAGTTTCTCTGGAACTCTGAACAAATCTGCACCCGGGCTATATAGATGGCCTAACATACTTGTCAAAGAAGCGTATGCTTTTTTCACTTCGTTATCTCCCGCACCGGTTGCTACTTTGTTTTGTGCATATAAGTTGAATCTGTCGGTCTGTTCATCATAAGGACTTGTGACAGCGACACAATCCTCGGCCCCTAGCTCTTCAAGCAGTCTCCAAAGCTTGGAAGGCATCAAGCTGCCTTCATATGTATCCGGAGAATCTTTCAGATTGATGGCGATAAGCATGTGAGGGAACTTTTGTATCAGTTCACGAAGCGAAAGGATTTCTTCATTCATTCCACGATAAGGATAATTTCCTTCTGTATCTTCAAAGCGATAGCCTGCATCAGCCATTTTTAATTCGCTTAGTGTGTAGTCAGCAATTCTGCCGGAGAAATCTGTTGTTCGATCTGCAAATTCGTCGTGGAAGACTATAATCTCTTCATCTTTTGTTAATCGGATGTCGACCGCATACCCATGTACGCCAAGCTCAGCCGATTTTGAAAATGCGGCTAATGTGTTCTCAGGAGCCTCCAAAAGACCACCCCGATGAGCAAGAATGACTGGCTTTTCAAAGGCGAGTGCTTTTTTACCTTCACGAGGCACCGGTTTTACGACAACTTTTGAAGCTGCCCATGCGGCAACACTGGCCGCACCTACCGTAAGGGCCACATTTGTTTTTCTACCCATTCAGGAACCTCCTTATAAATCAAATATACTGTCCCCATTATAATGCAATCGGTTAGAGTTGTCAGCAATGTTCAGTGTCCAGCTCCAAGCGCCGGACGCTCCAGTCGCATCTTGTGTGCACCTTCCGCTTTTCTTTTGTCTAGCTTCAGGCGCCAGATACTCGAGTCGCTTCAAATCTTCCGGGAGGGATTGAACTGCATCCCTCCTGCTTGTCGCATCTAGCGGGCACCTTTCGCTTTTCTTTTGTTGCAGGGCTTTTCAGTCCTATGGTATTGTATGGGTTAGGAAAAGAGGGGAAAACTATGATCGATCGTCAAGGTATTATTGTCTATCTTCATCATTTGAAACAAGCAAAATCATTTCGGAAGTACGGTCACGTTCATTATATATCACGCACAATGAAGTATGTCGTCCTTTATTGCAATATGGAGGATGTCGATACGGTCATGGGGAAAATAGAACGTCTTCCATCTGTTAAAAAGGTCTTGCCATCTTACCGTCCATTTGTGAAAACTGAATATGAAAACGCTAAGCCCGATAAAGCGAAAGAATATGATTATAAAACCGGATTATAAGAATTATCTTAATGGGGGAAGAAGCTTGTTGAGACGCAGAATACCAATTGTGTATTGATAAAACAATTCACGTTCCGCAAATTCTGAAGAATTTTTCAACTCGATAAAAGCAGGTGTGTTCCCTGCTTTTTCAGCCGCCTCTTCAAAAAGCAATCTTCTTTTCGATTTGTCGGTATCCTTCTGAATGATGCCTTCCCTGCAAATGTAAATTGGCATAAACTGGCTATCATTTGCTGGCGCGAAGGAAGCAGCAAGGGACAAAGCTTGCCCCGCCGGTGTTTTTGAGGATAAGACGAATGTCTTATCCAGACGCGCGCTATTTGTTTTGATCAATTCACACAGTTCGTAAACGTCGCCATATCCTTCGCCAAGCTCTATGAAGCGTTGATTTAATATCATACATAACACTACCTTTCTGAATACGTAAATCTAGACTCATCATACCATTCCGAATGCGCAAGTGCATTCATCAATTCATTCTGCGGGGTGTAGGATTTGAAATTTATCGTAAGAACTGTGATCCTTCTACTGATTGTGAACGGACTTTTGATTTATATGCATTTTAATCAAGCACAAGGTGCTGACGGTAAAGAGCCGAACAGTATCACCCATATACAGGAAATCGAAGTGATAAATCGTCCGGATGCACTTCATATCCGCCAGCATTTCAGCGGTTTATCGGAAGGGCGCCATGAAATTGTCTGGCCCGAAGCAAGTACTAAGCGTTCCTGTTACCTTGCGGACGCGACATCCTGTAATCGATTGAACGAGGATGCTACAGCCTTTATCGAAGGGGACAATGAGCGCCAATCAATTTCGTACGAAATACCCAAAAAGGAACCTATGAAAAAAACGGCCCTATTCAAAGAACCTTTCGTCTCATTGCATGGCTCATCGGCTGCGTTTGTATTATTCCATATGAGCGATGAAACAGGAGCCGGGGGATTGTGGGTGAACGGCCTTGAGCAGGTAGGCGGTAAAAAAATGGCGACTATTGATTATTCATTATACAGCGGCAAAGGTGATGTTAAAGATCTTTATTGGCAGCGGAACAATTTGCCGCTTCTATATACGGGGGACAGGCTTTCGGTATTTGGAGCAGGTAGCACGGAGCGACTGAGGGAAGTGGACAGCGCACTTAAGGCAATTGATGCGGATCAGTCAACAATTGTCATTGATAACACTAATCCAGCTGTCAATTCTAACAGATTCATTGTATCAAAAAATGCTGACGTAGATAAACTGGCTGATCAATTCCTCAGGTCAAGTATGTATGCCCGTTTTATAATACCGAAAGAAGAGCGCATGACAGCTGAGCTGGTTGCTTCGATTCTCGGGGAGAAACCGGTGGGATTGGGAAAGTCACGCAAAGCATATCAGACTTTGACTGAATCGATTTCTGCAGAAGAACTTGGCAATTTCAAAATAATGTTAGACAATATGACAGGACAGGAAATCAATGCAACTGTTTTGAACTCATTAGCCGGGAAGGTAACGGGCTTTAAAACATCGTATTTTACGAAAAATATACATGATGATACGGCTTTTCATCCGTTTCTTATTGAAGACGCGCGCGAAATCCAATTTGACGGAACAAGCAATCCAGGTATTCGCGTCATATTGAAAGATGATAAAACCTTATATCCAGCCAAAAAAGTTCTAAGCCTTGCAGGATATACTGTCACATCGAATGAGCGATCCATCTATATAAAGAATGACACTAGGACATTTAGATTTCCAAAAAAAGAGCTTTTTTATGTTTACAATGACCAAAAATACGATGTTGTTACGATGCCATTCGAAGTGCTCGATGATGACTTTTATTTTGAAGAGAATTGGTTTAAGCGATTATTTCTTTTAGGCATTGAGAAAACAGCAGATACGATTGATATTGTAAGAATGTCTACAATGGTAGAGGAGGACAAGAAATGAGGATTGTTGCGGGGACAAGAAGAGGTATCCCATTGAAATCCTTACAAGGCACGGATACGCGCCCGACATCCGATAAGGTAAAAGAATCGATATTTAATATAATTGGCCCCTATTTCAATGGCGGAGTGGCGGTAGAACTATTTGGCGGCAGCGGATCCCTATCCCTCGAAGCTTTATCGAGGGGAGCGGATGAAGCTTTCATATTCGAAAGAAATGTCAAAGCGTGCGCCGTTATTAAGGCGAATGCTGAAAAGTGCCGCTTTACGGAACAATTACATATCCAGCGTGCGGATGCAAGAACTGCCGCCAAAACCCTGCAAGCGAAAGAGAAGAAAGCGAATCTGCTTTTTATCGATCCTCCCTATGCAGAAACGAAATTTTATGATCTTGCGCAGCACTTTGCTGACTTGGATCTTCTTGCTGACAATGCAGTAATTATTTGCGAGCATGAAAAACAATTTGAATTACCGGAAACATATGGCGCATATCACAAGATAAAAAGTTCAGTGTATGGAAATAGCGCTGTATCTATTTATGAGAAATGAGGTTTCAATAATGTCGAAAATTGCAGTTGTGCCTGGAAGTTTTGATCCGTTGACGAATGGGCATTTGGATATTATTAAAAGGGCAGCAAGGGTATTCGGTGATGTCAGAGTCGCTGTGATGAATAATTCATCAAAAAACTCACTGTTTTCTGTTGAAGAGAGGGTGGCGCTAATTGAAGAGGTGACGTCCGTGTTGCCGAACGTAAAAGTGGAGTCGTCTTCCGGGTTGCTTGTTGATTATGCTAAAAATGTCGGGGCATCTGTAATTGTTCGCGGATTGCGTGCGGTTTCCGATTTTGAGTATGAAATGCAGATTACGTCCATGAACAGGTTTCTTGATGAAAGCATCGAGACATTTTTCATCATGACGAACAATCAATATTCGTTCCTCAGTTCGAGTATTGTCAAAGAAGTAGCAAAGTACGGCGGCGAAATCTCAGGACTTGTACCGTTGCAAGTTGAAGAAGCATTGAAAAAGAAATACGAAACACGATGATTGTAAAGTGGTTATGATGAAATTGATTTTTCATCATAACCATTTTATTCTTTTCCGAAAGAAGACTCCCACTTCTAACCGAAGTGAAAGTGGGGGTAGTTCAATTTAGTAGATAAGGTAGAAGATTATTGGAACGAGTATGATACTCCAGATTCGTCCGATTACGTATGGGGTCATCGAGATGTCACTGGTTTTTGCGATGACGAAAACTTGCATATGGATGCTCAATCCGTTCATGGAAATAATTGCGGCGATAAGAAAAGGGAAAATCGGCAGACCGTAAAAGTGATCTGTCGCAGATTGGACACCCGACGTCATTTCAAAAATAGCCAAAGCAAAGGTTTTTGAAATCCCCATTTCCACTGTGAATGCAGAAGTAAAGACTGTCGATAAAACAGTCCCGAGCGCCGAAAAGAAAATAACAGTCGTCGCGACAAGAATAATGATCGTCGAACTTTCCTTGATAGCATCGAGGAGCGGTATTCCTTGTTCTTTCTTCGGAGGTTGTAAATGAGGTATTTCTGTATCGTTTCCGCGATGCAGAAATGCCAATGCCAGTAAAAAGAATAAAATATTCGCGATATGGATGGCTGCAAGCAACTTCCACCCTGACCCTACATTTCCAAATAGTTCTGTTCCGACGAATCCAATGATGAACATCGGCCCGGGTGCATGGCATGCAGCTAGAAGTAGACCGCTTTGCTTCTGAGATAATTCACCGTTTTTCATCATTTCGGTTACTGTCACGGCACCGACCGGGAATCCGCCGAATGAACCAAGCACGTATGCTTTCAAAAAACGCCTCCACTTTGGTACTTTACCTGTACGGCTGGGCATTTTTAAAAGCCATTGTGTCAATATGATATAGGGCAGTAAATAAGGAAGCAGCGCATGGATAAACAATTGCCCCCCGGCTTTGGCTCCCGCATGTGCAATACTTGGCTGTAAAATGAACAGAATGATAAGCCCCCACACGACAGAAAGATTTATCATATTATAAAGGCGCGCATGCATCCCATCGACCACGCACTTCACTCCTTTCGACCACCAAGCAGTACGACAAAAAAATAGTAATAAATCTTTTGTCAGTCTTTTTTTGGTGCTACACTTATATATATGTAAAGAAAGTACAGGCTATTAACGGAGGTGTGCCAAAATGAGAAAGAAAAAATTCGGCATAATAGGTGTTTTGCTTGTCATTATTGCTATTTTGCTCGTTTACCCGCTAGATTCTTATATATCGCAACCAGGAGGAGCATATGACTTGGACCCACTCGTCGAAGTGGTAGGAGGAGATGTTGATGACGATGGAACGTTCAGTCTTATGACAATTTCCGTTTCAAAAGCGACACCGGTTTCTTATGTCTTATCGAAATTTACGGATAAGAAGAAGCTTCTTCCAGCTGAAAATGTAAGAAGAAATGGAGAAAATGATAAGGAATATAATATACGTCAGAAGAAATTAATGACTGGTTCACAGTTCAATGCAATTACAGTTGCTTTCGAAAAAGCGGGGATTCCTGTTGACATCCAGTATGATGGTGTCTTTGTCACGCGGGTCCTCGACGCAGGAGCGTCAGCCGATATTTTAGAAGCTGGCGATAAAATCCGGGCGATCGACGGAATTGAATTAAACGAATCCGGACAGTTCGTTACGCTTATCGGGGACAAGAAAATGGGTGATAACGTCGAGATTTCATTGGTCAGAGAGGATAAGCGGTTGGATGTGACAGTTACTTTAAAAGAAATACCTAAAAGTAATGGTCGTGCTGGACTCGGTGTAGAGTTCGAAGAAGACCGAACGCTTACGACGGACCCTGAAGTTGAATTCAAAACATCGAATATAGGCGGACCGTCTGCAGGACTGATGTTTACACTTGAAATCATGAATCAATTGCTTGATGAAGACCTCACAAAAGGATATAACATCGCTGGAACGGGAGAAATGTTGGAGGATGGAACTGTCGGTAGGATTGGCGGAGCAGACTTTAAAGTGATAGCGGCATCCCGCCAAGACGTAGAAATATTCTTTGCACCAGCAGATGATTTACCTGAAGACGTCAGGGCGGCGAATCCAGGGATACTGACAAATTACGAAGAAGCCGTAAAAATGGCAGAGAAAATCGGCACGAAAATGAAAATCGTGCCGGTGACAACGGTGGATGATGCACTTGATTATTTAGCGACTTTGGAAGAGAAATAAATTGCTTAGTGTGGACTTCTCTTTTCAGAGTGTGGTTCCAGCTACTGCTGGCACGATGCGTTTTTCTATCATCAATGAACGATGATAGGGTGTGTATGATAATCGACACCGATTCGGGAACTAGATGTCCCGCTTCCGATTCCAAGTCCATACATATCCGATGCATGTATATCGAAATCAAGCGAAGGATTTGAAAAGGCAGCTGCTTTGCTCACAAGAGGAAGCTTCAGCCTTTTTTTATGTTCATTCAAATAAAACCTTCCAGCTCCAGTCATGCCGAGCAAACGTAAATAGGAGGGCGTTTTCATACTGTTCCGTTTAGCGTACGTGAAGCCTGTGAATATATGTGTGAGAATACGCTGGATCCGGGTCCAAGTATACCGTTTGGATTTTACTTCATTCATGAAATCCTCAAATGTCCCGTTATTGGCTGCTGCACGGTACAACAGATTCTCAATCCCTTCTGTTACATCCGCAATCATTGCGAGACGTTCGGGTCCTTCCCGTAAAATCGTAAAACGAAGCATTGGATAGAAAGACGGCCAGCTCCCGAATGATTGATTTTCCGCTTGCCAATCGAGCAGGATGGCCTGTGTTGCCTCTGGGATGAAGTCTGTAACCGCTCCGAGTGTATCTGATCCGAAAAAGGATTTTCGAATTCCCGTTGCACTCGCAATCCGGTTTCCTTTTATGGCATCGTCATGGTATTGAGCGACAATGCGCGGAATTGTAACACCTTTCATTGTGGACCCGCTAATAGCGGCGGCTTCCATGTAATGAAAACCTAAAATATTGTTTGGCTTTGAAAGATCGGCAAGCGGTTCTTCGTTTGTTGAGGAATTGGCTACCTTGGTATAGGCCTCATTTAAGGCTTTTGGATAACTGAGACCGCGGCCGACCGCTTCTTTCACAATCTGTTCATAATTATCACCGGCTTGTTCGATCAGGCGGAGACTTCGCTCGAATGGTTCCACTTCACCATCTTCGCTGCCAAAGCAAAATGCGCTACACTGAGCAGCATCTAACAGGCCGATGGCGCCTCGAGCGAAGGAGGGCGCATTAGATGTCGCGAATGCGTAAGGAAGCTCTAAAACGATGTCTACACCGTTTTCTAATGCCATGCTAGCTCGAGCCCATTTATCAACAAATGCGGGTTCTCCTCGCTGAAGGAAATTACCGCTCATAACGGCAATGACAATATCTGATCCAGTCAACTTTTTCGCTTGTTCTGCATGGTGAAGATGTCCGTTATGGAACGGGTTATATTCGACGATAATTCCTGAAGCTTTCAAATCCGTCACTCCTTTGCTACAATGAATATTAATTATACCTATGCGGCTGATTAAGTGACAAGAAAATATCTTGACATCCCTTTTCGCCCATTATATAATCAACATTGTTGTCTTGAGGTGATAGACATGAAATGGTCAATCCATCAATTGCAGAGATACAGACAAGGTGCGATGCCGCTTGACGAAGCTGTCGACCTTGAATCCGTGAAAAAACGGAATCCGGAAATCCGGAATATTACGCCTGTCCGAGTGACCGGGAGTTGTACAATCGGTTCCAAGAAATTGATATGCCGATTCCGGCTCGAAGGTACATTGACATTGCCTTGTTCACGAACATGGGAAGACGTCGAATTACCCTTCTCGATCGAAGCTGACGAACAGTTCAGCTGGGACGAAGAAGTTCTTGCAGCAGATGATGAAATTCATCCGGTTGTAGGTGAGGTAGTCGATCCGACCCCTGTATTTGAGGAGCTCGTCCTCCTTGAAGTGCCGCTTCAAATTTTCAGTGAAAATGCTGAAAATATGCAGGAGGCTGAAGGGAAAGGCTGGTCATATGCGACCGACGAGGTGTATAATGCCAGACTCCGTGAGGAACTGGAAAAGAAAGTGGATCCTAGACTTGCCAATTTGGCAAAGTTCTTTGAATCCAAGGACGAATAGGCGAACGTAAGGAGGTGCCCCAGATGGCTGTACCAAAAAGAAGAACATCCAAAACAGTTAAAAACAAGCGCCGTACGCATTATAAATTGCAAGTACCGGGAATGACTACTTGTACTAACTGTGGCGAAATCAAATTGGCTCACCGCATTTGTAAATCATGCGGTCATTACAAAGGAAAAGAAGTTGTAGGCGAATAAGTAAGATTTGCCTATGAAGGCTACCGTGAGACCATGGCTCACGGTGGCCTTTTTCTGTATAGAAAAGCGGAAGCGGCCGTTTAGATGCGACAGGCATAAGACGGACCGGCGAAGCGGCGCTCTTTGCCGCACAGTCGGGCTGGCTTATGACCCGAGCATCTGGCCGCTGGAGCTGGACAACAAGAAAAGCGGAAGGCGTCTTACTAGGTGTGCGGCATCCCCGAGCGCCGAAGTGGATTTGAAAGGAATCTTTATCTCCTATATGCTTCTAGAGATTGTTCAGTGTGTCCTTTTGTACCCGGAGTGTGGCGCCAGCTGCTGCCACAATTCGAAGTGCGCGAATGGTGTCAGTAACTGGCACAATGCATTTTTCTTCATGCTACTAATTACTGCTTTAACCATGCGGATCGAAAGGAAATCTATATTTCGAATTTTATATAACGGGGGAATGGACATGTCTTACACAATTACTATCGAAGATGGACTTGCTACGTTTACAATTGATCGCCCGGAAATGCGAAATGCAGTTAATCATGCTGTCATGGATGGCCTCGAACAATTTCTGAATCGTATCGAAAACAACGAGGAGATTGCATATGCCATCATAACAGGTACAGGGGATCGGGCGTTCTGCTCGGGCGGGGATTTATCTGAATTTCACAGCTTACGCACAGCGGATGAGGCGTTTCCGATGCTGAGTAAAATGGCAGGGCTCTTGTACAGGCTGGCTACATTGCCGATGCCTGTGATTGCGCTTGTCAATGGTGCTGCTGTTGGCGGCGGATGTGAAATTGCCACGGCTTGTGATTACCGTATTGTTTCTGCCACTGCGAAAGCGGGTTTCATTCAAGGGACACTGGCAATTACGGCTGGTTGGGGCGGTGCGACATTGCTGTTTGAAAAAGATGGCAAGCATGACCGTGTATTCCGTTTGCTATCTGAAGCGGAAGTGCATACGGCCGAGCAAATGCTTGAAGCGGGATGGGCGACTGAAGTTTTTGAAGGTACACCTGAAGAAGGCCTAAAACAGTTTCTTGCCAAAATGTCCATGAATCATCCGTCTGTCCACCGTGCTTATAAGACGATTGCCATTCGGAAATGGACGGCTGATTTCATGCGTGACCGGATGATTGAAGAATCACGCCAATGCTCTATCCTTTGGGAAAGTGAAGCGCATCATGAAGTAGTAAATCGTTTTTTATCGAAAAAGTAAACAGCTTAAAAATCCGCCGTACATGGTCCATACATGTACGGCGATTTTAATATTAAAGGTTATATTGCTGCTGTTATTTTTCTTGATTTGACTAGTCGAAATGGCATGAAAAGCTGTTTTTTTCAGACAAAGGTTGAAATCGCTTTCATTCATCGTATAAACTAAAGAGGGATGGAGAAATACACATCAAATTGTTTGGGGGATTAATATGGATAAAATACTGATTGCGAATCGTGGGGAAATCGCTCTTAGAATCATAAAGACTTGTAAACGTCTAGGTATTGCCACTGTCGCTGTCTATTCTGAAGCAGACGCGGACATGCCGTTCGTGAAAGAAGCGGACGAGGCGTTCTTGCTAGGACCTGCACAAGTTCAACAATCCTATTTAAAAGCGGATGATATAATCGAAATTGCGGTTCGTGCGGGAGTAGATGGCATTCATCCGGGGTACGGGCTTCTTTCTGAAAATGCAGAATTTGTACGTAAAGTACAAGCTGCGGGAATCCAATTCATTGGGCCTGATGCAGATACAATTGATAAGATGGGTGACAAAATCGGTTCACGTGTAACGATGAAAGCGGCAGGGGTGCCGGTCGTACCTGGAACTGATGAAGGAATTACTTCTTTGGAAGATGCCGTGCGTGCAGCAGTTGAGATCGGTTATCCGATCATGCTGAAAGCGAGTGCTGGCGGCGGTGGGATCGGTATGATTCGTTGTGAAGATGAGCAAGCGCTCAGTCAACAATTCCAATCCGTAAAGAATCGAGCGAAAGCATATTTTGGGGATGATGTTGTTTTCCTTGAAAAATTCATAACGAATGCCCGTCATATCGAGGTGCAGATTTTCGGAGACAACTTCGGAAATGTTGTCCATTTGTTTGAACGTAATTGTTCGGTACAACGACGTAACCAAAAAGTGATTGAGGAATCACCTTCACCACACTTGCCGGAAGAAGCGCGCCATCGTCTTTATAAAGCGGCAGTCGATGCAGCAAAAGCGGTTTCTTATAAAAATGCGGGAACGGTCGAATTTATTGTCGATGAAAATAATGAACACTACTTTTTGGAAATGAATACTAGACTTCAAGTTGAACATCCGGTGACTGAAGAAGTGACTGGGTTTGACCTTGTAGAATGGCAGCTTGAAGTTGCAAACGGCAATAAGCTTCCTGTGATTGATCAAGCGGCTATTAAATCGACAGGCCATGCAATCGAGTTCCGTATTTACGCGGAAGATCCAGTCAAATTCATGCCTTCACCGGGTGCGATACAGAAACTTGATTGGGGAGATACAACGGGAATCCGTATTGACTCAGGATATGTTGAAGGTGGAAAAGTGACGCCTTTCTATGATCCGCTGATTTCAAAAGTAATCGTCCACGCACCAACTCGGGAAGAAGCGATTAAAAAATCGCAAGACTTCCTGTCAAAAGTGAAAATTGAAGGGTTGAAAACGAATATACCGCTATTCAATACTTTCTTGAAATCTGAGGAATTCATTGCAGGTAACTATTCGACAGCGGTTTTATCCACATGGAGCGCTAAACAAAAGGGGGAAACAATAAAATGACAGCATTAAAATCAACGATGGCAGGTACAGTATTTACAGTGAACGCAGCGGTAGGGGAAGAAGTAACGGCGGGACAAGTTATCATCGTACTCGAATCGATGAAGATGGAAATCCCGATTGAAGCGGAAACGGCTGGTAAAGTAACAGCTATCAATGTACAAGTCGGCGATTTCGTTAACGAAGAAGACGTTCTAGCTACAATCGAAGCATAGAAAAGCGGATGCGGCCTGCTTAGATGCGACAGGCATAAGACGGACCGGCGAAGCGGAGTTTTTTGCCGCGTAGCTGGGCTGGCTTATGACCCGAGCATCTGGCCGCTGGAGCTAGACATAGAAAAGCGGAGGCGGCCTGCTTAGATGCGACAGGCGTAAGACGATAAAAGGAAGGCAACCTAAGTTCGCCGCGTCCTGCGGCAACGGTTGCATGTCCTGCATCCTGCAGGTACGAAGCGGTGTTCTTTGCCCGGGAAGGATGCAGTTCAATCCTTCCTAGCTGGGCTGGCTAATGACCCGAGCATTTGGCCGCTGGAGCTAGACATAGAAAAGCGGAGGCGCCTTGGTAGACCCGAAAAGCGCTGGAAGGCCTAAAGATAAAGGCGCTTTTTGTCTTTAACTTAAGGACTGAAGCAACAAAGGAAGGCAGCTTAGGATCGCGACATCCTGTCGCAACAGCTGCATGACCCACGTCCTGTGGGCCCAGGGGCTAGCCGCTGGAGCTAGACATTAAGGGAATGCGGGAAAATGGTTGACGAAAGGGGTTCAATAAATGACTAAAGCGACAGAACAGACAGCTTACGATGAAAAACTTGAAGCGAAACTGCAGGGGATTTTTGCAGGAGGTCATCCCAAATACCATGAGAAGTTAAAAGAACAGAACAAAATTTTTGTCCGTGATCGACTGGAACTTCTTTTTGATGATGGCGAGTATACAGAAGACGGCAGGTTTGCCAACTGTGAAGCGGGGGATTTACCAGCGGATGGTGTCGTTACGGCCATGGGAAAAGTAAACGGTCAGACAGTCTGCGTAATGGCGAACGATTCAACAGTGAAGGCAGGGTCATGGGGAGCCCGTACAGTTGAGAAAATTATTCGCATCCAGGAAATTGCAGAGAAGAATCGTGTACCAATGCTATATCTCGTTGATTCAGCGGGAGCTCGTATTACAGATCAGCTTGACATGTTCCCGAACCGTCGCGGCGCAGGAAAGATATTCCACAACCAAGTGAGATTATCGGGTTTCATCCCGCAAATTTGTATTCTATTCGGTCCTTCAGCTGCAGGTGGTGCGTACATACCCGCATTTTGCGATATCGTTATTATGGTGGACGGAAATGCATCGATGTATCTAGGTTCACCGCGTATGGCCGAAAAAGTAATCGGTGAAAAAGTAACATTGGAAGAAATGGGCGGAGCCCGCATGCACTGTTCAGTTAGTGGGTGCGGCGACGTGCTTGCGATGAATGAAGAGGAAGCGATTGCAGAAGCGCGCCGTTATCTATCGTTTTTCCCTGCGAATTTCACAGAAAAACCGGCTTTAAAAGAATCGGTGGAGGCGAAAGCAGGCCGGACGCTTGAAGCAATCATTCCGGAAAACCAAAACGCGCCATTTGATATGTACGAAGCGATTGATGCATTGATTGATGAAGGTAGTTTCTTCGATGTCAAGAAACTATTTGCTGGCGAAATTATTACAGGTTTAGCTAGAATTGAAGGGCAGCCGGTTGGTATCATTGCCAATCAGCCGAAAGTAAAAGGCGGAGTCTTGTTCGTGGATTCGGCTGATAAAGCAACAAAGTTCATTAATCTATGTGATGCATTTTCGATTCCACTCTTGTTCCTTGCTGACGTTCCCGGCTTTATGATTGGGACGAAAGTTGAGCGGGCGGGAATCATTCGCCATGGAGCGAAACTAATCATGGCAATGAGCTCGGCTACTGTGCCAAAAATCTCAGTTATTGTCCGCAAAGCCTATGGAGCTGGTCTTTATGCGATGGCAGGTCCAGCCTTCGAGCCGGATGTCTGTATTGCGCTGCCGACTGCTCAAATTGCAGTTATGGGACCTGAAGCGGCGGTAAATGCAGTCTATTCGAATAAAATCGAAGCGATTGAAGATCCAAAAGAGCGGATTGCATTCGTTCAGGAAAAACACAAGGAATACAAGGAAGAAATTGATATTTACAAGATGGCATCTGAATTGATCATCGATGAAATCGTAGCCCCATCAAGCTTAAGAAAAGTGCTTGCGGACAGATATCGTTTCTACAGTACAAAAGATGTTCCGCAGCCACCAAGAAAACATCCTGTCTATCCTGTATAATCAATGTAAGAGTAAAAAAGGTCCACCGTTGAGGTGGGCCTTTTCAATTGAAGATACAAAAATATGGATAATCCCCGAAAAGCTCAATTCTAGCGTGAAATAGCGTGAATTACACACGAAGTGAAGTATAGAATAGGGCAATATAAACTCGACATGAATGGAGCCTCTATGTTGTATCTTTGATTTCGTTACTAGTAGTCTATATTGTGCTGGGACATGCAATTTAAACTATTCGAGTTTAAACTATCGTATAATTTTTCTCACATTGAAAATTACTCAGGCGCTTGCGTCTTTCTCAGAAAGGAGAGTGAATGTATGGAGGTAATCATTGCCGGAGCAGGTTCAATTGGACTGCTGCTCGGATCGTACTTGTCTGAAGCTGGTATGGACGTTACATTTTACGTAAGAAGGGAAGAGCAGGCTGAACTTATTCGAGTAGAGGGGATTCAGCGCACTAACCAAGACAATACAGAAGACATGTTCCGCGTAGACGCAACGACCGATATCCGAAATCTTTCGACTACGGCGCTTTGGATTGTTGCGGTCAAATATGCAGGTCTCCGTGATCTCCTTTCGGAAATGCAGGAAGCCCATATAACTAATCCTGTTCTGTTCATTCAGAATGGGATTGGACATGTAGAACTTTTGGAAAGTAACGAATTTCCGAATGTTGCATTCGCCACCGTCGAGCATGGAGCCCGGCGGATAGATGACCGTTCCGTAGCGCATAATGGAATCGGCATGTTAACAATCGCAACTGCTTATGGTGAAGACAGCGCATTCAACTTAATGGGACTGGCACATTCGGACAGATTTCCGGTAAGACGTCATAGTGATGCAGAACAGATTCTTATGCGCAAAGTACTCATCAACTGTATGATCAATCCGCTGACCGCTATCCTTGAAGTGAAAAACGGAGAATTGCTCACAAATGATTATTGTCTTACGCTTTTCAAGGCGCTCTATAAAGAATTGCTCGACACATTTCCAGAGATGCAGTCGTTTCTCTCGTACGAAGACGTAGCGGATGTCTGCAGAAAAACTGCACGGAACAGCTCGTCAATGCTAGTGGATCGTTTAGCTGGCCGACCGATGGAAATCGAGACGATAGTCACTGCTGTTATCCGAAAAGCAAATCGGCACAACAAGTCGTTGCCGCTTCTTTCAACATTTGAACAAATGCTGTATGCCATTGAGAGGAAAGGGGAAAGACTATGAATGGAATGATCTCTGCATTTTTAGGAGCAATCATTTTGTTTCCGTTCATAGTCACGATTGTGTTCCTGATTGTTATGCGAAAGCTAGGCAAAGCTCCGGCATCTGTCATTGGACTTGCAGCTGATATTACGACGCCATTTATGTTTCTTGCGGTTTACATCGTATCCGATACGCTCTTCAGAAATGAGATCTGGGTTTACATAGTGGGAATTGCACTCATCATTGCGATTGTCTATGCCTTCATTGAGCGGAGCAAAGTGAAGGAATTTAGGATTGGTCGGCTTTTGCGAAAAACATGGCGATTTTACTTCCTTGTCTTATTCGCCGCCTATGTTATTCTTTTGATCGCTGGAGCGGTAATGAAAGTCGTTGAATATGTAACATGAATTCTGGTGTTTATTGCATAAGCGTATGTTTTTCAATCCAGTAGTATGAAATGTTATACTCTGTTCATACAGATAGTGACAAAGGGGCATGAATAATGGAATTGGAAGCAAACGCATTACAAGAAAAAAATAAAGTGATGCAATCGTATACGAGCGATAAAGAATTTTTACATACTTTTTTTGATTATGAAAATGAGGAAAGTTCCTATTCCGAAAGGCTGGAAGAACTTGCAGGCCGCACGTTTGAAAGACGTCAGCTGGCGGAAACAATCCGTTCGTTTATGGAACCTTTTGGAATATCGGCAAGCGCATATAAGCACATAGATGAACTTGCAGAAAATGCAGTTGCCGTAATCGGAGGCCAGCAGGCAGGAATTTTAACGGGTCCCTTATACTCCGTTCACAAAGCAATCACGGTTATCCTGCTTGCGAAAAAACAAAGAGAGAAGCTTGGCATACCTGTCGTCCCGGTCTTTTGGGTTGCGGGTGAAGATCATGATTTGAATGAAATTAATCACGTCTACACGGAAATGGAAGGCCGTGCAACGAAACATCAATACCGTGAGAATTTTGTATTAAAGCTGATGGCATCGGAAGCTGAGTACGACAAACAATTGATGGCATCGTTAGTCAAAGACATTTTCGGCAAGTTTGGTGAGACTGCATATACGAAAGACTTGTTGGACGAAGTTCTTGATGCAATAGAACAGGAAGAAACATTCACACAATTTTTCGTCAGGCTTATGAACGGGCTTTTCAAAGAGGAAGGTCTTTTGTTCATCGATTCGGCATCCCGACAGTTGAGAGTGCTCGAAAAGTCTTATTTCGCCCTTCTAATCGAAGAATCTGCTCAGCTTGCTGAAGAAATTTCAAACAAGGAAGAACTGTTCGCAGAAAAAGGGTTCGGTTCTCCGCTTGGCGCTGAAAGCGATGCGGCAAACCTTTTCTATATCCACGACACGGGTCGAGTTCTTCTTTCAAGAAAAGATGGCTATTTCGTGAATGACAGTTCTGGACTGCGATTTTCAAAAGCTGATATGCTCAGAATTGCTGAAGAGGAACCTTGGCTGTTAAGCAATAATGTCGCGACGAGACCGCTGATGCAAGATATGGTTTTCCCAGTACTTGCCTTCGTTGGCGGGCCTGGAGAAATTGCTTATTGGGCAGTCCTGAAAGAAGCGTTCCATCATCTGGATATGAAAATGCCAATTATTGTACCGCGGATGTCTATGACACTTGTGACGCCGCAGGTAAAGCATGCGTTGGACGAAAAATCCTTGACGGTCGATGATGTCATGTCAGGAGCAGTATTTACTGCGCGGGAGCAATTCGTCAGTGGGTTGCAAGATGAACGTTTTGATTCAGTTTTGGATGAAACGGAAAAGATTTTGGGGCAGCAGTACGAAAAAATTGCTGAATATGCAGATCAGCAAGGACCTATGATGCAAGAACTGCTCGAAAAAAATCTTCTTTTCCACACAAAACAATTGAATTATCTTAAAGGTAAAGCGGAAGAAGCGGTTTTGCTGAAGCATGACGCTGCACTTCGCACATTTGCCATACTGGAAGGGGAACTGTTCCCTGAAGGTGTATTGCAAGAAAGACTTTACACACCGTATACCTATTTGAATAGTTATGGGCCAACCCTTATCCAAGATCTTCTTAAATTACCGTTGGAAATGGACGGGACCCACAAAATCATCTATTTATAATGGTTGAATAAGAAAAGCGCAGGAGGGCCTTAAGATAAAGACGTTCTTTGCCTTTAACTTAAAGACTGAAGCGACTCGAGGGGCTATGCGCTGGAGCCTAGACACTGCTCCAGGTTGAAAAACTTGACCCCATCTTTTTAGAAAGACACCCTTGCAAGCACAGTCGTGCAGCAAGGGTGTCTTTCTTTATAGTCAGAAAAATCTCACTGAAACAAGTACTATTGACACATTTTCATATGAAATACATATAAATGTTATGAAACTGGTGGAGGAATGTGGGGGGATGTGGTACATTTATTTCATATAGTGGGGTGAAGAGTATGTTCATGGGCGAATATCAACATACTGTCGATATAAAAGGTCGTCTGATTGTTCCTTCGAAATTTCGGGAACATTTGGGAGACGGTTTTGTTTTGACTCGCGGCTTGGACAACTGTCTCTTCGGTTACCCGATGAATGAATGGAAACGTCTTGAAGAAAAGCTTAAGGCTTTACCTGTGACGAAAAAAGATGCCCGTGCATTTGCAAGATTCTTCTTTTCCGGAGCAACGGAGGTTGAATTGGACAAGCAAGGCCGCATCAATATTCCAGCATCATTGCTCCAATATGCAAAGGTTGAAAAAGATTGTGTCGTAATCGGAGTTTCAGGCCGAATTGAAATTTGGTCTAAAGCATTGTGGGATGTCTATTATGATGAATCTGAACAATCGTTCAATGAAATTGCTGAAAATATTATCGACTTTGATTTTTAAGAACTAGAACTTATGGAAAGTGGGCGGTTTCAATTTTTAACCATACAACTGTTTTGCTTCATGAAGCCGTCGAAGGTCTCAATATAAAAAGTGATGGCATATACGTTGACTGCACCCTGGGTGGAGCAGGCCACAGTATAGAAATAGCTAAGAAATTATCGTCAGAAGGCAGACTTATTTGCTTTGATCAAGACATGACGGCGATTGAAGTGGCAAAAGATCGATTGAAGGATTATCTCCCTCAAGTAACTTTTGTTCATTCAAATTTTAGAAACCTGAAAACTGAACTAGAGAGCATAGGCATTTCAGCTGTTGATGGCATTCTTTATGACTTAGGTGTTTCATCCCCACAGCTTGACACACCAGAAAGAGGATTTAGCTATAATTTAGACGCCCCTCTTGATATGCGAATGGATACAAATGCTCCTTTAACAGCTTATGAAGTTGTTAACGACTGGCCATATGAAGATTTAGTACGTATCTTTTTCCGTTATGGTGAAGAAAAATTCTCGAAAAGGGTTGCACGCAAGGTTGAAGAGGCAAGACAGCAATCCCCAATACAGACAACTTTCGAACTTGCTGAACTGATCAAGTCAAGTATCCCAGCGGCAACAAGACGAACAGGGGGACATCCTGCAAAAAGAGTGTTCCAGGCAGTTCGAATCGCTGTGAACGACGAACTTGGTGCAGCTGAGGATTCTTTAACAGATGCAATCACGCTGTTAAATCCTGGTGGCCGCATCAGTATTATTACGTTCCATTCACTTGAAGATAGATTGTGTAAAACGATTTTTAAAGAAGCATCCTCTTTACCAGATCTGCCGCCGAACTTACCAGTGATACCGGAAGGCATGGAACCTATATTGAAACTGGTGACTAGGAAGCCAATTGTACCGAGTGAAAAAGAAGTGGAAGAGAATAAGCGAGCAAGATCCGCTAAGCTTAGAATTGCTGAAAAGAAATGAAAGGGGAAATTTGTGAATGGCATTAGAACAGAGAAAATTCCAGGCGTCATATGTACGTGAACTTGAAACTCCAGCAGTTCCAAGAAAACAGTCTCAAATACGACCTTCTCGAAAAGTCTTTTCTGTCGGGGAGAAATTCCTATTCGTGCTGTTTTCAACAATCCTTGTTCTTTTCTCAACAATGATTCTACATACGCAAGCTCAAATTAATGATACAAACAGAGAAGTGCAATTGCTTGGAAAGGAAATTTCCGAAATATCAAAACAAAATATGGAATTATCCATCCTGGTAAAAGAAAATTCCACATATGACCGCATATGGAAGAAAGCGAAGGAGCTTGGCTTGAATCCAAACGAGAACAACGTAAAGGTCGTGCCTGGACGATGAAAAAGAAGTTTCGATTCCAATGGGGAGCCTTTCTGATGTTTTTGATTTATGGAGGGCTCTTTTTCCTTTTGTTTGGAAGGATTTTATTCATTCAAGTAACGGGACAAGCGGAAGGCCAAGTAATGGCAAAGCTGGCTGAGTCTAAATACGCGAGAGAATCGGTATTAAAAGCGGAACGAGGAACGATTGTTGACCGAAATGGGGAGTTAATCGCCTCGGACACGCTGAGTTACCGGCTAATTGCCATATTGAGTGAAAAAGCAAGTAAGGGTTCGAAAAAACCGCTCCATATCATAGATAATGAGAAGACGGCAGAAGTGCTTGCCGAATATATTCCGCTTGAAAAAGAAGCAATTCTATCCCGTTTGAATGAAGCAAAAAAAACAGGTAAATATCAAGTGGAATTCGGAAAAGCTGGCCGCGATATTAGTAATGAGACTGTCTTGGCGATCAAAAAGAAAGAGCTACCGGGAGTCGTATTTATCGAAGACCAGAAAAGATTTTATCCGAATGGCGTTTTTGCTTCGTATTTAATCGGCTTTGCAATGAAGGAAGAGGATGCCGATAAAAATATATCTACTGTCGGGAAAATGGGCTTAGAGAAAACGTATAACAAGGAGTTAAGTGGTTCGGATGGCAAAGTGGATTTTGAAGCGGATGGCTTCGGCTTCATGCTGCCGAAAGCGGAAAAAGCAATTGTTGCTGCCAAAGACGGTTTTGAAATCCAGTTGACCCTTGATAAGACCATCCAAAATTTCGTGGAAGATGCGATGAATCAAGTGGAAAATGAATATTCGCCGAAAAAGATGGTGGCGGTCGTGGCAGATCCGAAAACTGGTCAAATATTAGCAATGAGTCAACGCCCGGCATTCCATCCGGATACGCGCGAAGGACTGACGGAGAACTGGTTGAATGAAGCGCTTGAAACAACGATTGAGCCAGGTTCTACAATGAAAATGTTTACGTTAGCCGCGGCAATCGAAGAGAAAAAATGGGATGGTGGTGCCTATTTCCAATCGGGTCAGTATACTATTTTTGACAAGACAATCCGAGATGTTAACCGTACAGGTTGGGGAACAATCACCTATTTAGAAGGTTTTCAGAGATCCTCGAATACATCCATGGCCTATCTACTGGAACGCGTGGGAGATAAAACATTTATCGAGTATATTCGTAAATTTGGGTTTGGAGATAAGACCGGAATCGATTTGCCACATGAAGCATCGGGTGTCATTTTGGATACCTATCCTAGTGAACGGCTAACAACCTCTTATGGACAAGGGTCCACGGTGACGCCGATACAAATGATCCAGGCAGCCACGTCGATTGCGAACAACGGTGTGATGATGAAGCCGTATGTCATTGACAAAATCACCAATCCAAACACGGGCGAAATAGTGAAAGACAAAAAGCCCGAAGAACATGACAGTCCGATATCAGCGGCTACGGCAAAAAAAGTGAGAGAAATTCTTGCTTCGACCATTACTGGAGAAAAAGGGACAGGCAAGAAGTTCGCCCTTAATGGATATACAGTTGGTGGGAAGACAGGTACAGCTGAGATTCCGAATTCGTTAGGGAAAGGCTATTTAAGCGGTGGCGGGAATTACCTTTATTCATTCCTTGGAATGGCACCGGTGGAAGATCCGCAGCTTATTACGTACGTTATCGTACAACAACCAAAATTGAAAGTTGGAAAAACCGGTTCGGATCCTGTTGCAGAGTTGTTCACTTCCATCATGGACAGCAGTTTACGCTATATGAACATCGTTCCGAATGGAGAAGAGATAGTGAAGCCGACTGTAGTTCGTGACTATACCGGCAAAGATTCGGCTGATGCAATCACAAAATTGAAGGAAGATGGCTTCGTTCCTGAAATTATTGGCGAAGGCGGAAAAATCGATATTCAATATCCGATTGCGGGTACCAAACTCGTAGAAGGATCAATTGTCCTGTTGCAGACAAAAGGTGTAACAGCATTGCCTGATTTCACCGGATGGTCGAAAAAAATGTTGCTTTCATATAAAATGTTATCTGGACTTGATCTGCGCATTAGCGGAGATGGCTATGTAACTGAGCAAAGCCTGTCAAAAGGGTCGGTAATTGGACTTGATGATCCAGTTGTTATTAAGTTAGAGTCGCCTTCTGAAATCTATAAACCTGTAGAAGAAAACACCGAAGAAGAGAGTATTGTAGGCGGCTGACGAATAGCAGACCGTGTCACATCATACGTTGATAGAAAAACGAAAGGTGTGTAACCGCTGCGGACGTTTATACAATTACAATCAAAAAAAAGGTTACGAGCAGTATTTGTTATATTCCTTATCTGTCTTGGAATGGTAGTTGCAAAACTATTTCATGTTCAAATTATTGATCATGAATTACTAAAAGGGCGAGCAGAAGCGAATTGGGACCGTGAAATTCCGTTCGGCGGAATGCGCGGAGATATCGTCGATAGGAATGGAGATTTGATTGTCGGTAACAGATTGGCACCGACCTTATACTTTATGCCATCCCAAAATCATGAAGTCACAAGTGCAGCAACCGCGCTGGCGCCCATTCTAAGAATGGACGCGCAAGAATTGGAAAAGAAAATGGATAAAAAAGAGGTAATGGTAAAGCTGGCACCTGAAGGTAAAAACATTACTAAAGAGCAGGCGGACGAAATTGCCCTTCTACAAATAGATGGCTTGTATACAGGCGTCGATTTCGCTAGACATTACCCGAATGGGGATCTACTATCTAGACTGATAGGCTTTACAGGCTACGACGGTGACGGATTAGCTGGCATCGAATACGCATATGATGAAATTCTATCAGGAACAGGCGATAGAATTCGTTTGTATACGGATGCAAAAGGCATTCCGCTCCCGCATGTGGATGATGCCTTTAAGACTGGGGAAAAAGGCGCTAATGTCGAGTTGACGATCGATGTACGTATACAGAAAATTGTCGAGCGTGAATTATTGCAGGCGATGGAAAAGTATGACTCGACTCAAGCACTTGCAATTGTGATGAACCCAAAAACGGGTGAATTGCTATCGCTCGCCTCTGCGCCGACTTTCAATCCGGCGGAATACCAAAATGTGGACCCGAGTATTTATAATCGGAATTTACCCGTCTGGATGACATTCGAGCCAGGATCGACATTTAAAATCGTTACTCTTGCTGCCGGACTTGAAGAGAAGGTCATTGATCTTCATAAGGATCAATTTTATGATCCAGGTTATGTGATGGTAGGTAAAGCGAGGCTCCGCTGTTGGAGCAGAGGAGGACACAAAGATCAGACCTTCCTTGAAGTCGTCGAAAATTCATGCAACCCGGGATTTGTTGAAATTGGTCAAAGACTAGGTGGCAAAAAGCTTGATAAATACATTAGGGACTTCGGTTTCGGACAATCGACCGGATCAGGAATTGCAGGCGAGTCAAAAGGAATTCTTTTTTCCGAAAAAGCTTTTGGTCCTGTAGAGCAAGCGACAACTGCATTTGGTCAAGGAATTTCAGTCACACCGATCCAACAAGTGCAGGCTGTCGCTGCAGCAATAAACGGCGGTTATCTTTATCGTCCGTATATCGTGAAGGAAATAACAGATGATAAAGGAAAGACGCTTCAATCATTTGAACCTGAAATGCAGCGGCAGGTCATCAGTGAGGAAACATCTAAGCAAGTTCGGGAAGCGCTTGAATCGGTTGTTGCAAATGGTTCTGGCCGTAATGCATTTACAGATGGGCTACGTGTAGGTGGTAAGACTGGGACTGCACAAAAAGTTGTCGATGGTGTTTATAAAGATGGTGACTATATCGTTTCATTCATCGGATTCGCACCTGCTGATGATCCTGAATTACTTGTTTATCTTGCGATTGACAGCCCGAAAAACTCAGTCCAGTTCGGTGGTGTTATAGCTGCACCTATCGTGGGGCGCATAATGGAAGAAATTGCTCCGCTGGCGGGTGTTACGGCTAGGGAAGGGCAAATTGAAAAGGAATACCGGTGGGGAGACCCTTTGACATACCGAGTTCCAGATCTTACAGGGATGACAAAAGGTAAAATTACTAGCCAATTGTATACGTATCGTATCGAATGGCATGGTTCTGGTGAAAAGGTTAAATACCAGTTGCCAGCTGCCGAGACGTTGATTACAGTTGATGATGTGATTCATGTTTATACAGAATGACCCAAAAAAGATGTTCAAAAAATCCGGGCTTGCACTTAGACGGCTAGGATTTTTTGTACTCCCTTTCGAACACTAAATAACTTAAATGCAAAGTCTGAAGCAGCAATTTAAACACACTGTTTCAGAAGTTAGAAGGAGAAAAAATCATGACACTTGTCACGACATTGACGGCTATTGCCGTTGCGTTTATCATTTCAACACTATTGGGATTTGTTATCATCCCGGCTCTTAGGAGATTGAAGTTTGGGCAAAGCATCCGGGAGGAAGGCCCCCAAACTCATCAGAAAAAGGCTGGCACACCTACGATGGGCGGGCTTATTTTCATCGGTTCGATTATCATTTCGACGCTCGCCCTATCATACATATATGGCGTACTGACGACACAGACGATTGTCTTGTTGCTCGTCCTTGTAGGTTTTGGCGTTATTGGTTTTCTGGATGATTTCATAATCGTGGTCTTGAAAAGAAATCTTGGGCTTACTTCCATTCAGAAGCTGATCGGCCAAATTATCGTTGCAGTTGCTGCATTCTTCCTTTTGAAGCTGGGGCCATTCGATACTGCTGTACAAATTCCATTCACCGACTTTAACATTGAACTGGGCGTATTCTACGTAGCATTTCTTGTATTCTGGCTTGTAGGATTCTCCAATGCCGTGAATTTATCAGACGGATTGGATGGACTTGTAGCTGGGACATCATCTATCGCTTTTGCAGCGTTTGGCGTTCACGCTCTTATATACGGGCAGCATGATATTGCGGTCTTTGCATTTGTTGTGACAGGTGCGATGCTCGGTTTCCTAGTATTCAATGTCAAGCCGGCCAAAGTATTTATGGGTGATACGGGATCCCTGGCACTAGGCGGAGCACTTGCAATGATGTCGGTATTAATAAAACAGGAATTCCTTCTTGTTATCATCGGGATCGTCTACGTCATTGAAACGCTTTCCGTTATTATTCAGGTTATCAGTTTTAAAACGACAGGTAAACGGGTGTTTAAGATGAGTCCGATTCATCATCATTTTGAATTATCGGGTTGGTCTGAATGGAAAATCGTAATTGTTTTTTGGGGAGTCGCTTTCCTTGCGGCAATTCTCCCTGTCTTGCTGGAGGTGATGTAAGTGAAGGATGCAAATCAGTTTAATGGAATGAAAATCCTTATCCTTGGTCTTGCTAAAAGTGGCTATGCAGCGACAAAGCTTTTACATACTGCTGGAGCGCTTGTGACAGTCAATGATGCGTCACCGGAAGAGGGGAATGCAGAGGCAGCAGAGCTACTCTCGGAAGGTATCCGTGTAATATGTGGAGGTCATCCTCCTGACATTCTGGATGAAGATTATGACATTGTTGTTAAAAATCCCGGAATCCCTTACAGCAATACGGTTGTTGAAGAAGCAATTCGTAAAGGAATCCCGGTATGGACGGAAATGGAAATTGCTTCAAGGATAAGCGAAGCACCGATTGTCGGGATTACAGGATCGAATGGTAAAACGACAACGACAACTTTGCTATACCATATGCTTAATATCGGCGGTAAACAGCCGCTCATCGCAGGTAACATTGGAACGGTCTCTTGTACAGTTGCCGAAAAAGCGACAAAAGATAATATCATTGTTCTTGAGGCGTCGTCATTCCAGCTGATGGGCACGGAAACTTTCCGACCTAAAATTGCGATTTGGACGAATTTATATGATTCACATCTTGATTATCACGGTACGCCTGAGGCCTATGCGGCAGCAAAATACAATATTTCAAGAAATCAAACCGAAGAAGATTTCTTAATATACAATAATGATCAGCCGGACCTGCGTAAGTATGCAACACGTTCGTCTGCTGTGAAAGTTCCTTTTTCTTTGATGGGAATGAAGGAACAAGGTATATCGGCGGATGATGAGCAAATATACTGGAATGGGGAACCTTATGTACTGCGGTCCGTCATCAAGTTACCAGGGCAACATAATCTTGAAAATATTCTTGCTGCGACTGCGGCTGCAATCCTTTTAGGTTGTGACAAAAAAGCAATCGAGAATGTCTTAAGTTCCTTTACTGGTGTCCGTCATCGGATGCAATTTGTTAAGGAGTTAAAAGGCCGTAAGTTTTACAATGATTCAAAAGCGACAAATACGCTGGCTACCAAAAGCGCATTAGCCGCGTTCGACGCGCCGACTATCCTTATCGCTGGAGGATTGGACAGGGGACATTCATTTGAAGAGTTAGGGCCTTATATGAAAAATGTAAAAGTGGTTATTGCTGTCGGGGAGACGGCCGAGAAGTTCAGGGAATTTGCAGCTTCATGTGGTGTCGACACTATTACGACAGCTGTGGATGTGAAGGATGCTGTGCGAAAAGCCTATCCGCTTAGTTCCGCTGGCGATATCATTTTGCTTTCACCCGCTTGTGCTAGCTGGGATCAGTACCCAAGTTTTGAAACCAGAGGCGATCTGTTTATAGAAGCGGTTATGGAGCTATAAGAGTTAATGGGAATCTTTAGTTCCTAGAGATTGTTCAGTTTGTAGTGACAGCTACTGCCGCGTGGCTTAGGGCGGGAGGTATCCCCTAGCACCGCAACAAATTCAATGAAATTCTTTATTTCAATATATAAATAGTCATTTAGTTGATTCAGCAAATTTGCGGAAGGATGCGTTCACTGGAAGCTAAGTTGAAAACGTCATTTATTGTTTCTGCCGTGGCGCTGTCGTTCATCGGATTGGCTTTTGTCCATTCCGCCGGTTCGTATTGGGGAGCTGTCCATTATGCGGAATCCTCGCCATTCATCGTAAAACAAGGAATTTACATGGCGGTGTCAATCGGCATTGCACTTGTTATTATGAAAAGCCCACTGACATCGGCCACAAAAACTTGGACGTTTATCTATTGGTTGACAATTCTGTTACTCGTTGCTGTCCTTATTCCGGGAATCGGTGCAGTGAGGAACGGGTCTCAAAGCTGGATTGCACTTGGCCCTTTCAGTATTCAACCGGCTGAGTTCGTCAAAGTCGCACTGATTGGGAAATTGGCATGCAGTTTGGACAATGTTCATGGAAAAGGTATTTTTCGATTTAGCCATTTCGGATTGATTCTCTTGCCTGCCGCTCTAATCATGTTGCAACCAGATCTAGGTTCAGCTGTTATTATGATTGTCTCGGCATTCATTATTCTGTTCATCGCCGGATATCCACTAAAGTTTTTCGCATTTCTGGGGTTTGCTGGAATCGGTGCATTTGTTGCACTGATTGCCGCGGCACCATACCGACTGGATCGTATCAAAACGTATATCGATCCATGGAGTGACCCGCTTGGTAAAGGCTTTCAGGGGATTCAGTCTTTGTTTGCAATTGCGCCGGGAGGATTGGTCGGCCATGGTTACGGGAATAGCCGCCAGAAATATCTCTATTTGCCTGAACCGCAAAATGATTTCATTTTTTCGATTATCGCGGAAGAATCGGGATTCATCGGGGCAACTTTAGTCTTGTTGCTATTTGTCGTTCTATTGGCATCTACTTTCGGAATTGCCATTAGAACGAAAGGGCGCTATGCATTTTTGATGGTTGCAGGAATGGGTTCGATGATTATCTTTCAAACCTTCTTAAATGTCGGCGTCGTATCAGGGCTCTTACCTGTAACGGGTGTCACATTGCCGTTTATAAGTTATGGTGGCTCATCGCTGATGACGACTTGGATAGCGGCTGGAACCATTATGCATTTTACAGTTGGCAGAAAATCGAATTGATAAAGGAGGGGCCAAAATGGACAAAGTCATTGATATTGAAGAACGAATTCCATCCATGCGGGAAAGACGCCGCAGGAAGACAAATAAAAAATTCCTATTCATGTTGACTGTGTTCGTTATTGCGCTCCTGGCAATCCTTTATTTTCAATCACCGCTTAGCAAACTTGAGGCGATTAAAGTCAGCGGTGCGGTCCTCCATGAGCCGGCATTTTACGAAGAACAGAGTGGTTTAACGGTGGACAACTCTCTTTGGAGTTTTAGTACTGAAGACATCGAAGAATCACTGGGGAAAATTGAAGGTGTAAAAAAAGTGTCCGTATCACGGAAATGGTTCAGGGATATTGAAATCGAGATTACTGAATGGAAGACGGTTGCCTATCTTGAAGACAGCGGCCAGTATAGTTTGCTGTTAGAAAGTGGAGAAATGTTCCCGACCACAATGTTGTCGCCTGAGGCAGAATCTCCCGTTTTAAATAATTTTAAAAATCCAGACACGCGGAAGCGAATAACAAAACAGCTCCTAAAATTGGACGAAAGCGTTTATCACTTGATATCAGAAATCATTGTGATGGGCGAAGAAGATGATTCGGATAGTATAACAGTCTATATGGATGATGGGTACGAGGTTCGTGCATTCATTTCAACGTTTGCAGAAAATATGACGTATTATCCGGATATTACCGCACAATTGAACGGCAATGAAAAAGGTGTAATTGACATGGAGGTCGGCGCATTTTTCACTCCTTTTAGTAAAGTATACGGGGGAATAGAGGAGGAAGATCCGATTGGCGAAGAAGGTGAATGATGAATACAAAAAAAGGGGGAGAAGCATTCTTTTTTCTGTCGTTTTTCTTGTACTTGGCTTCATCCTTGCGTTTTCATATCGAACACTTGGCATAAATCAGGATCCCGATAATACACAATCTCTTGCATTCATCAAGGAAGAGGATTACCGGGAAGGCTTAATAAGTCAGCAGGAACGGAATAAGGAATTGACTGATGAAATCGCCGCCAAGCAGGAAGAGATACGTGAGTATGAACGATCTTTCTCTGCAGGAGAAAAAGATCATGCCGGACTTGTTGAAGAGGCAAAAAATCTCCGCTTGCTGCTTGGTGTAATCCCTGCTATTGGACAAGGTGTTAAGGTTACCTTAAAAGATGCCGATTATGATCCCATTGAACAGAACCCGAATGATTATATTGTTCATGAAAGTCATATACTTCGAGTCGTCAATGAATTAAGGATTTCCGGAGCACAAGGATTAGCGATAAATGGACAAAGAATCACATCAAACTCTTATATCAAATGCACAGGCCCTGTTATTACGATTGATGGAAGAACATTTCCTGCCCCGTTCATTATAGAGGCGATTGGTGATATGGACGTACTTTCTTCTGCATTGTATTTAAAAGGCGGTGTGATTGATAGCCTAATTCGGGATAATATTGTGGTCACTACGGAACAATCAAAAGATATCCAATTATTAGCTTTGCGGAATGAAAGTTGAATAATAGTGCGGGAGGTTGGACGGATGAAAAAAACAATACACTGGAGATTTACATTAATTTTACTCCTTGTCGGGTTTATGACAGCCGTCCAATACAATTCGATGAAAAACCCCGCGGAACGAGATACGCGAGACATCTGGGCAATCCGCCAAGACTTGGCAACCGAAAAGCAATTTCACTCTGAATTGCTTTCTGAAATTCGTGAGTTGGACAAGACCATACTTACATACAAATCATTAAATAATAAGAACACTGGGAAGGCCCTGACCCAAACGGTAGACAAGCTCTATCGCCAAGCTGGCGTTACGGATGTTGAAGGACCAGGTATCATTATTAAAGTTCGGCCGTCAGCTGAAAGTGTGGCATTTGGCTTGCCAATAACCGGGATATCTCCAGATCTTCTGACACGCTTTGTCAATGATTTGAACCGCTTTAAGGGGCTTATTCTAGAAATTGATGGCAAGCGATATACGGTATTGAGTTCCATCAGGGATATTAATGGAATGACAACAGTAAATGGATTAAATGTTTCAACGCCACCTTTTTCCATGAAAATAATTTCTCCGACCCTCGAGGATAGTGAAAAATTGTACAATTATTTAGCAGCATCGACAATCCATGATGATTTTTATCTAGACGATTTAATCCTCGAAGTCGGGAAGCCGGAGATGGCAGTGGAAGTCCGCGGCTATCCCGAAAAGTTTGAAAATCAATTTTTAGAGGAATTGCCGAAAGGGGAATGACTTATGTGGTTACCTTTACTTGGGCTTATACTCGGGATATCGCTTGGTCTATTATCGGATATTCAAATTCCACAAATATATGATAATTACTTATCGATTGCCGTGCTAGCTGCTCTTGACACATTATTCGGGGGCATCAGGGCTTATTTACAGCAAGTCTACGATGATAAGGTGTTTATATCCGGATTCTTCTTTAACATAGCACTGGCGGCCATTCTGGCGTTCCTAGGGGTGCATCTGGGAGTCGATTTATATCTCGCCGCAATTTTTGCATTCGGTGTTAGATTATTCCAGAATATCGCCGTTATTAGAAGAATTCTGCTCGTGAAATGGACAGAGCGGGGAAAAGTTTCAAATACAAATGCACCTTAATGAAAGGGTTTGAATAAGAGATGTCGAAAATATTTAGACAATACGCTCGCAATACAATAGAATGGGAGTTAAGAGTTGATATGGGAGGTGCCAGTAATTGAGCCAATCAGAATTATATGTATCACTTGATATAGGTTCTTCGTCGGTTAAAGTATTAATCGGTGAAGTGGATGGCGGATCCCTGCACGTTATCGGAGTCGGCAATGTTCAATCTGCTGGAATTCGGAAAGGGACAATCATCGATATTGATGCAACTGTCCAATCTATCCGAAAAGCGGTAGATCAAGCCGAGAGGATGATAGGGATGCAAATCCGCGAAGTTATTCTCGGCATTCCCGCAAATGGCGTTTTGTTACAAGACGTCAAAGGAGTTGTGGCAGTTAACTCGGAAAATCGTGAAATTACTGACGACGACCTGGATCGGGTCATGAAATCTGCACAAGTTATGTCTGTTCCACCTGAGCGGGAAATCGTTAATATCATTCCGAAACAATTCATTGTAGATGATTATGATGAAATAACGGATCCGCGCGGGATGATTGGTGTCCGACTTGAAATGGACGGAACACTTATTACCACATCAAAAACACTAGTTCATAATATATTGCGCTGCGTGGAACGAGCAGGCCTCGTAATACGAGAAATCTATTTACAACCGCTTGCGGCAGGAACGTTTGCCCTGACGGATGATGAAAAAAATCATGGGAGCGCGTACATCGATATCGGTGGAGGTTCTACAACCGTTTCCATTTTTGGTGAAAATCGATTCATGGCAACAGCGGTTATACCTGTGGGTGGAGATCACATTACAAAAGATCTGTCAATTATTTTGAAAACCCCAACTGAGCAGGCTAGAAAAATCAAGCACCAGTATGGACATGCCTTCTCTGACGATGCATCGGATGATGAGTTGTTTGAAGTTCCTGTCATCGGTGCCGATTCAAAAGATCAATATAGCCAGCGATACATATCGGAAATCATCGGTGTACGGCTTGAAGAACTTTTTGATCTCGTACTGGAAGAATTGTACCGCATGGGCGTGCATGATCTGCCGGGCGGAGTCGTATTGACCGGTGGTATAACGAAAATGGATGGTCTTCTTCAACTAGCAAGACATGTCTTAAAAACCAGAGTCCGTATCCATACACCGGAATATATCGGGGTAAGGGAACCAATGTATACGACGGCGGTAGGACTTATACGTTATGCTCATATGCAAGATACCTATTTCGGACATGTGCCAGATTCACCGACAATGTCGGCTTCTGAGAATCATACGCCGGTTTCAGTCAACAAGAAAAAGCCTGTTGACCGAAATAAAGAAAAGAAACCTGGTATTTTAGATAAAGCAAAGAAAGTTTTTGACAATTTCTTCGAATGAGTCAATGAATAATTGTATGAAATGGACTAGGAGGAGAGAAGATGCTGGAATTCGATACAAATGTTGACGCACTAGCAGTCATCAAAGTAATTGGTGTTGGCGGTGGCGGCAATAATGCTGTAAATAGAATGATTGAACATGGTGTGCAGGGTGTGGAATTTATCGCAGTGAATACGGATGCACAAGCACTAAATCTGTCAACTGCTGAAGTGAAATTACAGATTGGCGGTAAATTGACGCGCGGACTCGGAGCAGGTGCGAATCCTGAAGTCGGTAAAAAAGCTGCTGAAGAAAGCAGGGAGCAAATCGAAGAAGCATTGCGCGGATCCGATATGGTATTTGTAACTGCAGGTATGGGAGGCGGAACAGGTACAGGAGCTGCCCCGGTCATCGCGCAGATTGCGAAAGATCTTGGAGCTCTAACTGTCGGTGTCGTTACTAGGCCGTTCACGTTTGAAGGCCGTAAACGTCAGACGCAGGCAATCGGTGGCATAACATCTATGAAAGAATCTGTGGATACTTTAATCGTTATACCAAATGATAAGTTGCTTGAGATTGTCGATAAAAATACGCCGATGCTAGAAGCATTCCGTGAAGCAGATAACGTCCTGCGTCAAGGGGTTCAAGGCATCTCAGATTTGATCGCTGTTCCAGGACTTATCAACTTGGACTTTGCCGATGTTAAGACAATCATGTCTAATAAAGGTTCTGCTCTGATGGGAATCGGGATGTCTACGGGAGAAAACCGTGCTGCAGAAGCGGCGAAGAAAGCCATTTCTAGTCCCTTGCTCGAAACATCAATTGACGGGGCTAAAGGTGTACTTATGAATATTACAGGCGGTTCAAACTTGAGTCTATTCGAAGTGCAAGAAGCTGCAGACATCGTTGCGTCTGCATCAGATGAAGATGTCAATATGATCTTCGGTTCTGTCATCAACGATAATTTGAAGGATGAGATTATCGTAACAGTTATTGCAACAGGGTTCAGCGAAGAACAGCTTACCGCAGCACGTCCTGCAAGAAGCCCAGGCTTCGGTGCAAGCCGTTCACAAACACGTGAACAGCAACCACCGGCTCAACAGCCTCCGACGCGAGAGCGCAGAGAGGAAGCGCCACAGTTCCAACAACCGGAACCGACACGCCAGCCACAAAGCGGTCAGCAAGATGATGCGCTAGATATACCTACGTTCTTACGTAATCGCCGTCGATAATAATGAATGGCCAAAAGCTTTCCGGAAAGTGCAACTGCACTTTCTGGAAAGCTTTTTTGATGTTTGGTTAGAATAGGGGTAGTTACTCAAAAGATCATAAAAAATGTGTGACCTTCCATCTAGCGTGTCGGCTGATCATAAAGCGTGATTGACCGCTCATATAGCCGTGTGACCGATCAAATAGCGTGGCTGACCGCTCATATAGCCGTGTGACCGATCAAATAGCGTGATTGACCGCTCATATAGCCGTGTGACCGATCGAATAGCGTGATTGACCGCTCATATAGCCGTGTGACCGATCAAATA
>DYWT01000061.1 GCA_020742515.1 Sporosarcina psychrophila
ACTACGATTGGATAGCCAATGACAAGCAGTACGGTTTTCACGGCTAAGCTACCACTGTCAAATACATGTTTTATCGCAAGAAAAGCTTTTTTAAGAATTTGATAGATGAGTGTATGCGAAAGGATTGTTCTATTTTTAATATGCTTGATGAGTGATAAAATCAACAGTAAAGCAATGATTAAAATAGGTACCGTAAGAAGCAGGTAGATATCACGCACCACTTCAATAATCATTACGAACCACATCGTCATTAAACAACCGACAATCAATATATTAAGGTCATTATAAAGCTTGTCAATGACATGAACATGAATGTTTTTATCATTAAACGATGTTCTTCCAATCACAATCATTAAATATATAAAAGATACAATAAATCCTATTAAAAAGGCTATGGATTCATTCAAAAACTTTTGGGCTTTTGCTTTATCTGTTTCCCATTCTTGTATTTTTTGCTGTAAAAATGAATCTGTAAATGCTATATACATAACATCTGTTCGCGGATTCAGTTCATCAAATTTATACGTGGAAAAACCATAGTAGTGACTTTCCACCACTCTATTTGGGTACACTTTTTGTTGATAATCCCCAAATAGCGCATAGGCATCATACGATTCAAATTGCTCTTTCTTATTCAGTTCACTGTTGGAAAATACATGCTCACCATCGCTCGCGTAATAAACGATACCTTCATACGTTTTCAGTGTATCGACTAATTGATAAAATTCCTTCACTTGCATTTGTATACGTTCTTCTTTTTTTCGCTTGATGTCATCTGCATATATTTCTTTGAAGATACGCTTATTTTCCGCTTCAGGTAAGTTATGATCATACTCATCCGAATAATAAAATTTATCATAGAATAATTCATTTTCAATTTCTCGTCTGTTATCTTTCGTTAATGCCTTACCACTTAAAATATAGGCTTCACTTTTATAGTTTCCGACTAATTTCGTTAAGTTGTTAAACAGGCCGTTACTTTCCTCCGCGAACACTTGGCTTTCAAAATAATTATCCGCATTTACATCACTGAGATAGACTCTATTGTATTCCAAATCAATCAGTGCCTTCGCTATACCCGTTAAACAAACAATGGCAATTAGAAACACAACTACTTTCGTAATGCGTGCATGACTAATGTTTTTCAACTTTATATCCAACTCCCCATACAACTTTTAAATACTTCGGCTCTTTCGGATTAATTTCAATTTTTTCTCGAATCTTTCGAATATGAACTGAAACCGTATTTTCTGGATTAACGGCCCTTTCATTCCATACCTTTTCGTAAATCTCTTCAATTGTGAATACTCTCCCAGCATTTGCTGTGAGGAGTTTTACAATTTTATACTGCACCGGTGTCAAATGAACATCTTCTCCATCCACGGTAATGACTTTCTGTTCATCATCAATCGTGAGCCCGCCCGATTGAAATACATGACTACTCACCTCAAGACTCCCAAATGTCGTATACCTTCTTAGCTGCGATTTCACCCTGGCCATCAATTCTAACGGATTAAACGGCTTGGCCATATAATCATCTGCCCCGATATTTAATCCGAGTATTTTATCATGATCCTCTGACTTAGCAGAAAGCATAATTAACGGAATCATATTATCTTGCCGAATCTTCATTGTCGCCGTAATCCCATCCATTTTTGGCATCATAATATCCATAATAATGAGGTGAATCACGTGATCTTGAATAAGTTCAATTGCCTCTAGCCCATTGTAAGCTTTGAATACTTGATATCCCTCATTTTCTAAATAAATGCTAATTGCCCTTACAATTTCTTTATCATCATCACAAATCAAAATGTTCAACTACATTCACTCCTCCATCTCTCTCAGCTCACATGATCACCCCTATAGGATTCGTATAAGGATATAATACTAGTTAAATCTTAACAAACACACATACCATTTCTTAATGTTTTCTTAGTATTTTTCCTAAGTAATTGTCTGTGCCAAATATACATCATGAACTTAGAAAATTATACAACCTGACATACATGAAAAAATTCTTAAACAATTTGTAAAAGCCGATTTTCTGTTTGCTCAGAAAATCGGCTTTCGTTTTGTATTCATATCTAATTTGATAAATGTAAAGCAAAAATATCACTTACTTATGGTACGGTTCGCCCAGCACAATTCCCTTCTCTTTTAATATCAATCGTATCGCTTGTAAACGCGTAATTGGATCATTTGGTTTAAATGTTCCATCTGGATAACCTTTCATTATTCCTTTGACTTTCAAATACATAATTTCATCGACATATGAACTTACATCTTTAAATTTAGGCGTTGTTTTAGGTAGTGTTCTAGCGTTGGTTGCTTGTTCAAAAGAATAGGCTAGATCTAATAGTGACTGTTCACTGTACGGCAATCCTAGGAAAGATACCCCAACAGGTAATTCTTCTTTCGTGGAACCGGCAGGAACTGTAATTTCAGGGAATCCCGTAGCCGTTGCTACATAACCAGCGGCATACGTGTCATACGCTTCACATATATATGTCGGGTCTTCCTGATCGAATCTTGATGATGCAGGACATGACATGGTTGGGAAAACAATTGCATCCAAGCTTTCCTTATCCATGATTGACTGAACTTCATTGCGCACCTTAGGAATCTCTTTTGTTACTAAATCATTATATTCTGGCGTATCTTTAAATGCCGCTTGTTTCAAATTCGTTTTTAGACCTTCCAAACCTGCTGGATTTACTGGCGTTGCAGAATTCAAAACTTCTGGCGATTCACTGACTTTGATAATATCTTCTAGTGTTTTTGGCTGACTTTCCGGGAACCGTTGTAAATACTTCTCCAATTGAACCTTGAAATCTGCTGCGCCAATCGGCCCAATAATAGGTGTCCACAGGTACTTTGTCGTCTCCGAGAAAGATACCGGTATAAGTTCTGCACCCATTGCCTCCATTTTCTTCAAGGCTTTATTCGTAATCGCATCTACTTCGGCATTATCTCCAAAGAAGTCAACAGCTACTCCAATTCTCGCATTTTCCAGGGCCACATTGTTTAATGACTTACTATAATCTTCAACAATATGTCCCTTTGCCGCTAATGTTTGCTCATCCTTCTTATCGACTCCAGCCATGAAACTCAATGCAATGGCTACATCTTCTACAGATTTTGCCATTGGACCCGGCGTATCGAAATTTAACGAAGACGGAACAACTCCACCACGACTGATTAAACCTAGCGTCGGTCTAATCCCGACTAGACCCGTAACATGGGATGGTCCTCTAACCGATCCAGATGTATCCGTCCCTAATCCAAATACACCAAAGTTTGCCGTGACCGCTGCTGCAGTTCCGCTACTAGAACCAGAAGCATCGCGTTTAAGGTTGTAAGGGTTTAAGGTTAAACCACTCAAAGAGCCATATCCTAACCTTCCATATGATGCTGCGAACTCTGACATATTTGTTTTCCCGATGATAATGACTCCTGCATCCTTCAATTTCTGGATCGTAAAAGCATCTTTTTCAGGGTAAGCTTCCTTTAGTACAACAGAACCTGCAGTTGTAGGCATTCCTTTTACGTCAAAATTATCTTTAACAACAATCGGAATACCATGTAGCACACCTCTTGTACCTTTACTTTGTCTCTCTGCGTCCAATTGCTTTGCAATCTCTATAGCTTCTTCATTAATGTTAGTCAACGAATTAATCGTAGGGCCTTGCTTGTCATAAGCTTTTATACGTTCTAGATAATACGTAACCAACTGCTCAGAAGTAATTTGATTGTTATCCAGGGCTTCCGAAATTTCTTTAATACTCTTTTCAAATGGATCGAATTTGGTTTCTTCTGCAGAAACACTTGCCATTGGAAGCACGGCCATAACTGCCATAAGGGCTATCAAGGTGATAACACGATTTAATACTTTTAACATGGTATTTCCCCCCTATTCTAAATTAAATGAAACATAAAAATTTTTCTTTTACAATTTAAATTGCTGAATGGCTACTTCCAATTCATTTGACATCCTAGCTAACTCTTGAGAAACCGCTGATACCTCTTCCATGGAGGCACTCATTTCTTCGGAGGATGCCGCGACGTTTTGAGAATAATTATTTACTTCAATACTTGTTTTTGAAACTTCCTCTATGTGAACGACCACTTCAGCTATATGATTCTTCATGTTTTCCATTGCTATGCTAGCTTCAGATATTTTTGTTGTACCAGTGAGAATAGAATCCATAATTTCCCCAAATGCTTTCCCGCTTTCATTCGCGAGTTTCATTCCCTCTTTAGCCGAACTTACGCCTAGATTGACAAGTTCCATCGAATCTTCAATTCCATCATTAATATCGTGAATGATCTCATTGATCTGCAATGCTGAGTTGCTGGATTGCTCTGCAAGTTTTCGAACTTCATCTGCCACGACTGCGAATCCTTTTCCATGTTCACCAGCTCTTGCAGCTTCAATTGCAGCATTCAAAGCTAATAAATTCGTTTGCTCTGAAATGGACTGTATCATTAAGCTAATTTGTCTAATTTCATTTGATTTTTCATTTAACATGCTGATTTTCTTAGCGGAAGAACTCACGTTTTTATCAATTTCACTCATCTGACTTACCGTTTGTTCAACGACCTCACTACCCTGTTTAGCCGTTTCCGTTGAATAATGGATGGAATCTTTTACGTTGCCCATACTCACTGTCACATCATCTACACGATTAAACACTTCATTGATAATACCTACAGCGTTTTTCATAGCCTCATCCTGGTCATCCGCTCCAGTAGCAACCAATTGGATTGACTCGGAAATTTCGCTGGAGGCTGTTTGATTTTCAATCGAAGACGCTGCCAGCTCTTCAGAGGTCGCAGATAATTGTTGAGATTCATGCGCAATCTTTCGCATGGTTTCTTTCAAACTGGTAGACATGGTATTGAAATTCTCTCCCATATCCCCGATTTCATCGTTCACCTTTACCGTGACTTGTTGCGTCAAATCACCTTTTGACATCGCTAAAGACAAATCACTAATGCTTTTAATTCTCTTTGTTATACGTAAACTCATTATAATAGACGCAATGACAGCAAGAATCGCGAAAACCCCACCTATAATGAAAAGCATTGTTCGTATGAAAGTCGCCGTACTTAAAATTTCGTCCTTTTTAATGACAGCAATATACTTCCAGCCATCAATTTCTGAAGTGATTGTGTTCAATACATAGTCTTCACCATCTAGGTTCGTTTCAAATGGGCCGTCTTTGCTTAAATCTGATAATTCCGGAACATTTAGTTCGGAAACGGGTTGGAAGTTCAATTCGGAGTTTTTCGGATGTGCAAGGATTGTTCCATCTTCTTGCGCAAGAATGACATAACCTTTTTTACCGATACTGATTTCCTTAATAATATCTGTTAAGCCTTCCAAACTTACATCCAGGCCTAACACACCTGTTTGCTTTCCGTTTTTTTCAATCGATACTACATTACTGACTATAATTCCCTCTACCCCAGTTGCCTCATAGGCACTTGTTAATTTTACTTCTCCTGGTTCTGCAATAGCCGTGTTATACCAAGGACGGTCTCTAGGATCGAAACCAGCTGGCGTGGGCCCCTCGGGATATTGGACATAACCTCCATCCGATGTACCTATATAAACATAAGAGGCTTTAGGATGACTATTACTAAATTGAGAAAACACATCAAAAATGGCTTTCTCCTTATCCCCATTTTCTGAAGGGGTCATATCAATTGAGCCTTCCCCCGCTATATCTTTATAGGAAGTAATACTTGAATCGGCATTTAGAACGGAATGGTCATTAGCTAATAAATTGACATTTTCCCTAATCGTTTCAAAGTATAGAGAAATTCCATTGTCCACCTGTTTAATTTCTTTCTCGCTGAAACTAATATAATCATCCTTGGTTTTTTTGCTAACTGTTTTATTCACTAACACGCCAACAAATACAATCGGTACTATCGATAGCAATAGTGAGAAAACTAATAACTTTGCTTTGAACGAAATCCTTTTCTTATTCATTTGCACAATCCTTTCTATTTAATTAATAGTGAATCAAGCGTAAGTTGCCTGCTGCTTCAAAGCTTTTAAATTGTTAACTTCAAGAATCTCTTAATCCTTTCTAACTACGTCTTTTTGCCAAATTCATTCTAGGTGGTTTTAAACACTCAAAAAACTATTCTATTTAATATAGAATAGCCAAAGGATTTAAATATATATTAATCCATAAATTTGGTAACCAGGCGATCATTGTTTAGATTGCAGGACTTTTGATTAATCCCTAAACTTTAGATCCTAGGCTTTGCGTGCTGCCCTTTCAGAACAGGTTGCCTTTAACTTCTATAGTTTTAGTTTAAAATTACGCTCACCCATAATCTCACGTAACTCTACAAACTTCAAGACTTTTTAACCACTCCTCACTGTTTCTCTATGAAAAATGAATCACGAGAATAGTTCGGAACCAGTTAAAAAGTAGGTTTTCATTGACTATGTATAAGTTTTTATAGAAATGAAGTCAAAAATATGATTTCAAATTAGTAATTGATTGATTGTGGCGATATTATACGGTATTAGGCTGATACTATCCTATCGCTTCACCGGCCTACTATTTGCTACAATAATAACTAATCTCGATTGCTTCTACACACCTAATTGGCCTATCTCCCAGTTCGAGATAGACCGTGAAACCATTTGAGCTTCGCATTTTTTCCTTGAAACCCCTTTTCTTATGGTTTCCTTTGAATTTATCTGGCTCTAGCGTCTGTCACTGACCGAGTCTCATCATATTTTATCAATAACCGCCTTTACTTATGGTACGGTTCCCCCTTCATAATCCTGAAGGCCCTATACACCTGCTCCAACAATATCAGCTTCATCATCTGATGCGGAAACGTCATTTTCGAAAAAGACAATAACTCATCCGAACGTTTTATCACGCTGTCATGTAACCCTAGTGATCCTCCGATAACAAACGCCACCTTACTACGCCCGTATGTCATCAACGACTCCATATCCGCGGCTAGCTCTTCTGACGTCTTCATCTTCCCTTCAATCGCGAGCGCAATCACATAGGCGTCCGTCCCTACCTTTGCCAAAATACGTTCTGCTTCTTTTTTCTTCACGATTTCCATATCCGCATCGCTTAATGATTCAGGTGCTTTTTCGTCTGGAACTTCTACTAAGTTAATTTTTGCATAAGCACCCAGTCGTTTTGAGAATTCTTCTATACCCATTTTTAAATATTTCTCTTTTAATTTACCCACTGTCACAATTGTAATATTCACAAGTTGTCCACCCTTTTTTTATTATTATAAACAAAACTTATACACATATCCACATCACTTATCTACATGTTGTGTCCGACTACTCATCCCTCACAACATATAATGCCGCGTCTTCACAATACGAGCACTTTGTGGATAACTTATTTTCTTCTGCTACAGCTTCCATGATTGGAAACTTTCCCTGCTCCGCTACAAAAACGTCAAGAGCATGGTTTATATGGGTTTCACAGCTATAAGTATTCATTTTCATCCCAACTTTCAGCTTTTTTATTTTACACAAAGTTATTCACAAATTTTTAGATTTATCCACAAAGAGCGAATACAATAAAAAAACGGGCATAATAGCTAGCCGATAGCTATTATGCCCGCTGTGGATAAGTTTTCATTGTAAAGTGTTTGTAATGCTATTACTAAAACGAGTTACCGTCTTTTAACACCATTTCTATTTCGAGCAACTTGCCCTCACGATACACTTTCATTTGCATCATATCGCCCACATTCTTCGCATTATACAGGTGTTTTCGTAAACTGACCATATCTTCTATTTTTACTCCATCCATTTCAACAATAACGTCATATTGCATAACGCCGGCAATTTCAGCGGCTGATTTGCTCATGACCTCATTCACGACTACTCCATCTGTTATGGTGGCCGGTAATTTGAGCATATCCCGTTGCTGTTGTGCCGGAATACTTCGGAGATCAAGTAACGTCACACCCATTGTCGGACGGTTTACCTTACCGTTTTTTTCAAGTTGATCGATAATCGGCGTTGCAAGATTGATTGGGATTGCAAGGCCGATTCCTTCAACCGTTGCTTCTGAAATTTTCATGGAATTGATGCCGATTAGCTGGCCGGCAAGGTTAATTAGAGCACCGCCAGAGTTCCCTGGGTTAATGGCTGCATCCGTTTGCAAGACATCCGCAAACCAGTCAACTGTACCATTCTCATCGAAATCAATTGGAATTGATCGATCTTTTCCCGATACAACACCTACTGTCACAGAACCTGAAAAACCGAGGCCCAGCGGATTGCCGATTGCAATTACCGTTTCTCCACGTTTCAACGCATCTGAATCTCCAAAGCCAATAACTGTTTTGACAGGTTTAGCATCAATTTCAATGACGGCCAAGTCTGTCCACATATCGCTACCAACGGTTTTTCCTGCTGTTTTTGAGCCATCATCGAAAGTGATTTCTAATTCTTGTGCACCTTCCACGACGTGATGATTCGTGACGATATACGCTTTGTCGCCTTGTTTTTTATAAATAACGCCCGAACCTGATCCCGTTTCCCTAGTTGTTTCTACGGGTGACCAAGGATCGTGAACCGTCTGCAAGTTTGTTATGCCAACAACCGAATCCGCCACTTTTCCGACGATATCTGTTATGTCATTATTCATATCGAAAGATAAACGTTCAGTTTGAATACCGGCCTGTTGTTTTGACACATCTACAAGAGGTGTTTCCTTCGTACTACTTCCACCTTGCATGATAAACCAGACAAGTAACGCACCAACTACAACGCCAAGAATGCCTGGCAGAAAGCCGCCCCTTTTCTGAGGCCGGCGCGGACTTGGTTGCGGTTTGTTTTCCGGCACAGAAGGTTCCAAATCCCTAGTGGCAGGATTTTGATTGTATTCGTCCATATACTTCTCCCTTTCTGAAAATGCTGTTGTATTTAACATTACCCTATTTTATCCGTTTCAAAAGGAAAAACCTCACCCTACAGAGATTTAAATAAAATCCCTCAAAGGTAAGGTTCAATGCATGACTTCTATACCGTGACAAGTTCAGTCGGCTGGTCGGCATCCGTATCATAAAGATGAACGAATTCGCCTGTAACAATCCCGCATGTTTCCAGCGTCTGCGTGACACTCATCCTTGCAAGGTCTTTCATATTATTATCTTTACTTAAATGTGAGAGATAGATTTTCGTCTCTTTTTGCTCAACTACTTCACTGATTGCGACTGCTGCATCTTCATTAGATACATGTCCTACATCACTGAGGATCCGACGTTTAACGGACCATGGATACCGTCCTACCTGCAACATACTGACGTCATGATTACTTTCAAAAACAAAAGCATCTGCACCTCTGATAAAACCTTTCATCCTGTCACTCACATAACCAGTATCCGTAATAACCGCAAGTTTCCGGCCGTTTTCATGAAAAACATAAAACATTGGATCAGCAGCATCGTGCGAGACTGCAAATGATTGAACATCGAGTGAACCGAATGATTTTACAGTTTCCATATCAAATTGAAAGCGCTGCTCAAGCGGTATGTTGCCAACAAGACCATCCATCGCCTGCCACGTTTTTTCATTTGCATAAATCGGAATGCCATATTTACGTGCTACGACACCAATTCCTTTTATATGGTCACTATGCTCATGCGTTACAAAAATACCATCGATCTGTTTCATAGAACGATCGATTCCCGCTATTAAACTGTCCATTTTTTTTGCACTGAAACCTGCATCCACAAGAAATGCATGTTTATCATTCTCTATAAATACCGCATTGCCGCTACTGCCGCTTGCGAGAACACTAAAACGCATTACAAAAACCCCTTATTCATTATCTTCTTCAAACGGTTCAGACTGAAACTCTATAATCATACCTTCAATTGCATTGATGAAGTAATCTTCCATTACCTCATCCTTCAATTCTACACGTATATGCCATGTCGGGGCAAATACTTGAGTTTCCGTCACTTGTACAAGGCTGGAATAACCAAGCGTCATATCTTTTATCTTATAGCCCTGTTTCAAATACCCTCGTGAATATAAGTTCTCGATTGCCTCGATAGGTGATAGAAGATCGTTTTTCTGATTGAAGCTGTCGAATTCGCCCAGCATACTTTGTTCGTAATTTGTTACTTCTCCATCTTCGTTCCAGTATACCCTCAACATTGCAGTCCGGCTGTAGTAGATTGGATTGTTATCTACCTTCTGGAAAAGTAACGCCCGTTGTTCTTCTTCATTTACTTCCCAAAGTTCATACCGTTCCCCATTCATGACATACTTCGAAAGAAATTCTGTGAAATCATATTTTCCTTTTTCATGCATCACGCTGAACGGATCTACCAGTGTAGATTGAAGCAGTGATTCATGCAGCAATTTGACGGTTTGATTTTCAAGTTTTTCAAGCTGTTCATTAGCGAATATCACAGGTTTTGCAGACACGTAAAAAGGATCATTTTTATAAGGCGGCAAGTTATCGTACGTAATATTGTCCATCTTTAATGATTCTTCAATCGGTGTTTTTCCGATTACCTGGACGTTTTGTGCATCCGTAAGTTTAGTTAGGTAAAGCCAGTAAAGAAAGACGTTTACGATTAAAAATACGATAATGAATATCGTTTTCGTCTTATTCCAATCCAATCGGCTCACCCCCTAAGTTTTCAGGTGAAAAACGATGCCAGCTTTCGCTATTCTTTCTTTTCACCAAGTAAAACCATGCTGGTTCCATGATGAAATTCTCTTTTTCGGTATCATGCTTCATGAAATAACCTGGAGCAATTTCATCGATAGTATCAAAATCCACCATATCCGATTCGATGAGCCTTTCAGCGATATCGATACCTGAGGGGAGAAATTCAGCTACTTTTTCGTGAGGAAGCGACCAATTAAGAAGGAAGTAAGGCCTCTCATATTTGTATATCTGTTTATTTCCCCATTTTTGTATGATTTCAGCAGTCGAACTAGAATCCGTGTAAACGGGAAGCCCCTGCACGAATAAGCGGAAGTTCACGGTACGTGATTTTGGATTCATGTACGTATATCTAAATTCATCTGTCCAACCACCATGTTCATTAACAAAGTTGATCGTATCTGCCAGCAACTCAGATGGGATTGCAAGTTCACTAAGGCGCGCGGTAGGATAAGCATACTCAAATTTCAACTTATCTTTGTCAATCTTCATCAACGCGTGGTTATCAACTAGCTCTTCCTTGTTAGTAGCCACCTGGCTACTCCGTACTGCATTTGGATCACTGAACAATGCATCACGAAACTTACTGGGAGGGGTTTCTCCCTCAATAAACGTGTATCGGTCTATTTCAACGGGGTTTTTGGGAACAACAATTAAGGTAGAACCTTCAGGGTTTACTTCTGTATACTCTGCAAGTTCCCGGGCTTGTGTCAATACAGTACGTTGAAAGTTTCGATAATCCTCGGGCTTCGCCTTTGCACTATAAAGCGTCTTGTTCGCCCTACTGACAAAGAAAATATCCATCGCTATACCGGCTGGGTTCCAATCGACTATAATACGGTCGAAAGAAATCACCGGTACAATTGGAACCGGCTCATTGATGTTCAAGACATTATCATAAACAGTCAAGGGTACCTCACCATGAAAGAACAATGTAAATCGGTTCTGTTTTCGAAGCAATGTTCTAAGATTCTCTGCACTGAAATTGCTGTTCACCGGCTTAAGATCTGATACTTCCCATTCTGTTATTTCATCCATAATCTCATCGATGGTATCTGAATCAGTTGTTCCTCTTAACACATCGTCAAAATTGAACACAGTTTTATAGGGTTTGATGAGCTCATTAAATTTCTTCTTCTCCGCAATCGCAACATCTGCGGGCGGTAGTTTCTCAATCGTGTCATAACTTGGGGTATACGTCCAAATAGAAAAGGTCAACACCATACTTAATGCGACAAGCAAGAGAAGGATTATCGATTTAACCGTTTCAATGTATTTCAATCCCACTCACCGTCCTCTTGAAGTTCGAACGGCAACGTAAAGATAATTGTCGTTCCTTTTCCTTCTTCACTTTCCGCCCAAATCTCTCCTCCATGCGCCATAATCATTTCGCGGGCAATTGCAAGACCTAGTCCGGTACCACCCAACGCACGTGATCTTGCTCGATCCGCACGATAAAATCTGTCAAAAATACGTTTGACATTCGCCTGCGGTATTCCAATACCATCATCCGAAATCATCACTTTAATAAGATTATCGGACATTGTAATGCCGAAACGAATATTGCCGCCATCCGGAGAATACTTTAACGCATTTGAAATGATGTTATCTAACACCTGCGTCATTTTATCCGTATCAATTTCTACAAATAATTCGTTTGAAGACAGAAGACGTACAAAATGGACTTCTTGCGATTTTGAAAATTCAAATCGGTCAATTATTGAGTTGAAAAAGTAATTGAACTCAACCCATTCTTTATTTAAATCATAGTCTTTACTATCCATCCGTGATAGTTTCAATAAGTCATTAACAAGCCGAATCATCCGCTCGGTTTCAGTCTGTGTTACATGTAAGAAGGACGGTGCAATCTCCTCGTTTTTCCACGCCCCGTCAGCGAGTGCCTCCAAATAGCTGCGCATGGTCGTGAGTGGTGTCCGCAATTCATGCGATACATTTGATACAAATTCCCGTCGTTCCATATCAATTTTTTCTTGTTCCGTGTTGTCATGTAAGACAACAATAAGGCCATTCACAAATCCAGTCTCTCTTTGTGTGACGGAAAAGTTTGCCCGTAAAATATAGGGTTGATCTTTCGTACTAAAATCTAGGGCAATTGACTCTTTAATTTGGATTAAATCTTCAAATGCATATTCCTGTTCGAGTCCAAGAATGCTAGAAATCGGACGATTCAAGACAAGATCCCGTGTCAGTCTCAGCATTACAAGAGCGGAGTCATTAATAAGGCTGACACGTCCTTTTCGATCGGTCGCAATGACCCCATCGGTCATATTCTCTAACACAGAGGCCAGTTTTCGTCGTTCACTTTCGGTCGATGACTGGGATTCTTGCAATTGGTTTGTTAAATGGTTGAAGGCGATTGCAAGCTGTCCCATTTCATCATTTCCGTAAACACGAACCTTTCTGGAGAAGTTCCCTTTCGCCATTGCTTGTGCCTGCCGTCGCATGTCAGAAATTGGCCTCGTCATTGTCTGCGCAATTAAAATGCCCAGAATGATGGTAATTGTCAAGGAAACAGCTACACCGCCAGCCAAAATTTGATTCACTTCATCGATTTGAGTAAACACCTTTTCAATGTTAGCTTCTAGATAAAGCGTGCCAATCACTTCTTCATCCACGATGATAGGTGTTGCTCGAACCAAAACCCGATTTCTTGTTTTCAAGTTAAGATTGATCACTTCGTCCGGTGATTTAGATGTGATAGACTTTCTCACAATTTCGACCGGTGAACGCTGTCCTACAACTGATTGGTTATCAGCAGAAGTCGCGAGAATAAGATTCCCAGCACTAATAACCCGGATTTCATTGATATCCTCCGATTTAAAACCTGAAAGGACGGCCCGAAGACTCATTTCGAGTGTCTGCGGGTCGTCCGTGGCACGTTTTTTCGTCATTTCTTCAAGAACACTGAATTCCACTAGACTCATTCTATCGGCTATCGATGTTGTGAAATTTGTTTTCAAGGTTTGCTCAAGCTCACGTGCAAAATAAAGCCCGATAACTTCCATGGCAATGAGAATGAGCATCACATAAATCAGGACAAATTTAACATGGATAGAGCGAAAAAAACCAACCTTTTGCATAGCTGTTACTCCTGTTCCGGATCCCGAAGGTAATAGCCTACGCCGCGTCTTGTTACAATCCACGTCGGATGACTTGGTGTATCTTCAATCTTTTCACGTAAACGGCGAATTGTCACATCTACAGTCCGTACATCTCCAAAGTAATCATAGCCCCATACCGTTTGTAAGAGATGCTCGCGTGTCATTACTTGTCCGATGTGCTTAGAAAGATAGTGTAGCAGTTCAAACTCCCGATGCGTCAATTCAATTTTTTCATCTCTTTTTAAAACTAAGTAAGCATCTGGTTGAATAATCAGGTTGCCGACCGTAATATCATTTGTCGCCCCTTCTAGTTCTTCTTCAACTGACTTCATATGTCTTCGTAAATTCGCTTTTACACGTGCAATAAGCTCGCGTGTGCCAAAAGGTTTTGTAACATAATCATCTGCACCCAGTTCCAAGCCTAGCACTTTATCGATTTCAGAGTCTTTCGCCGTTAGCATAATAATCGGAAAATCATATTTCTTACGAATCTCTCGACATACTTCCATGCCATCCCGTTTTGGAAGCATGATATCGAGAAGTAAAAGGTCGGGTTTAACTTCCTCTACTTTTTCAAGTGCTTCATCTCCGTCATACGCACAGAAAACGGTGAAACCTTCCTTTTTAAGATTAAATTCAAGTATATCTGCAATTGGTTTTTCATCGTCAACAATCAAAATTACTTTATCTTGCATATTCTCTTCCCCCATCTCGCCCTGTCGGCGCCTCTTTCAATGTCCTTTTACTCTATCATTCTTCCCTGTCATTCGCACGTTTCTGTTGCTAACACCTTTTTTTACCATTATCATTATTTCCCGGGCAATATTCCCCGAATATTGTCGAATAGCGTTAAATAAGTGTAAGGCGCTGTAGTCCAGACAAGACCTCTATATGTTGAGATAAAGAATTCCATTGAACCGCTGCGCGCTAGGGAATGCCTGGTGAGGCGCCTTCGCTAGGTTTATACACCAGATTCAATATTTAAACTTATATAATAATTTAAAAACTGCATACATTCCAATCTTTTAAAAAGGACGATACAACATGTGTATCGTCCTTAATTACCTATTCATCTAAAAAAGCTCATAGGGTCGATATTAGATCCGTTCTTGAATACTTCAAAGTGAAGATGGACACCCGTAGAACGGCCTGTCGATCCCATGACACCTATTTTTGTCCCCTGCGGTACTGTTTGTCCTACGCTAACGTCAATTGAAGAGAGGTGAGCATACAAAGTCTCATAGCCATTGTTGTGTGTAATAACCACATGATTTCCATATGTGCTGTGCCGTCCAGCGGTTGTAACAACACCATTGTCTGCAGCCACAATCTCATATGAGGATGGGCGCGCAATATCGATGCCTTGATGGGTTCTGCCCCAACGAGTACCCATTTGGCTTGATACATACCCTCCTGATGCCGGCCAAATGAAGGTGCCTGATCCTCGTGAAGGCATCACTTTTGTTCCGACAACTGTCACTTTGTTTACTGGCTCAGCAATAATCTTCTCATCAGATATTGAGCTACCTATCTGCTGACCGTCCATTTTGCGAATCAGAGCAGTAACTATTTTTTCTCCGTCAGAACCTTTCTGTGTCACTTTCTTTTCACCTTTGTATAAGGAATTATCTTCTTCAGATAGCTTAGCATATTTAATTGTTTCTTTTTTCTTCGTCTCATAATGGACTTCCACTTCTACATAAGGTTCGATAGCTGTAACATTGAGCTCATCGCCTAACCTAAGAATCGTATTTTCTGTAAAGCCGGGATTTAGTTCCAACAGTTTAGCTGTCGCCATATTGTGAGTGGCAGCAATCGATCCTAGGACATCCCCGGAACTGACTACATACTTCTTCTCTTCCAGTGTACCTTTATTAAGAAGGGTCATGGCCTCTTTTGCATTTCTAACCTTTTCCGGAGCTGTTTTTCCTGGCACAGCCTGTATCTCACCGCTAATCAGGATGTTGGCAATGCGCGTTTCATCCACCTTCAAAGGGGGTACAGTTTCAGAAGACGCTGTGCGGGCTTCGAATTCGTTAAGCTCCTTCTCAGTAACGGATTGTAATTTCAGTTTGCGAATCACTTCATCGTACGTATCCATATCATTGACGTAGAATGCCAGTTCTCCGTCAATTGAAACACCGATTGCTTCCGCTTCTACGGATAGCATTTCGTGAAGTTTTTCGAAGACGATGCTATCGTCCGTTTCTGCTGTAAATACCCGTTCTGGAATCACTGACAAATCTGTTCCTATTGTGAGCGGGAGATTCTCAAATTCGGAGGCCGCCTTTTGTAGTTCTTCTTTTTTCAATTCTTCCAACTTTTCTTCGTCTGATATAACACCCACATATTCCCCTTTTGAGTAGATATGGAATATTGTTGAGAGAGCTGCATTCTCATCTTCATTAGCAACAACTGAATTTATCCCAAGTCCTGCTAACATTAGTGTCATAATAAGGACTTTCTGAACCTTTTTAAAAGGACGATTAAAACTTGGTAAAGTTCTTTTTGTTTCGTCCTGCTTATTTCTTTCGAAAAACATGTATGAAACTCCCTCCATATTTCAATCAGAAGACTGATATAGATCATTTTCAATTGACCAAATTTTTCACGCCCCTTTAATTTAACATATCCTATCCAGTTCTTATAGCATTCTAGATCTTTGTAATGTAATTGTAGAATTGCATCCAATTATTAACTATTCCTTTTTATTTAGTAAGATTCTACTTTCTACCACATTACTTGTCTAGAATTTCCCAATTTATACATTTGTCTTTCTACTTCTCTATCATTTTCGTGAAGCTTATTTACAAAAAAAGACATCTCGTCTACCGGAAGCTCTTGGTAGACGAGATGTCTTTACATTTAGTAACTTGACGTTCCTGTTCTATTAGTAGTCAGACGACTCGTGTTGACTCCAGTCGATATTGACGAACTTGTTATATTCCTTTGCAAAAGCAAGCGTTACAGTGCCTGTTGGACCGTTCCGCTGTTTAGCAATTATAATTTCAATCATGTTCTGGTTTTCTGTTTCTTTATCATAATAGTCTTCCCGATAAAGGAACGAAACGATATCCGCATCTTGCTCGATACTCCCTGATTCCCGGAGATCGGACATCATTGGTCGCTTATCCTGACGTTGCTCAACCCCCCGGGAAAGTTGGGACAGTGCGATTACTGGCACTTTCAATTCTCTCGCAAGTGACTTCAACGATCGGGAGATTTCCGAAACTTCCTGCTGGCGGTTTTCACCAGCCTTAGCGCCGCTTCCTGCAATCAGTTGCATATAGTCGATCATTATCATGCCCAATCCATGTTCCTGTTGTAAGCGTCGGCACTTTGAACGAATGTCATTGACCCGTATGCCTGGGGAATCATCGATGAAAATACCAGCATTTGAAAGGCTGCCCATTGCCATCGTAAGTTTGCGCCAGTCTTCTGCTTCGAGGGCACCTGTCCGGAGTACTTGTGCATCAATATTACCTTCCGCACACAGCATCCGCATCACTAGCTGCTCTGCTCCCATCTCTAAACTGAAGATCGCAACGTTTTCATCAGTTTTAGTCGCCACATTTTGCGCGACGTTTAACGCAAATGCCGTTTTACCAACGGATGGACGCGCAGCGACAATAATTAAATCGTTGCGCTGAAAACCCGCTGTAATTTTGTCCAAATCTCGGAAACCTGTCGGGATACCTGTAACGTCACCTTTTTGCGTATGAAGAAGTTCAATACTATCATACGTTTCAACGAGGACATCTTTGATATGACGAAAATCCCCGGCATTTTTTCGGTTGGATACTTCCATCATTTTCTTTTCCGCTTCAGAAAGAAGTGCTTCCACTTCATCCTCCCGTGCGTAACCATCTTCAACAATTGAGGTGGCAACCCGGATAAGACGTCGTAGAAGTGCTTTCTCTTCAACGATACGTGCATAGTGCACTATATTGGCTGCTGTTGGAACTGAGTTGGCGATCTCCATCAAGTATGAAATACCACCGACATCCTCCAGTTCCTTTTTAGCAGATAGTTCTTCTGTGACTGTGACAACGTCAATTGCCTGACCTTTGTCACTGAGACTAATCATCGTCTGGAAGATTTTCTGATGCGCCATCCGGTAGAAATCTTCTGGCATAAGAAGTTCAGCCGCAGTAATGAGCGCTTGTGGTTCAAGAAAAATTGCTCCGATGACCGACTGTTCCGCTTCATTATTATGTGGTGGGACGCGATCAATCATCTGATTCATCTACCCAATCTCTCCTTATCCTTCTTCTATTACATGTACTTTAAGTGTTGCCATAACATCTGGGTGGATTTTAATGGGAACATTCGTAAAGCCCAGTGCGCGAATTGCATCCGGTAATTCCATTTTGCGGCGGTCCACTTTGATGCCTTCAGTTTTATTCAACGCTTCGGCAATTTGTTTTGTTGTAATTGAACCAAATAATCTTCCGCCCTCACCAGATTTGGCTTTCATTTCAACTGTAATTTTATCAATTTGGTCCTTCAGCACTTTCGCTTCTGCCAACTCTTCGGCAGCATCTTTCGCGACCCGATTTTTCTGTCCTTCAAGTCGGCTGATATTCCCAGCTGTTGCTTCAACGGCCAATTTATTTTTCAGCAAGAAGTTTTGCGCATACCCCACAGATACTTCTTTTATGTCACCTTTTACCCCAATACTTTTTACGTCTTTCAATAAGATCACTTTCATTACGAATTTCCCCTTTCTGTCTTTGTATTTAATACAGCTATTAGCATTTCTTTTGCTTTTTCCACCGATTCAACGTCAAGCTGACATGCTGCATTCGTCAAATGACCACCGCCTCCGAGCTCCTCCATAATGAGTTGAACATTCAATTCACCAAGAGAACGGGCGCTAATACCAATTTTACCATCTGCCCGGGATGCAATCACAAATGAAGCTGCAACACCTTGCATCGTAAGTAGGATATCGGCAGTTTGGGCAATTAGAACAGTACCGTAAACAACTTGGTCCTGCCCTTTTGCAATGGCAATACCTTCATCGTATAAATCAACCGTTTCAATTAGTTTGGCCCGCATAATATACGTATCGATATCCTCTTTTAAAAGACGTTGCACAAGTACGGTATCTGCACCATTTGTCCGTAAATACGATGCAGCTTCAAACGTTCTTGCCCCTGTACGCAATGTAAAACTTTTCGTGTCGACGATAATACCTGCAAGCAACGCAGTCGATTCAAGCATTGTAAGTTTTTCATGTTTTGGCTGGTATTCAATTAATTCGGTTACAAGTTCGGCAGTGGAAGATGCATATGGTTCCATATAGACGAGCATCGTGTCGTTGATGAACTCTTCTCCCCGACGATGGTGATCGATTACTACAACCTTCTCTGCCTTTTCAATAATGCGTTCATCAATGACCATACTTGGCTTGTGTGTATCAACAACGATGATCAGGGATTTCTCTGTGATTTTTGTAAGCGCCTCATCAGGAGTAATGAATTGATTGAACAAATCTGTATCGCGCTTAATTTCATCCATCAGGCGCGTTACACTTCCGTCCAACTCATTAAAGTTAACAACGACATGACCTTCTACATTGTTCATGCGGGCCATTTTTCGAACGCCGATAGCCGCTCCAATCGCGTCCATATCCGGCATTTTATGACCCATAACAAACACTTTATCACTGCCTTGAATCAGATCACGCAGAGCATGCGATATGACCCTTGCACGAACGCGCGTCCTTTTTTCAACAGGATTTGTTTTCCCGCCGTAGAATTTCAGCTTCCCGTCAGAACGCTTGATAGCCACTTGGTCACCACCGCGTCCAAGCACTAGATCTAAACTTGACTGCGCCAGTTCACCCAGTTCTATTAAGGACGTAGATCCCACCCCTACGCCAATACTAAGCGTCAGGGCAGTGCTCTGCTTGGCAGTTGTTTCACGAATATCATCTAAAATCGAGAACTTCGTTTTTTCCAAGTTGGCCAATGTACCTTCGTTAAACACGGCCAAGAATCGATCTGTCGCAATTCGCTTTACAAAGATTCCATTCGTTGTTCCCCAACTATTTATAAGTGACGTCACGAGCGAATTGAGCTGACTTCGAGTCTGATCGTCCATCGCCTGTGATACTTCATCATAATTGTCGACAAGAATAATTCCGAGAACCGTACGGTCAGCGTAATAAAGGGTCTCCATCACTAGTTGCTCTGTAATATCAAACAAATAAATGAGTTTCTCCTCTGCTTTATAGAAGACCTTATACGACTCTTCTCCAATCGTCAAAACATTGTTTTCCGGTTTCTCACTCTTTAAAATTGTATGGAATTGCTCGGACAGATCGAACAACTCATCGCCAATAAGCGAATCCGACTTTGCAAACACTTTCGCAGCATACGGGTTTGCCCATTCAACGACATTTTTTTCGTTAATAAGGATAATTCCAATCGGCAATTCAAGAAGTGCTTCTTCCCCGACTTTCTTCATCCTGTATGACAATGTTTCAATATGTTTCTCTGTTTCATTATAAGTCTGTTCTTCAAATTTCCACGCAATTATTGCTGCCGCTGTAAATAAAATGGAAAAAAGAAGTCCGAGCCAAAAATGAGATAAGAGCAGAAGCACTGCCGCCATCACGCCCAGAATCGACAATACTGTCAATGGATAACGTATTGCCCTTTTTCTAAAAAATGACGTCATTGTCACATCCCCTTATTTCAACTTGTCTTTTCTGAGCCAGGCGCGTATATTCACTCCCGTATCAAGTATTCCGAGCATCGTTGTTATCGGAGTCAGCACCAATGCAAAAATAGTGGCAACGACTGTTGCTACTTTCGGTAATTTCATTTCATTTACATAGTAATGGATAAGTGAAACACCTTGCAACAGAAACAGAAATCTTAAAAGTGTAGTTGCATTGACGATGATTAAATATAGATTTGTTCCCGGCTTCATGTCTGTAAAGAGGGTAATAAGAAGAATTACTCCGTACAGGATCACTGTAATGATCGGCAACTTCATTTCCCGGAATGGCGGGAATTTGGGTACTTCGAATCCTAACCGCTTGGCAACGCCAAGATTCAGTGTAAGGATGATAAAAGCCAATGTGAAAATACTCATAATGAAGAGGGATGGAATAGTGTATTCGTATACATCGAACGTTGCTGTAATGATTTCATCATAGTTGTCCGGCAAGCCGCCGGTGTTAGCCATGAAAGAAGTCATCTTCTCTTTTGTAGTCTGCATAACTGTCATCAATTCATCAATCATATTAAAACCGAAGAATAAGACAGCTCCGACATACATACCCATCCCCATAATTAGCAAGGTGAGTCCAGAAGCCATGAAAATATAAAATTTAGTTTTACCCTTCCTGATTGTTTCCCCGATAATGAAACCAAGAATTCCATGAACCAAGGCAAATGGTACGAGTAGAATGCCTCCGATTAATAAAGATAATACGATTCCGGCTGCTAGCATAAGAAGTGCCGAGGCACGGTCGTATTTCAATCTGTAAAGAATAATCGGCAATGGTATGAAAAACATGGTAATGCTTCCGACAAGAGGCATATATAATGATACCGCAAGCAAGATTGCAAACAGCGCAATCATCATCGCCCCGTACGTGATTTTCCTCGCATTGTCCTGCATAATATAGATTCCTCCGGTCTTTCGTTGGACGACTAGTTCTATCCACTTGTTTAACTTCTGCTACCTTTGGATAGTTACTTCAATTGTATCATGATTATTGTTTTAAGACCAAAACAAGAACATATGTACTTTTCCTGTTTGAATAAAAAGACCGCCCCCCATCCCGGTTGTACCGGTATGACAAGGCGGTCTATCCAAATAAAATTATCTTTCTTCCGAACTGAATGGAAGAAGTGCCATGATACGTGAGCGTTTGATTGCAAGTGTCAGTTTACGCTGATACTTCGCGCTTGTACCAGTTACCCGGCGAGGCAAGATTTTTCCACG
>DYWT01000062.1 GCA_020742515.1 Sporosarcina psychrophila
TTGTTGGACAAATTATTCCTTGGAACTTCCCGCTAGCGATGGCTGCTTGGAAGCTCGGCTCGGCACTTGCGGTCGGCTGTACGGTCGTCATCAAGCCTGCAAGTGAAACGCCACTATCTCTTCTATATGTGGCAAAGCTATTCAAAGATGCCGGATTCCCTAACGGTGTTGTCAACGTTATACCTGGCGCCGGTCGAGTTGCCGGAGATGCGATTGTTGGGCATAAGGATGTGGATAAAGTTGCATTTACGGGCTCAACGGCTGTCGGAAAAGGCATTATGCGAAAAGCGGCTGATCAGCTCAAAGGCGTTACCCTTGAGCTTGGCGGAAAATCGCCGAGCATCATCCTGGAAGATGCCGACCTTGAAGAAGCCATTGAAGGGGCATTTAACGGCACGATGTATAACCATGGACAAAACTGTAGCGCTTGTACACGCGTCTTCGTTCACCGGTCGCATTATGACCGCGTAGTGAATGAGTTAGTCGAACGTGCAAATGCGCTGAAGCTCGGACCTGGCATGGATTCGGAAACGGAAATGGGTCCACTCGTTTCAGCAAAACAGCAACAGACGGTTCTCGACTATATCGAAAAAGGAAAAGCGGAAGGTGCACGTCTTGTCGCAGGTGGCAGCAAAGCGTTCGATAAAGGTTACTATGTGCAACCGACAATTTTTGCAGATGTAGAAGATGACATGACGATTGCGCGAGAGGAAATCTTCGGACCTGTCCTATCCATTTTTGTTTTTGATACGGTGGAAGAAGTGATCCGACGTGCCAATGATAGTATCTATGGGCTTGCAGCGAGCGTCTGGACAGAAAATATCAAAACGGGCCATTATGTTGCAAAGAAATTGCAAGCAGGGACGGTCTGGATCAACGACTTTGGTATCGAAATAGAGACAATGCCGTTTGGCGGCTACAAACAATCCGGTATTGGCCGTGAAATGGGCGGAGAATACGGTTTGGCAAATTATACAGAAGTGAAAAGTGTATTTGTAAACATCAAACAATAATTGTTTTAAGTTCAAGAATGGTTAAAATGGCCGTGGATTTTAAATCCATGGCCATTTTTCATCATCGGTATAGTGGTTTGTTTTTTCTGATAAATGTGTCAATGGCGTACGTATATCGGATATAATGTAAGAAATAAATATCTTTTCAAAAAGGAGCATAACTATGGAACTATTTGATTTTCTGGCATTGATGGTAAGCGCTATCATTCTTACTTTACTATTCATGGTAATTGGTGAAAAAGTAATTTCGATGACTTTCCGGAATAACATAACGCCGTTTTTCAAAATAGTGGGTTCGCTTGTTTTTGCGATTGTCATTCTCACAGCATTGATGTATGGATTGGGGAAAATTACCGGAATCTATGCATGTTTATTAAGTGGAACTATTATCCTTTATAATAAATACTGGCTTGGTCACTTTTTAGCAGAAAAAGAAAAATAGTTTGAATGAGTAGGAGGAACGGAGATGACTGCATCTTTCCATTCCTCTTTTTTTTGTACGCTACATTTCTATACTTGAATATCCTTGCGTTTGCTAGAAGGAGGGATTCGCAGTTCTTCCCTGTATTTGCTGATTGTCCGTCTTGAGATTGTAATTCCTTTTTCGGTATTGAAGTATTCCGCTATCTTTTGATCTGAATACGGTTTGAATTTATTTTCTTGCGCGATGAAACTTTCTAATAGTTTTTTCACCTTCGTTTGGGAAATGACATTTCCATCTGCAGTATCAAGCTTCGAGGTGAATAACAACCGCAGGTCAAAGGTGCCGAATGGAGTCTGGATCACTTTGTTTGTCGTTGCCCGGCTAACTGTCGATTCATGCATGTCAATTTCATCGGCAACCTCTTTGAGTGTCAGAGGTTTCAATGAACGGAATCCGTTTTTGAAAAAGTCTTCCTGTTTTTCCAAGAGGACATGCACAATTTTAATAATAGTATTTCGACGCTGTTCAATGCTGCTGAGAAGCCATTGATAATTTTTATATTGCGTATTGATATATTTTGATGCATCATTTTTTGCGTGGAGATACTGTGAATAGTCTTTGTTCAACTGAATAGCCGGTAAATAACCGTCATTCAAATGGAATGTGAATTCATCATCCTTCCACTCGATGATGATATCGGGAGTCAAATACTCTGTTGAACAATCAGAAATTAAGGAGCAAGGTCTTGGATTAAGCGTCTGGATAAAATCGAAAAGGTCTTTCACTTCGTTCATTTTGATGTTCATTTTTGAAGCGATTTCATTCCATTTACGATCGGCAATCAGGTTCAAATGATATTCCACTAAACAGGCAGCCAATTTGTTTTCAGGATAGTTGTACGTGATTTGCAGGAGCAGACATTCTTTTAAGTTCCTGGCACCTATCCCGATTGGGCCTAGTTGTTGAAGGAGGAGAATTCCTTTTTCGATATCATCTTCTTCAAATGCCAAATGGCCATTTGAATGGCTATCACTGATTTGTAAATAGCCATTATCGTCGAGATTGTAAAGAAGATACTTTATCAGTTTTTGCGTATGGTCATCCGGATACATGAATTTTGCCTGTTCGAGTAATTCATCCCGCATATTTTTATCATTACTTCGGACCGCGTTCATGGGCATCTCGGAACTGCCGAAAGAGGAGGATTGCCGATGCAAACGTTCTTCATGGACCGGTTTCTCTTCTTTTTCCTTTAGTTTGATAAGTGGATTTTCCAGCTCTTGCTCCCTGATATATTGTTCGAGTTCATGGGTGGAATATTGGAGTAGTTCAATAGCTTGCCTTAATTCAAAAGTCATTAATAGATTCAGTTCCTGCCGTTGCTGGAGTCCAAGCTCCATAATGATTCCTCCTTTTAAAGCTGATAAAGAATGAATGCGCTTTCATGAGTATAGTTTTTATTATAGCATATAAATCTTTGAACTTCGACATGGAATATGAATATTCGGACTATATAAAATAGGGATAAAAAACCTTGAACGTGTAAGTAGCGACTTTTAGTTAAAGTCATCCCGTTACACATACAAGGTCATGTTTGAAATGAGTTACTTACAGGATTTGGAGCTGTTTCGGGAACGAAGACAATACTTCGGCATTCCCATCTTCATTGATATAGACAATGTCTTCGATACGGACTCCGCCCACATCCGGGATATATATACCGGGCTCGATTGTAAAGACAAGGCCCGCCTCTGCAATCTGTTCATTGTTTTCATGAATGGAAGGTTCTTCGTGCACTTCAATTCCCAAGCCGTGCCCGACCCGGTTATTGAAATACTCCCCGAAGCCACTATTATTGATGACATTTCTCGCTTCGATATCGAATGTTTTCACTGGTACTCCCGCTTGTATGGCATTGATACCAGCTTCATTGGACCGCAGAACGATGTCGTAAATTTCTTTTTGTTTTTCCGAAGCTTCGCCGATAATGAAAGTCCTCGTGATATCAGAACAATAGCCGTCTTTGATAACTCCGAAATCAATCAGCAGATAATCTCCTTTTTGAATTTTACGTTCACCGGGAGAGCCGTGCGGTAACGCTGCTTTTTCACCGGTTAGCACAATAGTCGAAAAAGAAGGACCATCTGCGCCGAATTTCCTCATCAGAAACTCCAATTCCCCTGTGAATTCAGATTCAGACATCCCGATTTCCACTTTCTTGATGCCTTCCTCCAAAACCTTTTCAATGATTTCGATAGCAATTCTTAATTTCTCGATTTCTTCTTTGGATTTCTTCATCCTTTGTTTGTTGATGAATGGCTGTACATCGACGACTTGTACACCAGGGAAAAACTCTAGCAACCTAGTGTAACGATAATAACTCAGCGCATTGGCTTCGATACCGATTGTTTTCGAAAGC
>DYWT01000063.1 GCA_020742515.1 Sporosarcina psychrophila
TGTCAGTAACTGGACACCGGGTAGCCGAAGCCATAAGACTGACGGCGCAGCTGCTTGGCTTATGGTGGGAGGCATCCCCTAGCGCCGTAGCGGTTCAATGGAATTCTGTTTAGTATCAACTAGTAATCACATGTACTCTCGGCATATACATATCAAAATCACATTTCTCTCGATAATGAACATCCTAGCGCAGACGCGGCGAAAGGCATTCCCAAAGCGCCAAGCGATCTGAAATCCACACCCCGAATTACAACTCTCTCATTATTGAGCGCCACAGCGGATTCAATGGGATTCTTTAATTCAACATATATAATAAAAAATGCCCTATACGGTTGGTATAGGGCATCTTCGTCACCACTTACTATTCTTATATTTCTTGTAGTAGTTAATTTGTCTGGCGAATAAATATAACTTACGCTTGAAATGACGGTCTTTTTTATAAAACAAAGGATTGCCGTATTTACCTGCTCGAAGCAATGCTTTCACGTCTTTTAGTACATCTGGGTTTGATACGAACTTTTTCAGCACGATTTTAGGTACGACTGTGAACAAGAACTTTTCATTCAGCAATGTTAACGGTTTCTGTTGACCGTGTACAACGTCATCGACCAAGTACTTCGCCATATTATGACCGCAAGCCGTGATATAGTAGCTTGAACGTCCTTGCCGGATATTCACTTCAAACACTTTGAACTTACCGTCACGCTCATCGTATTTCAAGTCAAAGTTCGCGTAGCCTACATAGTTCAATGCCTCTAGGAACCCTTTCAGCTTCATCATCATCTCTTCATCATATCGGGTGATGAGCGCTGTATAATTTCCAATTGCAGTCACTGTATGCTCTTGCAGCACGACTTGCGCGAAAGTGATGAGTTCAGCTTTTCCATGGCTATTCATATAGAAAACGGAGTCCCACATATATGTATCGTCCCCAGGAATATAATCCTGGATAATGAGATCCTCTTGATAGCCGCTCGCTTTAATCTTTTTGATAACGGCATGGATTTCATCGTAGGAATCGACCTTATACACTTTTTCCATGCCTGCAAACGGATTCTTATAATACTCCACACCGTTGCTCGGTTTAATGATGATCGGGAACGTGACATCTTCTGTAAACGGCTCGTCGTCCCGACATGAATGGAAATAGGTAGCCGGTGCATCGATTCCGTGTTCAGCACATAACTTATAGAAATTTGATTTAACGAGCAAATCGTTCATAAGCGGTTCTGGTATGTAATTAAACACAAAATCACTTTTAAGCTCGTCCGCATTCTCAATAATCATCCGGACATAAAGGTCATTCGTCCCGACAAGAAGCATTTTCTTGCCTGGTTCCGCATACTTGGCAGCAATTTTTTTCAAGAAGCTCACGAATACTTGTTTTTCTGGCAGTTTCGGATTGAGTTCTATACATTTTATAATTGAACTTAAACTGGTGAATGATAAAGGTTCTTTGCCTACTAGAACCGGTTTGATGCCATACTCTTCATGGAATGATATCGCCATGTTGTAGGCATTCATGTCTGTTCCGATAATGATTGGTATGAATGTTTGATTTGTCATTTTGTCCTCCAACTATCTTTTCTATTCATAAGTGTATGGCTCCAGTTTTTCATTGTCAAGAAAGCCAATTGGGAGTTGACAAATAAGTAAATCCAGTACTGGCCTGATATGGCTGGTACTGGATTTACTTGTCGGATAAATTAATCTTGCACCAGCTGAATCGATCCCTCTACTGGCCAGATTGAAAAGTCTGTAATAATACCGTCAACGTCGTATTGATAAGCCTTATCGATCCATGCTTGGTTTTTCGTTGACCAGACCAATACTTTTCCACCCTGATTATGTATTTGTTCGATCACACGTTTATTAACATACGAGACGTTAAAGTTAATGTACGTCGCAAAGGACGTTAGATCACTTAATTTTTGAGAAGAGAGGTGCTGGATAGACGGCTTCATAAGAAGTGCCACTTCTAATTCGGGAAGTAGCTTATTTATTTTTCTCATAGATTCGATATCAAAAGATTGAACAATAATACCGTTCAAATCCTTATATTCGCTCAGCAACGCAACTACTTTCTCCTCAATACCCGGGTACTTGGCCGGTTTTTTAATTTCTATTAATAAACCCGCTTTCCCATAAAATTCATCAAACAATTCATTTAATGTAATAACCTGCTCACCCGCAAATGAAGAATGAAATTTCCCACCTGCATCCAGTTTTTTTAATTCGGATAGCGTATAGTCTTTCACATATCCAGAGCCATTTGTTGTCCTATCTACTTTGTCATCATGCATTATGACAAGTTCTCCATCTTTCGATAAATGAACATCACATTCCAAGAAATCCGCACCAAGTTCCAGCGCTTTTTGAAATGAGGCTAGTGTGTTTTCTGGTGCTAAATTAGATGCACCACGATGCGCAATGCTAATCATCCCTTCCATTTCCTTATAATTGAAAGGTCGAGCCTCATAGCCAACTAAAAGCAACATACATAGACTTACGAAAATGAATAGTAATTTCTTTTTCTGTGATCCTCTCATAGTATGACCCCATATCAGATATTGAATACTGACTATTCAAATCATTCTTTTATTTATTATAGCATATGCGAAAGGACCTGCAAATGTTATTTTCCGACTAGGTATAATGATACAAAAACTTCCAAATAAATTTAACTATTCACATTTTATATTCCTTTAAAAGACATTTTTCTTTATATAAGCATTCCTATTAGAAACTTGCCTTCACCTTTTAGTTATGACGCTTTCCTTTTGTCCATACACTGAATAATATGTACATGTTTACGGAGAAGGGAGTTGCAACATATGGCAACAAAACCTCGTCAATTGCAGTCTGGGGATACTGTTGGAATTGTTACGTTAGGAAGCCCATTGGCAGCAAGTATAATAAATGAAGGAATAACTACGTTACGAAATATGGGATTTAAAGTACTTGTAGGGGATCATGTTTATTCATCGAACGGCTATATCGCAGCAACACCAGAGCAAATGGCGTCAGACTTAATGGAGATGTTTCAGAACAAGGAAGTTAAGTGGATATTACCTTCGAGAGGGGGTGTTGGCGTAGCAAGTATTCTCCCTTTCCTTAATTTCTCAATCATAGCTCAAAACCCGAAAATAATTTCAGGATACAGCGACATTACGGTATTACTAAATGTATTGTACGAATATGCGGATTTAATTACTTTTCAAAGCCTTCTCCTTCTAGATTTTACTACACGCACCCCGGCATATAACTTCAACCAATTCTTCTCGGCAACTTCAACATTAACCGCACCTTGGGAGATTAAAAATCCACCCGGTATGTCCATCGAAAGCTTAGTTCCCGGAAATGTAACCGGTCCCGTTATTGGAGGCAATCTCACATCTTTCATAGGTACGTTAGGAACGTCTTTTGAAATCAATACAGAAGGGAAAATTCTCGTACTTGAAGAAACCCATGAACCGATTAACACAGTTTACAGGTATTTAAACCATCTTTTGTTAGCCAAGAAATTCGATGATTGTGTAGGGATTATTATGGGGGAATGTACGAATTGTGAGGATGCATATGGAAAGTCCTATAAAGATCTTATCAACGAATTTCTAGTTCCATTAGGTAAACCACTTATGTCCAACCTAGCAACTGCACATGGTACATACAAAGCAACAATTCCTATTGGCGTATCCTTGAATATGAACACATCTAACCATACATTAACTGTGTTGGAGGCAGCTGTAAATTAACTCCTACATGGAACTTCTGCATTTCGTGTTCCCTCAACCAATCCTATCATTTATTGTATAAGGTGCTTTTGCGATATAATAAAGGGTATTGAATGGAGGGTATAATTAATGGAAGAGAACAAGAAAATCAGAGAAGCTGTTTTGCGTAGTGTAGAGAACTTGTCAGATGAACAATTGAATGAACAGGTGGAAGAGGGACGCTGGAGTATCATGCAGGTGCTAAATCATTTGTATTTAATGGAACGCGCTATTGTTCACACTCTTTCAAACCAGTTAGCCAATGGTGAAAATAAAACCACTGTTGACAAGCCGATACAATTTACGACGGATCGTTCAACGAAAGTACTTGCCCCTTCATTTGCGACTCCCTCTGACGACTTTATTGCTTTGACAGACATGAAAAGTAACCTCACAACGTCTAGAGAAAACTTAAATACTCTGGTAGCTTCTGCAGATAAAACATTATTAGCGCAAAGAACTTACCCGCATCCAGTATTTGGAGACCTTAGCTTAGAACAATGGATTCCATTTATCGGACTGCATGAAAAAAGACATTTGGCTCAAATTGAAGAAGTAAAAGAAAAGCTAGTATGAAATCACCAAAGGGCCGGAGTAAACTCCAGCTCTTTTTTTTGATGGATATTAGCACATGTATTGAGTAACCAAATGTTGAATTAAAGAATCCCATTGAATCTGCTGTGGTGCTCAATAATGAAAGAGTTGTAATTGGGGGATGTGGATTGCAGATTGCTTGGCGCTTTGGGGATGCCTCCCGCCATAAGCCTGGATTAGCGCTTCGCATCCAGTCTTACGGCTTCGGCGACCCCTTTGCCGCGCCTGCGCTAGAGTGTTGATTATCAGGAGAAATGTGATTTTGAGATGTATATGCCGAGATTATAAGGTGATTACTATTCGATACTATATATTGAAATAAAGAATTTCATTGAACCGCTACGGCGCTAGGGGTAGCCTCCCGCCATAAGCCAAGCAGCTTCGCCGCCAGTCTTATGGCTTCGGCTACCCCTGTTAAGGCGCCTTCGCTCAGTTTTTACACCGGATTCAATTGTTCAACATATATAATTATAGTCAAGAAAGACGCACTCTGGGTTGCAGATTTCATCACAGCTAATGAAATACGCTTTCTCAAATAGACCATCCAGCGCAGACGCGACTTCGTGGTAGCCGGAGCGATAAGACTGAAAGTGCTCTCCTTTCCGGCTTATCGCGGGAGGCATCCACAAAGCGTCGAAGCGATATTAGCAGGATGACTAATTCATTCCATATGTCTTGGGACATTCGTTGATCACAGTCGATCGATTTATGGCACGCCAGGTTGCAGGTCTCATCCCCGATAACGAAATGGGCTTTCTCACGTAGACCATCCAGCGCAGACGCGCCTTCGTGGTAGCCGGA
>DYWT01000064.1 GCA_020742515.1 Sporosarcina psychrophila
CATAGGGGCATCTCTCCAGTCTGTTATGTATGTGTCGTAACTTACATTATACAGGATTTGGGGAGGTGCTCTATTTTTTATGTCTTGAAAGCCTTGATACGTAAGGGCTTAGGATTATGAAATTAACTCAAGTGTCCTATTATTTACAAACCATTTTTGATGTGTATAATGTGTAGGGTAGTTAATTCAACTTACTTATTCTACTATACTTTTCCGATTTAGTCTGAATTAAAGCTATTTTATTTACGATATAAGAAAGTTTATACCTTTCGAATTTACTTTCTATCATAGAAAGATAGTGGGTGATTAGCAGCATGGAACAAGAATATACTCTTGTCGAACATTTAACGGAGCTGAGGAAGCGGCTCATTATTATAGCTTTGGTTTTTATAGTATCCTTGGCGGTAGGTTTTGGTATTGCACCTAAAATATTAACTTTTCTCAAAATGCAGCCTACAGCCCGTCATGTGGAGTGGAACGTATTTGGCTATACAGATGGTTTAATGATTTATTTGAAATGCGCATTACTGTTGGCCATTCTTATTACTTTACCTATCGCATTGTACCAAATATGGTTATTTGTAAAGCCAGGAATGTCCAGTGAAGAATCAAAAGGTACAGTCACTTTTATACCAGTTTCTTTCTTCCTATTTTTAGCGGGGGTCAGTTTTAGTTATTTTCTCCTCTTTCCCTTAATGTTGAATTTCATGTCAAATATCAACGAATCGATTGGTGCAGTTGAAACGTATGGGATGAAACAATATTTTACGTTTATGTTTAACTTAATCATTCCAGTAGGTATCGTCTTCGAATTACCGGTCGTCATCCTATTTTTAACTAAATTAGGTATTGTAACACCGGTAAAGTTAAGGAAAATGAGAAAGCTCTCCTATTTCGTACTTGTAGTCGTTGGTGTTTCAATAACGCCGCCTGATTTCATTTCCGATTTTCTGATCATTATTCCTTTATTACTGCTATTTGAAATCAGCATTCTTGTATCAAGCTGGTCACTGAAAAGAAAGCGGGCAAATGAAGTGAAACGTGAGAAGACGCTGCAGGAGTAAATCGCGGCATACTTATTGCGAGAAATGCTATACTGATATATGTAACTGTAAACATGTACATTTCTCAAATAAATATACATTAATTTAAAGGAGGAACAAACATGCCATCAAGTATCGGGGTACCCGGTTTAATTATAATTTTAGTAATTGCTTTAATCGTCTTCGGACCTTCCAAATTGCCTCAATTAGGTAAAGCGGTTGGACAAACATTGAAGGAATTCAAAAATTCAACAAAAGATATCATGGATGATGTCACAGATGAATTCAAATCAGATGATAAAGAATCAACAGAGAAAAAGAAAATTTAATAGATAACTAAAAAATCGGCATTAAATACAATTTCTAATCGTATTTAATGCCGGTTTTTTTGAACGATTAAACTGCGTTTTATTTATGAATCGTAACAGTTGTTCCAACAGGGACCATAGACGCTAATTCTAGAACGTCTTCATTATGCATTCGGATACATCCATGAGACACGCTTTTCCCTATAGAAGAGGGGTTATTCGTTCCGTGTATCCCATAATGAGGTTTTGATAACCCCATCCAAAACGCTCCAAAAGGACCTCCAGGATTGCTTTGTTTATTGATGATTTTATATGTTCCCATGGGCGTAGATGTGACCATCTTCCCTACTGCAATTGGATATTTTTTAATTAAGTGATGGCCATCGTAAAGGTTTAATTGATGATTCAGTGTAGATATGTCAATCCAAAGATTGATAAGAACTCCCCCTTACAACAAATGCTCGTTCATTTATTCTATGAGCACAGATGCCGATGGGGAGGGCTTGAATACTATATTTCGTACAATTCTTCATTGAATGGTGAACTCAGGATCACTACATTCAACACTCATCCCTTACGTCCTTTATTCACTTTTTGAAGAAAAATGGTTTAATTATTATTTGCATTTTCTATCTCAATGTCCACTTGATTTAACCTATTGTATATAACAATTCTTAGTCTTTCTACAATACCATTTTCAGCCAAAACAAACTTTTCCCCATCATCGAAATAAAATTCATATTGAGGGAACCCCCCACCTCGAGGTACTTCATAGTAAACTACTCGTTCTATTTCGTCCCAAGAATAGGAATGGTTTTCTTTCGAAAACATCTCTCTATAGGAAATTGAATCATCTCCTAGAGAGATATAATTTTTCGAAGCAATTAAAAAGAAAAATCCACTCAAAATTAGACACGCAATGCTAATGTATATCGAAACTTTGCTGCTATCTAGTAACGAGAGAATCATTGCCGATAAGATTAAAAATAGGAATCCAATGCTGTAGACAATATAAATCGCACCTGATACCAATACATACCAATTACCAGCCGTGAAGTACAAAGTATTTGCAACAAACAAGGGAAGAACCATTATAAATATAGGTGATAAAAGTAGTATGCCAATGGCAATTACCATAAATATATGCCTAGACTCATAACTTCTTTGCATTTAAATTCCCCCAAAGTCTTTTCATTCTTACTCTTTCTGCTGAGTAGCGCATGGCCAACCATCGTAGTTAACAGCGTTGAAGCCCAAAATACAATACTTCCAGTCAGCACATTGATACTTGGATTGTTCACCAATGTAGAAAATTCTCCGTCGGTAATCTTTGTGATGTTAAAGTATATAAAAGGTATAAGTAATTCTATGCCTACCACTATGGTAAAAAGACTGGGCATGACAATAAGTAAGCAGATGTACTTTCCCATTATCGGTTTCTATCTAGCAATTTACTGTTTATTTAGTGTCAACCATGTATGCTATACCTGCTCTACTGCAAGACTATTATTAAAAGGGTTGGGGATAAGGCATACGTTTCATCCTCATTAGAAAGGCAATATGCCACCCACCTTAATTATCCTCTATTCCCAACCACTTGTAAATCACCGCCATAGTTTTCAAACTGCTGTAAATTGGGTGATTTTCTCGAGAGACTGTTCTTCCATCATAGATTTTTGAGACATATTTTGCAGGAATATACCAGATGCCCTTAAGAGAATTACCGTTTACAATTCATGCTACAAATGTTATTATCTTTTAAAATCAAATGCGTTGAAGAGAAGAGTAGCTAACGTCCATTCTTTGCAGAGAGCTCCGGTTGCTGAAAAGGAGTAAGAATGCGTTATCGAAACAAGTCTCTGAGCATCACTTCGGAACCAGCAATGGGGATAGAGTGACAGGAGCTCCTGTTATAGAGCCAGGGTATACGCATCTATTTGCCGTACCTGATAAGGTTACGATGGAAACATCGTAATAAACTGGGGTGGCACCACGATTGATACAATCTCGTCCTCAAGACTTAAGGTCTTGGGGGTGGGATTTTTTTATTGTCAAAAAATGAATGACAGGGAGGAAAATCAAATGAGACTTGGGAACGTAGTTGAATCTTGGAAATATCCTTTAATGTTGTTAGCTGGAATTGGCATTTCTAATGTGGGCGCCTGGATTTATTTAATTGCACTTAATTTGATTATCCTTGAGAAAACAGGTTCTCCGCTTGCAGTGGCTGTCCTTTATATTCTTAAACCTTTGGCTACATTATGTACAAATTTTTGGTCGGGTAGCGTAATAGACCGGTTAAATAAACGTAATTTAATGGTCACTCTTAACTTGTTTAGTGCGGTATTTATCGCTACCTTATCTTTTCTTTCTTCTCTTTGGTCAATCTATCTAGTCGTTTTTTTGATTAATATAGCACGCTCTATGTTTGACCCGACATCTATGACTTATATTACAAAACTAATTCCCACTGAGGATAGAAAACGATTTAATTCATTACGCAGTTTACTCGATTCTGGAGGCTTTCTAATTGGGCCAGCTATAGCTGGATTGTTATTTATCATCGGCACACCCATTTTTGCCATTTACATGAACGCCATTGCTTTATTATTATCAGGATTAGTCACTATGATGATGCCCAACCTCGAAAAACACATACGGTTTAATAGTACAGATGAAAAATTATCTTTTAAAGTAGTGAAGAAAGATTGGACTCTTGTATTGAATTTTAGTCGTCGCTACGCCTATATCATGTTCATTTACTTCCTTTTTGGCTGTGTGATGGTCATGGCTACAGCTATTGACTCACTTGAAGTCGCATTTGCTAAAGAGGTCCTTTCTTTATCGGATAGTGAATATAGTTTTTTAGTCAGCATAGCGGGGGCTGGGATCGTAATAGGCGCAATTATTAATGCGATGATTGCCACTAAATCATCGACTTCTTTGTTAATTGGTTTGGGTTCCCTATTCGTTTCTGCCGGGTATATTACTTACGCCTTTTCCTCTACCTTTTTCATAGCGGCTATTGGTTTTTTCATTCTTTCATTTTCTCTCGCTTTCGCTAATACGGGCTTCCATACCTTTTACCAAAATAATATCCCTGTCGATATGATGGGGAGAGTTGGAAGTATGTACGGGTTAATGGAAGCTGTATTAATCATACTCGCAACGACCCTAGCTGGCGTGACAGCTCAACTCATTTCTATTCAGTATGTTGTCATTGTAGGAACATTCGTGATGTTGGCGATATCTATTACACTATTCGTCTTTAACATCCAACCTTCAAAGGCAAAACTTTATTCGCCCCCTCTGTAGATTGAATATGATGCATAAACTGGGCGCAGACGCCTTACCAAGGTAGCCGAGTAACCTTTTCAATTCTTAACATACTATTAATACTAATTTACATTTTCAACATACTAGATTAACAATTTCACCTTATAGTTACCTTTGATAGCAGAAAAACTAGGAGGTTTTACATTGGTGAAAAAGCAGTTTTTTAAAAAGGTTCTCCCCATCGCAGTTCTTTCTACAGTTTTGGTTGCAAGTTGGGGTGGGACAATCACTAATC
>DYWT01000065.1 GCA_020742515.1 Sporosarcina psychrophila
GGTGTTTAATTATATCGAATGTGATTACAATCGGTGGCGGCGGCACAGTTGGTGTGGCGGCCTCAGTCCGGAACAATTTGAAAACCAGAACCTCGCTTAGGCCTGTGTCCATATTACGTGGGTAGGATCAGCTCACCGGACTACTGGAGCAACATTTGACGGTGATGATGAGTCTGCTTTTGTACGAATCCATGACAACACCTATATCTCAGGTAAAAAGCGGTTATACATGACTGCTACGCCTCGCATTTTTGGGGATGATGCGAAGGAGACTGAAGGTGTTACTTTATGCTCGATGGACGATGTCGGTTTATACGGTGAAGATTTATATGTCATTACGTTTTCAAAAGCCGTGCAGTTGGGAATTCTGTGCGATTACAAAGTGATTGTACTGGCTGTTGAAGAAAGCCATGTTAGTCGACGCATACAGTCTCTGTTAAAAGATGAAAATAATCAGCTTAAAGTAGATGATGCTGCGAAAATTGTGGGATGCTGGAAGGCCTTAGCAAAGCAGGGATTGGCATCTTCTGATGGCATTCAACCAGACGCTATGAAACGTGCTGTCGCATTTTGCCAGGTTATCGAAAAAGACTACAAAGGTAAAACTCATAAAGTCAGCTCAAAACTCATTACAGAAATGTTTGGGGCTGTGGTTGAGGCCTATCAGGCTTCTGAGATTGAATATCTCAAAGAAGTTCAGCAAAATCAAAATGTTGATCCATCATTAAAACTTCAATGCCAAGTTCAACATGTTGATGGCGGAATGAATGCCACGCAGAAAAAATCAAAAATAGAATGGCTGAAGGCTGATACTGATGAAAATGTATGCCGAATCTTGTCGAATGTACGTTGTTTATCCGAAGGTGTCGATGTTCCCTCTTTGGATGCCGTGTTATTTTTAACGCCGAGGAGTTCACAAGTTGATGTAGTACAGTCTGTTGGGCGTGTTATGCGGCGTGCTGAAGGTAAAGAACTGGGCTATGTTATCCTTCCAGTTGTAATTCCTGCTGGAGAAGAACCTGAAAATGCATTAAATAACAATCAGGCTTATCGTGTTGTATGGCAGGTATTAAACGCTCTTCGTGCGCATGATGACCGCTTTGATGCCATGATTAACAAACTTGAATTTAACGGCAAAGACACCGCACGAATGGAAGTGGTTGCAGTTGCTGATAAAGTGGTAAAAAAAACCAAACGCCAGACGAAAAAATCAGAGACTGTCGCGAAGGCTCGTAAAAGCAATGGGATCGGAGCTGGTACCATCCAACCTCCTGAGCAGTTGGATATTGAGTTTTCAGTCGGAGAAATTGAACGAGCACTGTACGCCAAAATTGTCAAAAAATGTGGTAACAGGCATCACTGGGAGGATTGGGCAAATGACATTGCAAAAATTGCCCGCACCCATATTGATCGTATTCATGCCATTCTGGAAAACCCAGCGAATACTGCTGAAATTTCAGCATTCAAAGCATTCTCTGACGAGTTGCGTGATGACCTCAATAATAGCATTTCTGATGATGAGATCATCGAAATGCTGGCGCAACATTTGATAACAAAGCCTGTATTTGATGCTTTGTTTGCTGATTATAATTTTACAGATCATAACCCGATGAGTATGGCAATGCAGGACGTACTCAACACCTTACATGAACACCATCTAGAAAAAGAAGCTAATACGCTCAACAGCTTCTATGAGTCAGTGAAAATGCGTGCTGACGGTATTACGACCGCAGAGGGTAAGCAACAAATAATCGTCCAGTTGTACGATAAGTTTTTCAGAAATGCCTTCCCTAAAATGACCGAGCGTTTGGGAATTGTATATACCCCTGTGGAGGTCGTTGATTTTATCATTCACAGTGTTAATGATGTTCTAAAGCAGGAGTTTGGACAAACATTGGGTGATGAAGGGGTGCACATCATCGATCCATTCACTGGAACAGGTACATTTATTACACGTCTGTTGCAAAGTGGCCTTATCTCATCTGATAAACTTGCCTATAAATTTAAAAATGAAATTCATGCCAATGAAATTGTTTTGTTAGCATATTATATTGCAGCCATCAATATCGAGGCGGTCTATCATGATATCACAAATGAGTCAGCTTATACTCCATTCCAGGGAATCTGCCTTACCGATACCTTTGAAATGTATGAAAAAGACGATTTGATAAGCGATGTTTTGGTTGATAATAGTGAACGGCGCAAACGTCAAAAGGCGCTTGATATTCGCGTCATTATTGGGAATCCACCATATTCTGCCGGTCAGGAATCGGCAAACGATAATAATCAGAATGTCAAATACCCTCAGTTAGATAAGCGTATTGCGGATACTTATGCTGCCTATACGTCAGCAACGAATAAGAATGCCCTGTATGATTCTTATATTCGAGCTATTCGGTGGGCAAGTGATCGTATAGGCGAGAAAGGTGTAATCGGATTTGTTACAAATGGATCGTATATTGATTCCAACTCTGCAGATGGTTTACGTAAATGTCTTACGGAAGAATTCAGCAGCTTATATTTTTTCCATCTGAGGGGAAATCAAAGAACCTCTGGTGAAAAATCACGTCAAGAAGGTGGGAAAATATTTGGGAGTGGAAGTCGAGCTCCAATTGTAATTTCAATCTTGGTCAAGAATCCTAATGTTCAGGCTCATGGTCAGATATATTTTCATGACATTGGTGATTACTTAAGTCGTGAAGAGAAATTGGAGAAAGTTTCTGAATTTAATAGTGTTAATGGCATTACTAAAATTAATGGTTGGCAGTTGATCGAACCCGATGAGCATAATGACTGGCTGAACCAGCGTGACGAGAGATTTAATTATTTTATCGAGATGGGAAATAAAAAAGATAAAGACTCAGTTTGCATATTTAGCACCTATTCTAGGGGGGGTGCTACCAGTCGTGATGCATGGGTTTATAACTTCTCAGCAAAAAAATTAATTGAAAATGTGTCAGAAATGATTGTGTATTATAACTTTCAAGTTAATGAGAAGAAGAAAGATACGGAGTTTAAAGAAATAATTGATACCACGAGAATTAGCTGGAACCGCAGTTTGCTCAATGACTTTAATAAATTAAAGAATCATTCCTTTGACAAAAATTGTATTTATAAATCGGTTTATAGACCGTTTAACAAATCAAATCTATATTTTAGCAGGGCGTTAAACGATATGGTTTATCAAATGCCTCAGCTATTTCCAACAGCCGATTCTGATAACTTGGTTATTTATATTAACGGTAGTGGCAATGGTGGGAAACCGTTCTCTGCATTAATAGTTAATGCAATTCCAGATTTGAATATGCAGCACTCAGGTGGGCAGGGGTTTCCTTTATATTATTATGAGAAATCTTCGAGTGATGAAGTAGTTAAAGAATACAAAAGGAAAGAAGCAATTTCTGACGCAGGATTGTTTTATTTCAAAGACTTTTACACAACTGAAAGCATAAGCAAAGAAGATGTTTTCTATTATGTATACGGATTGCTTCATTCTGAAGATTATCGTGGACGTTATGCTGATAACCTTTCTAAGGAGTTACCGCGTATACCTTGTGTCAAAAAATATGACGACTTCGTGATTTTTTCTCAAGCTGGACGAGATTTAGCCTTTTGGCATTTGAATTTTGAAGAAGTCGAGCCATACAAAGCAACTATTGATTCTGGCAACTTAAATTATTCTCAATTACCGAAAGAGGATTTTTATGTAGAGAAGATGAAGTTTGCTAAAAAGGCTGACAAAAGTACAGTCATCTATAACAACAAAATACGGATAAAAAATATCCCATCTGAAGCCTATGATTACGTAGTAAATGGTAAACCTGCACTTGAATGGGTAATGGAACGACAGGGTGTTTTAACCCATAAAGATAGCGGTATTGTTAATGATGCCAATGACTGGGCTATGGAAGCTATGGGAAATGCGAAATACCCATTGGAACTATTTCTAAGAGTTATCACTGTAAGCCTGGAAACTCAGAAGATAGTAAAAGGATTACCTAAACTCGATATATAA
>DYWT01000066.1 GCA_020742515.1 Sporosarcina psychrophila
CATAGGGGCATCTCTCCAGTCTGTTATGTATGTGTCGTAACTTACATTATACAGGATTTGGGGAGGTGCTCTATTTTTTATGTCTTGAAAGCCTTGATACGTAAGGGCTTAGGATTATGAAATTAACTCAAATGTAAATATTATCGTTCGTTAAAAATGATTTCCTATTACAATTATTCTAATTTTTCACAATGTGAAAAAAGGTGGTTTGATTATATAGATAATTCCGTTACATTAATCAGAGAGAACAAAACGCATCTTAAAAGGTGGTGGGATTACTAGGTCGATAGATACACGTTTAATTCATTAGTTATTTTCATTTCAATTATGTATATTATTATTTTTAAAAAAACAAAAAAGTGGAGGTATTACTATAATGACAAAATCTACAATGACAAAATTGCAGGCATTTAACCTATTGAATTGGATTGAAGAAAATAAAGACCAGCTTAAGCCGCCGGTTAATAATAAGGTATTGTGGGAAGATTCTGAATTTATTTGCATGATTCTTGGTGGACCAAACAAACGCCGTGATTTCCACGTTGATCCTTCAGACGAGTTCTTTTATCAGATTAAAGGTGATTGCTATGTTGAAGTCATTAATAATGGTAAACGTGAAGTTGTAACGGTTAAAGAAGGGGAAGTGTTCATGTTGCCAGCAATGGTACCGCATTCACCACACCGTGTAGCGGATACGTTTGGCTTAGTCATCGAGCGGAAACGCGATCAAGGTGAACTTGAAGACTTCGTTTGGTTCTGTGATGAGTGTGACGTTGAAATGCACCGTAAGCGTGTTCAATTGACAGACATAGAAACGCAAGTAAAAGGCGCTATTGAAGAGTTCAACAGCAGTGAAGAACTTCGTACATGCAAAAACTGTACTCATGTCATGTCTGAAGAAGTAGGGCTTTGGAAATGAGAGTAGATTTCCATACTCATATCATACCCGAAGACATTCCGGATTTCGTAGAAAAATTTGGGGGAGAACGTTGGCCAACTTTGGAAAAAACATGTTCATGCGGTGCTAATATCATGGTTGCAGGGAAAGTGTTCCGCGAAGTGACGGACCAAGTGTGGAGTCCCGAAAAAAGAATTCAAGATATGGACGCGGAAGGTGTCGACATTCAAGTGTTGTCACCTATTCCAGTAACATTTTCTTACTGGGCAGAACCTAATGCGGCGGAAGAAATGTCGAAAATCCAAAATGATTTTATCGCGGATACTGTAAAACAGTATCCGGATCGCTTTATTGGCCTTGGAACGGTACCACTACAAGATGTCGATGCATCTATCCGGGAAATGGATCGTTGCATACATGAGCTTGGATTAAAAGGTATCGAAATAGGAACGAATATCAACGGGAAAAACTTGGATGACCCGGCGTTTACGGCGTTTTTTGAAATGGCGGAAAAATGGGAAGTTCCGTTGTTCGTCCATCCATGGGAAACGTTAGGAACTGAACGGATGCCACGCCATAACTTTATGTACACGGTGGGCATGCCGAGTGAAACAGCGTTGGCCGCAGCGAGTTTGGTAAATGGCGGTGTAATGGAGAAATTTCCAGGTTTGAAAGTCTGTTTTGCACATGGCGGCGGCTCATTCCCATACATTTTACCACGTTTGGATCAAGGCTGGAAGGTATGGCCCCATTTACGACAAACGAGTAAACCTCCAAGTCATTATGCAAAAAACTTTTATTTTGACTCATTGAATTACGACCCTCTCAATCTTAAATTTTTAGTAGATCGTTTCGGATATGAAAAAGTTGTCATGGGATCAGACTATCCGTTCCTATTAAGGGAAATTCCACCCGGCAAAGTGATTGACGATACGGTTGAGCTGACGGAAGAACAAAAACAAGCTATTTTAGGTAGAAATGCGCTGGCTTTTTTAAATATTGAAATAAAGGAAGAGATCAAACAATGAGTACACCAGAAGAGAGACTAGAGGAACTAGGACTTAAACTACCACCTTTACGTCCAACACTTGGAGACTATGTAGGATGTGTGAGAACGGGAAATCTATTGTTCACCGCTGGCCAGGGAGTAGACGAATATCACGGAAAACTGGGTAGGGAATTAACAGTGGAAGAAGGTTATTTAGCCGCCCAACAATCAATGCTGAACCTACTAAGTGTAGTTAAAAATGAAGTTGGCGAACTAAGTAAAGTGAAACAATTCGTCAAAGTGCTAGGGATGGTCAATAGTACCGAAGATTTTACAGATCAACCAAAAGTGATGAACGGTGCATCCGACTTGATAGGTAAGGTTTTTGGAGAAAAAGGGAAGCACGGTCGTTCAGCAGTGGGAATGGCACAATTGCCGAATAACACAGCTATCGAGATTGAAATGATCATAGAGATAGAGGATTAGGAGGAGCGACAGTGATAAAAGGAGTAGTAGAAGAAAAAACAATCATCCAGAACGCAAAGCTTTTTATCAATGGGGAATATGTCAATGCGCTATCCGGCGAAACTTTTGATTCCATCAATCCAGCCACAAATAAAAAGTTAGCCACTGTCGCCAATGGAGGAGAAGCAGACGCGAAACTGGCTATCGATGTTGCACAGCGGACGTTTGTAAGTGGCGTTTGGAGTAGAATGCCAGTAGAAGAAAGATCAAGAATACTGTGCAGGATGGCAGATTTGATCATGGAAAACGTGGATAAGCTTGCCTACGTTGAAACATTAGATGTGGGTAAACCGATTAAGGAAAGCCGCGAATTCGATATTCCGCGCGCTGCCTCAAATTTTCGCTTCTTTGCCGAAATGGTAAAATACATGGTCCATGAGCACTATGATATGAGTAACCACATGTCTTATGTACAGTATGCACCAGCGGGTGTAACAAGTTTAATTATTCCGTGGAATCTACCGTTCATGCAAATGACTTGGAAAGCTTCCGCTGCTTTGGCGGCTGGAAATACGGTAGTCATTAAACCCGCTTCCTATACACCATTGAGTGCGGTATTACTTGGGGAGATTGCGAATGAAGCCGGTTTACCTCCCGGTGTACTAAATATATTAACAGGCCCGGGAAGTACTGTTGGAACTATCATGGCGACGCATCCATCGGTTCGTAGAATCTCATTTGTCGGTGAATCCAACACTGGTAAAACAGTTATGAGAAATGCTGCGGAAAACCTGATACCGGTTTCATTAGAGCTTGGAGGGAAATCCGCTAATATCGTTTTTGAGGACGCCAATTTGGATGAAGCGGTAATGGGTTCAATCGAAGCAATCTACCGTAACCAAGGTGAAATTTGTTTGGCAGGTTCACGAATACTCGTCCAGGAAAGTATTTATGATCAATTCTTGGATAAGTTTGTTGCGGCAGTGAAACAAATTAAAGTGGGAGATCCATTGGACGAATCCACTGATATGGGTGCACTCGTTTCACGGGGCCACTTGCAATCCGTTGATGAGTACGTTCAAATTGGGCTCGCAGAAGGTGCAAAACTTGCCTATGGCGGTAAAATTGTCGCAGATCTTACAGAAGGTAATTTCTATGAACCGACTGTACTTTATGATGTCGACAATAAAATGCGGGTTGCGCAGGAAGAAATCTTCGGTCCTGTACCAGTAATCATTCCGTTTAAAACAGAGGAAGACGCAATCCGAATTGCGAACGATTCAATCTATGGTTTGGCGGGTGTCGTCTGGACGAATGATTTACGACGCGGACAACGGGTTACATCGCTTATCCATGCCGGCTTATTGTGGGTGAATTGCTGGTATGTCCGTGATTTACGAACTCCATTCGGTGGCGCAAAAGCAAGCGGCATAGGTCGCGAAGGCGGTCGCCATAGTTTTGATTTTTACACGGAAGCGAAAACAATTACGATAAAAAAATAAGAAAGCAACGAAAGGTGGCATAATGCCCGCCTTTTGTTTGTATTTGAACGAGGAGGTTATTCAGGTGACAGTAAAGAATAGCGGGTATGCAAATGAACTGTTGAAAGCTGAAGAAACACGGCAAGCAGTAGCGGCCCTGACGGATCGTGATGAGCATTTAACAGTGGAAGATGCCTATCATATTCAATTAGAAACAGTGAATTTAAAGCTTGCACAAGGAAGAAAAGTAATTGGTAAAAAGGTTGGTTTAACAAGTGTAGCAATGCAAAAAATGCTGAATGTAAATGAACCGGATTACGGACATTTGCTAGATGACATGCGTGTGGAGAATAGTTCCACAGTCAAAATAGACTCGATGATTTCACCAAAGATCGAAGCTGAAATCGGCTTTATTCTCAAAGATGATTTAGTAGGACCGAATATCACGTATATTGACGTTATGATGGCTACAAAGTATGTAGTGCCCACTCTAGAGATTATTGACAGCCGAGTGGAGGACTGGAAGATTAAATTAATAGATACGGTGGCGGATAATGGTTCTTCTGCAAAAGTTGTTGTGGGCGATAAGCTTACAGATTTGAAAGGGCTTGATCTGCGTACAAATAGTATGGTGCTATTTAAGAACGATGAACTTCTAGCGACAGGTGCTGGCGCAGCAGCACTTGGGCATCCAGCGTATGCGATTGCATGGCTTGCAAATAAATTGCATGAATTCGGAATTACATTAAAAAAAGATGAATTGATCTTACCAGGTGCTTTATCCGGTGCTGTCCCAGTTTCCCCTGGTGATACAATTGAAGCACGATTTGGGGCGCTCGGATCAGTTATTGTTCATTTCGAATAATAAATTCTACAACAAACGTACGTAGAAGGAAGGGGAATGATGATGGGAAAAATAAGAGCGGCTATTATCGGTTCGGGTAATATCGGAACTGACTTAATGTATAAACTGGAAAAAAGCGATGTTATCGAATTAACAGCAATGATTGGCATTGATGCCGAGTCGGATGGTCTGAAACGTGCAGAGCAGAAAGGGTACACTATCTTTTCGGACGGAATCCAAGGTATCATCGAAAATCCGGATATTGCGGATATTGTCTTTGATGCAACTTCGGCCAAGGCTCATATCCAACATGCCAAAGTATTAAAAGAGTTAGGAATAATGGCGATTGATTTAACACCTGCAGCTCTCGGACCTTTCTTTTGCCCGGCAGTCAGTTCGGATGGCAGTTCCACGAAATTGGATAACGTCAATATGATCACTTGTGGTGGACAGGCAACGATTCCGATTGTTAATGCCGTGAATAAAGTGGCTGATGTTACATATGCAGAGATTGTTGCGACGATTTCAAGTTTAAGTGCGGGACCCGGAACGCGGGCGAATATAGATGAATTTACAATCACGACACGCCGTGGAATCGAAGAAGTTGGAGGGGCGGATCAAGGAAAGGCATTAATTATTTTAAATCCGGCAGATCCGCCTATTTTAATGCGTGATACGGTTTATTGTGAAGTGAAAAATATGAATGAAGCGGCTATTCAAAAATCAATCACTGCCATGGTCGAAAAAGTGAAAGAATATGTTCCAGGGTATCGCTTACGGCAGGACCCGATGTTTGACGGGAACTGTGTTACGGTTTTCATTGAAGTTGAAGGAGCAGGGGATTATTTTCCGGCTTATGCGGGAAATCTGGATATTATGACAGCGGCTGCTATGCGTGTAGGAGAAGATTTTGCTAAATCCATGTTAAAAGAAAAAGGGACGGAAGTATCAATATGAAACGATTGGAAAGGAGCTTGCTGAATGAATGTACGCGCGGATAAACCAATCCAACTAACGGAAGTATGCTTGCGTGATGGCAGTCATGTTGTAGCACATCAATTCACTGAAGACCAGGTACGTAATGTAGCACGAGGGTTAGATAAGGCAGGTATGCATTATATTGAAGTGAGTCATGGTGACGGGTTGGGTGGTTCCACCTTACAATATGGAAAATCTTTGGTTGATGAAATGAAGTTGATTGAAGCGGCTGTTGATGAATGTGAAAACGCGAAGGTGGCTGTCTTGCTTATACCAGGGATCGGTACCGTTAATGAGTTGAAGCAAGCCAGTGAACTGGGGGCCAGACTTGTAAGGGTTGCCACACATGCGACAGAAGCAGATGTTTCAGCTCAACATATCAGTAAAGCCCGTGAACTCGGTATGGAATCATTAGGATTTTTAATGATGGCCCATTCCGTTTCCGTTGAAAAATTGGTCGAACAGGCAAAATTAATGGAAAGCTACGGGGCGGAAGCGGTATACGTAACTGATTCGGCGGGCGCACTATTACCGAATGAGGTACGAGAGCGGATTAAGGCACTTCGAAATTCCTTGGATATTGAAGTGGGCTTCCATGCGCATAATAATCTGTCAGTGGCCGTTGCGAATACCATTGTGGCAATTGAAGAAGGGGCAACCCGTATTGATGGTAGTGTCCGTTGTTTAGGGGCTGGCGCCGGGAATACGCAAACCGAGGTATTATTAGCTGTAATGGAACGAATGGGTATCGATGTCGGTATTGATTTGTATAAGATGATGGATTTGGCCGAGGACATTGTAGGACCACTAATCCCGGGCTCCCAGGAGATACGGAAAGGTAGTCTTGTTCTCGGGTATGCGGGTGTCTATTCCAGCTTCTTACTCCATGCTGAACGTGCAGGAAAAAGATTTGGACTGGATCCACGGGACATATTAGTGGAATTGGGCAAAATGAAAGTTGTCGGGGGTCAGGAAGATATGATCTTAGATGTAGCAGCCGAACTGGCAAAAAACAATAAAGTGGGGGTATAACAAATGACTCTACTAACGAATAAAGAAAATGATATAATCGATTATTTATATAGTGCGGAACGCGATGCAAAAGAAGTCATTAAAGTAACTAACGAATATCCGGAATTGACTATTAAGGAAGCATATGAACTACAAGATGGTCTACTTGCCCGTAAACTGGCGGAAAATGGTACGAAAACGGTAGGTGTGAAGCTTGGATTAACAAGTAAAGCCAAGCAGGAAATGATGGGTGTCAATGAAGCCATCTACGGCTATTTGCATAACGATATGTTAGCATTGGAATGGGAAGCCATTCTATATTCCGAACTAATTCATCCAAAAGTGGAACCAGAAATTGCCTTTCTATTAGATGAAGACTTAAAAGGTGAAAATATCACAGCAGAGGACGTATTAAAGGCTACGAAATATGTGGCGCCTGCTCTTGAAGTAATTGATAGCCGTTATAAGGATTTTCAATTTACTTTAGTTGATGTAGTTGCTGACAATTGTTCATCCGCAAAATTTGTGGTGGGAAGTAAATGGGTTTCACCAAGTGCTATTGATTTAGGAAACATTGGCATGGTAATGTCCAAAAATGGTAGCGTAGAACAAACAGGTTCCAGCGCAGCTGTATTAGGGCATCCGGCAATTGCAATTGCATGGGCTGTTAATGAACTTGGGGCACTAGGAAAAGGACTTAAAAAAGGTGATATTGTGCTAAGTGGGGCGATGTCAGAAGCAATCTCCTTTAAATCAGGAGATTCAGTTATTGCAGAATTCGATGGCTTGGGCAGTGTGTCAATGTATTGTAAGTAAGTTGAAAAGAGGATTGGGAGGGTGCTACTTCATTGGCCCTCTCTTTTTGAATATTAAAATGTCGGGTTCAGCGCATGTTTGATGTTGCGGAATACTTAACTCAATAAACCTTCGTTCGAGCAATGATTCACCTTCATACATATGAAGGTGATAAAGCTTTCGTATCCCTGAATCTTCAAGGTCAAGGTGTGGTGAAAATGCTGTTGGTTCACGTCGCAGAATATACATGTGAGAAAGATTACAAGAGGAAGCAGTATGCTTGTACGTCATCACTAGCTTTGAAAGATATAGCGAATCGATGTAAAAGCTTGATTTTAAACATCATAAAAAGGCAATCCGATTTGATTTGAATCGACGGATTGCCTTTTATTGATGCTTGAATTACCTTCAGTTAGCTAAATCCGTTGATTCTTCCAGTGGTGACCTGATTACTTGAGAGTCCAAAGTAGATTTAATATCCTGTGGATCGGAGTTGCGTTGCAAGATAAATGCGGCACTCAGAATAAGAATCCCGCCGACTATTTGTATAAAATAAAGACTTTGTCCCAGGACAATAGCTGCTAGTACAGACCCCATAACCGGTTCGAATATCGCCAAAATTGAGGCTTTGGAAGCTCCTATCATTCTAATGCCTGTTAGTAACAACATAGTTGGAAGTGCTGCTGCAAAAACCCCAGCGAAGATCAGTATCGGCCATAGGGAAGCGTCTTGGAATGGTTGTAGTATGGCCTCCTTTTCCCCGAAAGCAAACCCTATAGTTGCGAACACAGTTCCGGCAGCTATTAGGAAAATTGTCGTAGCATACGATGCGGGAACACTAGGATAGCCATTACGACCAACAAGAAAATAAACGGACATACCAACTGCGGCAAAGAGTGCTAATCCAATACCAAGCCAATCAAACCGCATATCTTGCCCGAACATCTGACCCACAACAGCAAGGCTACTTCCTGCTAGGGCAAATAATAATGCAATGATTTTTTGTTTGTTTAACATTTCGTGCCCTGTAATAGCACTGATCACTGTCACGATTGCTGGATAAATATAAAATAAGAGAAATGCCAATGCAACTGTTAAGTGAACGAATGCATAAAAAATTGCTAAACTATAAGACATAAACGCAAATGCTGCAATAGCCAAGTTCCTCCATTGCCACCCCGGAATAGTTGCCAACACTTTTTTCTGATTCCGTTGGCGACCTACTCCGAGTATGAGGAGTATACACATCGTGATTGCTCCAAAGATTTCCCTCCATGCTCCAAAAGCGATTGGACTCACACCAGCTTCATATGCGATATTCGTCAAGGTTCCCAGACTCGAAAAGAGTGCCGATGCGAACAGTACTATTAATATTCCTCTAAGTTGTTGTTTTTTAGAATCCGAATTGGAAATCATATGCCGATTTAACCCAATTTTCTCCATATCATTGCCCACCTTTCTATTGTTCGAATGAGGTTTATACAAATTCCATAGAGCTG
>DYWT01000067.1 GCA_020742515.1 Sporosarcina psychrophila
CCTGAACATCAATCAATCTATTTAAATTGGTGTATTTCTTCTTTATTACCACCTTATTTTAGTAACAAAATATCGTAGACAAGTAATAGACGGGATTTCTTTGGGCGTCACTGAAAATCCTTTGGTAAATAGAATTGCGAAAGGATCACTATTTCTTGTATTCGTGTATCTTGTCTGTTCTTATCTTTTAAAAAGAGCAGGAAAGGATAATTCCTTTTGGTGATTGACTAAAGTCACAATAGCCGCGACAGCTGTTATACTTACGGCTATTCTACCGCTTTATATGTAGGGTTAACGGGAAATCATTGAACTTCTTGCGAAATATTGCTATAATGAACGTGAAAAAGAGGAGTTGCACGAACAACCCCTCAGTAACAGCACCGATTAAAGAACGGTGGCAGAATAATAGTTATTTGGAAATAACCGCTGACCTGCTAAAGTAGACGGTTATTTCTTTTTGTCATTTTTAAGCATATTTACAATCAAACTAATCAAAGCAATGGTAAACATACCAAAACCAAGAATGGTTTGAATTGTCTCATATGCGGACAAAAGGCTTACTCCTTTCATAGATTTTAGCACTTACATTCATAAGCACCACCACCTTTCCAGAAGTCGCCACCGTCTTCAAACTTTACTGTCTTGATTATTATAGCATATCTAAAATCGAATAAAAATTCTCAATTTTAGCTGGTTTTGCTATAATTTTATCGAGGTGATCGCGATGGAATATTATACTGGTTTACTCGATAAAATTCGGGTGATCAAGACACAGCCATTGCTTGTGCGATTTACATTACACACGAGTCATGAACCAATCAATTGTGTAGTGGCCAATATAGAAATAGCGGATAAATTGCTGATTTTGGAAGAAGGCAAGTATACTATTTCAGTGACAGGTCACTTCAATAAACGAAATCAACTAGTCATTGAATCAATGCAAATTAGAAACCCTGATCATTTTACGAGATTAATGGGCATATAAATAAAAGAAGAGCTGCAGTCCTAAATGAGGATTGCAGCTCTTTTTGTTTTACATAGAAACAAGAAAAATGAAAAGGCCTTTTTAGGAAGGCGCAAGCGCCTTCTCAATTGAAAAACCTCTCTCTCACTCCAACCGCCACCGCCGTTCGAGAAGAAAGGAAGTGAACGTTGCACGTTCACTAAGATAAGGGGTCTTGCAAAGCAAGACAAAATAGAAAAAACTTCCTCTCACCAAAAGGTTCGTTCCTGTTCGCTATCTCTTTATTGATTTGCCAGACCGGCAACAAGTTGCCTTTTATCACCAAAAAGCGACAAGGACAAGGGTAAATGGCACGCTGCACGCCCTTGTCCTTGTCGCTTTTAGTTGATTCATTCTGGCCAACAAATCAATAAAGAAAGAACTAACGAAAGGAAGTAAAACCTTTCCTAAGAGGAGGCAGAATCAATCATGCGAAAGAAATTTGATTATTGGGGTGTTCCCTTCAGCGAATTATTCCCAAACTATCATGCACCACATACTGTCGAATGCGATTGTGGAGAAAGAGCGAAATGTATCAAAAGCTATCGTTTGTATCAATGTCCAACATGCGGGAAAAAATATACCTTGTCTTATGGCGATTATGTTTTGATTGATGAGAAAGTAAAGAAACGCTGATGAAAACACAACACAAATTATTGACTGTAAAAGAAGTCGTTCAAATTTTGGTGGACAAAGAAGTCATTTCTGAAAAAGTAGCAGAAGCTTTACTTATTCCGCGGTACTGGACGATAGAAACCCCTTTAGTAGAGGATGCACCGACTATGCTATTTGAAGACCTAGTGAAGATTGCAGGATATGAACTGCATTATCAAGAAAACATGGAAACTTATGAAAACGAATATTGGTTAACCAAATTAGAGAACTAAAAAGGAGAAAAAAATATGGCTCAAAATTACTATGACGAATTTGTCAAATTACCTTTGGATAAAATGGCACAAAAAATGGAGGATATGACATTCCTATACAATGAGACACGTGTTCCAAAAAAACATTATAAGGAAAGATTGTCGGTAGCTGTGGAAGAAATGATTGAATCGGGTGTCGAAATGAATCTCATTGCGACCTACTATCGAACGCTTGAAGAACTGAAAAAGCAAAATGGACAATGGTTTTTCCAAGCCTTACTATGCTTGGAAGCAGGCGTCAAGCCAAACACTATCAAACCTTCTGAATACCAAGCTTTAGAACTAACGTATGGGAAATTTGTCGAAACGAAAAAAGCCAAGACTGTTTCAAGTGAATGGTTGGACTACTTAGAAAATGTCAACAAGTATGGCGCATGTTACATCATGAAAAAGGAGGACAACGAAAATGAATAAGGTGATTTATCAACTAACAACGGAAGATGTGTCACACTTTTTAACAAACAAAGAACATTTGAATGAAGTAATCAGACGGATTCAAAAAGACTTTAGTTGTATGGAAGAAATGAAGTACTTTATTCAAAGAGTCGAAGAACAATTGTATTTGGAAAGTGAAACGAGTCAAACGAAGGTTACAGTCAGCAATAATTATTTAGACGTGTATAAACGTCGTCCTGACACATTAAAAAAAGGAGCGGAGCTTCTACGACTAGAAACAGAAAAATATATCATGAATGTTTACCTAGAAAGGAGTGAACTGGTCGAAAACTTTGTCAGCTACACGATTTGCAGGAAACACTATTACTCAGAATCAGAATATTATTCAATTTTTGAGAGCATGGAATTAATGGAAGAAGAAATGGAAGAGCTAAACAGCAAAGATGCGATGGTAGACGATTATTACCTTGTATTTACTAAATTTTTGACGTGTGGGACGGAATCTATCGTGTTAATGGGAATGGATTATGAACTCGCTGTACCCGAAGTATTTTTGAGGGAATATGTAGAAGAAGTAGATAACCCAGGCGACGACTGGTACACGACTTTAACTGATTTTTTAGATACCTACACTTACGACGATACAGAAGAAATCCAAAATGAACTTGACCGTAAACGAATGCCATATCAACGATTTGAAAGGAAAAAAAGGCAATAATCATTTATACCGAAAAGTGAGAATGTGTGAAATAAGAACAAAAACCTTGAAATTAAGGGAATGGTTCTTATTTCGCACCAATCGCTCCAACCGCCCCCGCCGCTTAGGTGGTGCGAAATAAGCGGGCAAAGCCCGATAACCTAAGAGAAAGAAGGAGATCCATATGAATAAAATCATTCCTCTGTTGTTCGTACTGTGTATTGGCGAGATACTTATGCGTCATAGTGCAGCTGTACATTTAAACTTCGTAGTATTCTTAGGAATACTGATATTTTGTTTGATCTTTTGGCGCTTTGTGTTAGCCCTTGTGAGTCTACTATTCAAGATGATTGCAGCTATATTTTTCATAGGGTTATTTCGATGAAAGGAGAGAGTACCAATGTCGATTG
>DYWT01000068.1 GCA_020742515.1 Sporosarcina psychrophila
CGCACTCTAGGTTGCAGATCTCATCACAGATAACGAAATACGTTTTCTCAAATAGACCTTTCAGCGAAGGCGCGACTTCGTGGTAGCCGGAGCGATAAGACTGAAAGTGCTCTCCTTTCCGGCTTATCGCGGGAGGCATCCACAAAGCGTCGAAGCGGTATTAGCAGGATTTCTAATTCATTCTTATATATTGAGACATTCGTTGATCACATTCGCTCGACTTATTTCGTATTAACGGGCAGTAAGACGCCACCTAATTGAGTTTCACTTTTTGGCACTCCAGGTTGTAGGCCTCATCCCCGTTAACGAAATGCTTTTTCTCGCATAGACAATCCAGCGAAGGCGCGACTTCGTTGTAGCCGGAGCGATAAGACTGAAAGCGGTCTCCTTTCTGGCATATCATGGAAGGCATCCGCAAAGCGCCGAAGCGGTATTGGAAGGAATTCTAATTCGCACCTAGTATTAGGAGTTTTTCAGTGGCCTCCCAAAAGCCCTTGTAAAGTGCATTGGCCGTATTCATTTGTTCAACATATATGCCTTCTAAATTATCTCACTTGCGCTGGTCAATAATGACTTTAAGCGCAAGAGCATCATCAAGTGACAACTTGCCTGCCTTAAATTCAATTAGCCATTTATCAGAAATCAATCCCTCTTTCAGGGCATCTAACAAAAATTGTTCGTAAGCAAGCTTGAGTGTTGCTGAACTCGGATTAAACATGCGGACATCCTCCTTTGGCGGTGTTGGGCCACTCAGTTCCGACAAACGTTTAGCGATGGCATTGTGGACAGCCGACGTGCGCCCCTCATCTATGATACGATGCGGACATTTTTTACCGCTCCAATCCCGATGCCACTTCACACGATCTAAACCCCAACCGTATTGCTTAAGTAAGCACGCTATATAGTCAATGGCATTTGCTTCTGCATTAGCATACTTCGTACCACCGGATTCCGAGTAACAGATTTCGATTCCGATGGATTTCCGATTACCCGCTCCTTGACCATCCCCAGCGTGCCAACCATTGCGTGTAAATGGGATGGCTTGTACTGCATGTTTGTCATCGATTGCAACATGGTAGGAGGTAGCAGCCGTGTTCCTCGTCATGAAAGCAATTTCATTGATGGCCGTCGCATCATTGGCTGTATTGTGTATAGTGATGTATTCGGGCGTCATCGGATACGTTGCTTTAAGCGGATAGAGAGACGCCGGGATGTAGTTGGTAATTATTGTGTACGGCATACCCTTTCACTTCCTTTCTCTACTAAAACTTTGTCGCTAGAATAAAGGCTATCTGCTAAGAATTCGAACAAAAAGTGTAGGGTGTCCGAAGTTCAGACGTAAAATTCTTCTGTTACAAATTATCGACAGTACGAGATTCTTAATTTCCTAAGCGACAAGAAAATACCTTGCTTCCTATTATATGAGACAATCTAGAAGCCCCCTATGACAACTCCTAAATACAACCCCTTAAGTTGACAGTGCTTAATTCTCTCTTACACAGCCACATCTTCATGCCCGCCGATTATAAACAGCACACGTTCCACCTATCCTCGTGAATCTCCTGGCATTTGGATCTCAGGACACAAATTCCCCATAAGTAAAGATGCTATAATTTCCTTTCTATGCAAAAAAAGATGACAGCGCCCATAAAAGGCACCATCATCCATTCAAAAGTCATTCATAATGTTCACAATTCAATCACTGCTTGTAAGCAAAACAGTGTTTCACTCTATTCAGTCTTTACTAGAAAACTTCTTTAGCTGATCCCCGATGACGTCACTCATTGAAAAACCTGATGCTTCTTCTGGCATCTCGTAATTACCATAAGAGTTATTATCTTCTTTTTCAATAAGATCTTTAATGCTTAAAGAGAGACGTTTATCATCCGTATTGACTTCTAGAACTTTGACATTTATTTTTTGGCCCTCCTGCAGCACTTCATGCGGAGTACCAATGTGCTGGTGGGAAATACGTGAAATATGGACGAGACCTTCTACGCCCGGGAAGACTTCAACGAACGCACCATATGAGACAAGACGTTTCACAGTTCCTTCAAACGTAGATCCTTGTGGAGCCTTCTCTTCGATCCCTTCCCACGGACCAGGCAAGGTGTCTTTAATGGAAAGTGAAATCCGTTCTGAATCGCGATCGATTGAAAGTATTTTAACTGTCACTTTGTCGCCTTCTTTTAGCACATCTGAAACTTTCTCGACGTGATCATGGGACAATTGAGAAATATGGACAAGTCCATCAACACCGCCGATATCAACAAAAGCACCGAATGTTGCAAGACGTTGAACAGTACCTTCAAGTATTTCGCCTTCTTTAAGATTATCCAATACTTCGCCTTTATGTGATTCTTTTTCTTCTTGGATAACTGCACGGTGAGAAAGTATTAATCGATTTTTATCTTTTTCCATTTCAACAATTTTAAATGTCATCATGCGGCCTTTATATTCTTCAAACGATTCGACGAAATAATCTTCTACAAGTGATGCGGGAATAAAACCGCGAACGCCAAGGTCAACAACTAGTCCACCTTTTACAACGTCTTTTACTTCCGTTTCAATCGTCTCTTTATTATTGTATTTTTCTTCAAGGGAGTCCCACGCATCTTCCGCATCGACTTTCCGTTTTGAAAGAACATAATTATCATCTTCCACTTTCATGACAATCAATTCAAGTTCGTCGCCCACCGCCACTGCATCTGCAGCTTTTTCAATGTGAAGGCTTGAAAGTTCACTAATTGGGATGACACCATCAAATGGTGCTCCCTCAATTTCAACTATCACAGACTTTTCTTCGATTTTAGTCACTTTCCCAGTAACACGGTCACCTTCATTGTAGATGTTCGTTGTTTCCAAGTTCATGTCTTCAGTCATTATGTAGTCCTCCTTCATAAAGAATCCTACTCCTATATTATGCGAATCTATTCAAAATAACAAAAAATTACCCTTATCTTCTTTATTTATTTTGTTCGATAAGTGTTTGAATCTCACTCATGATAACCTCTGTAACAGCTTCAGCTGAAGTCCGATTTTCACGATAAGTCGTCAAATCAAGCGGTTTACCATACACAACTTTCAATCTTCTAAACGCTTTGTAAGGCCCAATAATCGCACAAGGAACAACAACCGCATCGCCGCCCTTCAATGCGAAGAAGCCAGCGCCCGCAAGCCCTTTGCCAAGTTCACCCGTCTTACTTCTCGTCCCTTCTGGAAACATCCCGACGACTTTCCCAGCTTTGAGGATTTTCAATGTATTCCGAAATGCTTCCCTGTCACTCATTCCGCGTTTCACAGGATATGCATTTACTTGCGGAAGAATACTTTTCAGCAGCGGCATTTTAAATAACTCTTCTTTTGCCATAAAGTGAACAGGTCTGGGACAAGTACTGCCGACAACTGGCGGATCGATATTTTCGATGTGGTTCGTGCAAAGCAGAACGCCCCCTTCTTTCGGGAAGTTTTCCACTCCAATTACTTTAATACGATATAGCGGATAAAAAATTGTGCTGCAAAGAAGTTTACCTAGTGGGTATAAGTTCATAATTTCATCCTCTTTTCTGCAAGCGCACTAATTTTTTCCGCCACATCTGCAATTGTCATAGCTGTCGTATCGATAAGAACAGCATCTTCCGCTTGTCGAAGTGGAGACACTTCTCTTTCACTATCCGCTCGGTCACGTTCAGCTATTTCAGTTTTCAATCGTTCAAGAGATGTTGTAAAGCCGCGCTTTTCGTCTTCTATATGACGTCTCATGGCCCGCTCCTCAACAGAGGCCGTCATGAAAATCTTTAACTCTGCATCCGGCAGTACTGCTGTCCCGATATCCCTGCCATCCATAACCACACCTGCACCTTCCGCTAAGTGACGTTGTTTATCGACCATAAGTTGGCGGACACCCATATGTGTTGCGACAGAAGATACATTAGCAGTCACCAATTGCGAACGGATATCTTCTGTCACATCTTCACCATCCACAATCACCGCTTGGCCGCTAGCTGATGGCTTCAGAACAATCTTTGTATCTTCCAATAATGCTTCAAGTTCTTTTCCATCATTAGTATTTATGTTGCGAACTAACGCCTTATGCGTAAGCGCGCGGTACATAGCGCCTGTATCGATATACGTATAGCCCAATTTTTCAGCTGTAATTTTAGCAATTGTACTTTTTCCGGCCGCAGCAGGACCGTCAATTGCGATTTTTATCCCTAATGTCATTTCATCTACCCCCGTAGTCAATTCGACAATATTGTATCATATTGAAAAGGGAAAAGTCCCATTCACGCAGACTTTTCCCCTCGATCAAATCCTAATTATAATCTCTCATCTGCAATTGTCGTTCAAAACAAAACCGAATGACGTATTGACGGTCTACCTGATTAATCTTCTCGAATTCCAGAGAGGCAATTATTCTGCCATCCTTCTCCCAAATTCTAATTACCCTGGCATCTGCTTTTACATACTTAATTTCACGGTTCATAAATGGCAGTACAATTGTCAGCGATAGGATATCGCCTTTTTTGAACACATCTTGATTGGGCAGAGTAAGTGCAACACCACCCGCGCTAAGATCTGCCGCCACATACTGGCTGAATCGCCCATCTTTTTCAATCGCAATATCGATTGCTGATTCTACCCTCACAAATTCACGCCGTTGGATTTTTAGTAGCTGGTCATCGCCCGGATAGGATAATTTCAGCATAGGAATCCCTTTGTTAAGACGGCCACTCACTTCAGTCCGGAAAGCATAGGATACCTTCTTACTGTCCGAGAATGTAACATGCAACTGTGTCCCGTCCATAAAAAAAGCGGTTTTCCCAGTTTCGATGTGAGTTGGGTAATCTATCATCACCAATCCGTCATTCATATCCACCACTTTACTTTTAAACTTTTCACTGTTTTTTGTAAAGTCTTTGTCCAGAACAACTATCGTTCCAATCGAAAGTAGCATTATTAACCACCAGCCATCCATATGTCATATGGTCCAGCATCAGGAACTATCGACTTCCTTGGCACTTCAGATTTCCATATGAGGCTAAAGTCTAACCTTATACATACAATCTCCTCACGTATGTCGCCGATAAAATAGAACCTTCCGCTTCCCTTAATACCTATTATGTCATGACCGGATGAAAATTCCAACGACTATTTCTATAGTAATTTACTGCAACTTCTCTGTTTTAATCACTTCAGAAGTCTCTGTATCGATAATAACTGTATATGTGCCTATTTCCCCATTTTCATCCAACGTTACAGTCAAATAATGTGCTAAGCGCTGCTCAAGCCGATCATTTTCAACATACGCAAGTTCTTCCTTGACAACATTAGCGCCAGAATGGAAAAATGTTTTCCAATCTTTTTTCGTTATCGGCTGTCGTGTTGTCTTCTCTTTCCGTATATATTCAGATGCGTCAAGTCCAACTATATTCGCGTTGTCTTTTGCAACTTTTAAATGGATTGTATCTGAAAAAACTTTTGCTCCATATTCGGGCTCCACTCGGACATATACCATATGCCATACCGTATTATTTTCCCTCGCTTCTTCATAAACCAGATCTTTATATCCTGCTTCCTTTAAAAACACTTCAGCTTTCTTTTTAAGATCTTCAAATGGAAGACTTTCCTTCCCAAACGGTCTTTCACTCAGAAATGAAAGGACATGACCTCCCTTTTCCGTGATATCAATATAACCGACAGACTGATTTTCAGCAAAACGAATATGATAAAACGGATACGGAGAACCCGGTTTACTCATTTCTACACCAATTGTCTCGTTAGACAAGTGGGGAAACAGTTTTTTGAACTCTGTAACGGCCTCTTCACGTGTCACTTTAGGATCTGCCATATCCCTTAATTCTTTTTTCTTCATCGAGTCCGACTCACTAGCTGTTAATGGAAAGTCACTCTCTGTATACTGTTTTACACTCGTACCCATACCAGCCCAATCGTGGCCCGAATCAGCAACATCCAATCTATTATTCCAATCAGCTATCGACAAATTACCACTTACCATATCTGCAGTTGCAACTTGCCACTCATCTGCCATTGAGCGCAGGTTTTTTGAAGCCACTTTCATAACACGGTGATATTCGCCATTATCTCCCGTACCGCCGGCTTCCTTTGCAAAATTGCCGAGCCGTCCAAGATAATTCATCCAAGACGTCGAAAAGCTCGGATCCATAGGCAATGAGGAAACAGAGTTTTTAATATCAGCTGAAAGACGCCAAATATCCTCTCGCGCTTTCGAAGAACCCTCTGCTTCATTAAACAATAATGTTTTCTTAACTGCGGTATCCAACTCTTCCAGTTTCTTCGAGGCATCTGTCATCTTATTGGCATATTGTCCACTTAAGGCGATGGCAAGCTGTTCGTTTTCAGCGGCTTTACCGTAAGAAAAGATCGACAGTGCTGCTAATGAGTACACTAGTACAAAAATCATTTTTTTCATAGTTCGGCAAAATATCACCGGAAGCTTTCGTTATTCCGGAAACTTTCGCCTACCCTCCTTTATCACAAGTTTTCATTGCCTTTTTCATGCTGATTAGTTAGCAAAAATATGCAATCCGATTTTTTTTATTTGTGGCCGTGACCAAATCCACTTGCTTGTCGCGGTAATAGGATTGAAGTAATAAATTGCATTTTCAGATGGATCCCATCCGTTGATAGCATCGAGAACGGCTTCCTTTGCCCGTTCATTCGGCGTCAGCCAAATTTGTCCGTCAGCAACCGCAGTAAATGCGAGCGGCTGGAAAATGACACCCCCAACCGTATCTGGAAAATCGGGGTGCTCCACCCGGTTCAAGATAACCGCAGCTACCGCAACTTGGCCTTCATAAGGCTCGCCTCTCGCTTCTCCGTAAACTGCATTTGCCATTAGTTTAAGATCCTGTTCGGAATACTTGGACGGCAATTGGATATTCTCTTTCTTACCAGTTCCTTTTTCCACTTGGGATGCAAGAGGTTTACTTCCGTAATACGTAAATTTATTGCCTTTATTTAAATTATCCTTTACGAATTTTTCATCGTACTGTGACGCATCCACTAGTTTCTTTCTCGTTTTCAATCCCGCAATACCATCTACCGGAAGTCCATATTTCTCTTGAAAATTGCGTAATGCCCAATACGTTCCATAGCCAAATGTTCCATCAATCGTCCCTGTGTAATAACCGATATACTGAAGCCTCGATTGCAATTCAATAACATCATCGCCAAATGCGCCACGTGCGATTTCCTGAGAACTGAACGCTTTTATTTGGATAGGCGATGTAGCGTAGGCGCTACCGAGGAGCAGAGCGACTGTTATCATTCGGATAACAAACTTTTTCAAATTTCATTCCTCCTTTTCATACAGTTTGTCCAAAGTCTTTAATTTTATGAACAAATAAAAAAAATCCAGCGAATGCTGGATCATTTTGTATTCGTTCGTGCTTTGCGCCTGAATTGTTGCATCGCGAACGTATGGGCATATTTCACTCGTGTCAAACCAAACCACCAAAGAAATAGCATGAAAGGAATAATCAGATAGAGCCATAAATCATCAATAGCAAGGATTCCATTATAAACAAAGTGAAGACTATACGGAGCAAGGAGTGCTAAAAACAAATACTTATTGACGTTTGATTCTATAGCAAATTTTGCTTGGCCGAAATAATAGCCCATTACAACACCGAACAGTGCATGACTGGAAACCGGTAGCAAAGCCCGAAGAAATGCGGTGTCTGCTCCAAATGCTAACAGATAAATAATGTTTTCGACTGTCGCAAAACCTAGAGATACACTGGCACCGTAAAGAATTCCATCATAAGCGTCTTCAAATTCAACATGCCGATAAATAGCTAGCAGAAGGATGAGCCACTTAAAAAACTCTTCAAGTCCACTCGTAAAAACAACATTCCGTATAAAAAAGTGAGAAAAGATATTTTCTTCTTCAAATACGTGCTGGATGAACAAAATCGGAAAAGTCATGATAGCCCCATATATGAATGTATGGAATAATGTAAGTGATGGCTCTTTTGCAATTTGTTTTCTTAAATAAAAATAGCTAAAGAGCGCGAATCCCGGCGCAATCGCTACGGTGAGCAATATGAACATAGGCGGGCCCCCATTCTGCTATATTGTACCATGATTTCCCTTAAAACAGGAGGAACGAATTTGAAGAAAAATATTCTACTCATCCATACCGGTGGGACAATTTCAATGGAACTGGATTCAAAAACAGGCGGTGTTATTCTGAGTGCCGCTAATCCCCTTGCATTAGAAATCGATAATATTCAGCAATTCGCAACGATTACAGAAGTTGAAGCATTCAATTTACCGTCTCCCCATATAACTCCTGAAAAGATGCTTGAACTGAGAGTCTTGCTTACTAAACATGTAAAAAACAATCCTGTCGATGGCGTAGTCATTACGCATGGCACAGACACACTTGAAGAGACCGCTTATTTCTTGGAACTCTCAACAAATTACGACATTCCCATTGTTCTAACAGGAGCAATGCGTTCATCAAATGAAATCGGATCGGATGGTGTCTACAACCTAATGTCAGCCGTCAGGGTTGCCGCAGCAGACGATGCAAATACCAAAGGGGTACTCGTCGTCCTAAATGATGAGATCCATACAGCGACGAACGTGACGAAGACACATAGTAGCAGTGTGTCCACTTTTCAAAGTCCTCAATATGGACCTATCGGTATCGTGACAAAGTCAGATATTCACTTCCATCACGCACCATTATCAAGAACTTATTTACCTGTTGAGTCCATCAGTAAAAAAGTTGCTATGTTTAAAATATATGCAGGAATGGAATCCGACTTGCTCATTTCAATATCTTCTCTTGGCTATGACGGTGTTGTACTCGAAGGTCTCGGTCAGGGAAACGTCCCGCCTGCTTTGATTGTGGGAATCCGCCATTTGCTGGATCAAGGGTTACCAGTCATCCTCGTCTCTCGTTGTTTCAATGGAATCGCACAGGACATTTATGCGTACGAGGGCGGAGGTAAGATGCTTAAAGATATGGGCGTACGGTTTGAGCATGGTCTCAGTGGCCAGAAAGCCCGTTTAAAGCTACTGCTTGAACTATGTTCAGTATGAGGTTTTAGACGCTCGACATAAACGAAAAAAGATGTGTATATGAAATTTTCCTCAGATTGCGTTTAGATAGCTCATTCAACGTATGCAACATATGAAATAGAACATCAGATTTTCTAGTAAATGACAAAACAGGCTACTCCCTCGCTTTTTTGGATCGAGTGGAGAGTAGCCTGTTTTCATTTTGTAGTATTTTGTTTAGCATTGATCGCATGGGCAATTAGTTCACCATGAAACTTACCGTTCTCGATAAAAATTTCATTTGCGTTATTACCCGCAGCGATAACCCCTGCGATGAAAAGCCCTTCGATATTCGTTTCCATTGTTTTTTCGTCAAAAGAGGGACGACCACTTTCCTCATCAATTAAAATGCCAGCCTTTTTTAGGAAAGTATGGTCTGGGTGATAGCCGATCATCGCGAAGACATACTCATTTTCAATGTCAAACCATTCACCAGCTATTTCCATGGTGACGGCAGAGTCCGTAATTTTGACGACATCTGCATTAAAATGCATGGCTATCTCCCCACTTCGGACAAGGCTATCAAATCCAGGCAAAATCCAAGGCTTTACACTCGGTGAATAATCGGAGCCCCGATAAATAACGGTAACTAGCGCCCCTGCACGTTCCAACTCGAGAGCAGCATCGATTGAGGAGTTCTTTCCTCCGATGACAACCACTTTTTTTCTAAAGAAAGGATGCGCTTCTTTAAAATAATGGAAGACATTCGGAAGATCCTCCCCTTCAATGCCAAGTAAGTTTGGATTGTCGTAATAGCCTGTGGCGATTACAACATTTTCCGATAAATATTCTCCTTTTTCCGTCAAAACATGAAATCCTGCACTTACTTTCTTAATATCCTCTACCTTTTCAAAACTATGGATAGGTATTTCTTTCAGCTCCGCAACTTTTCGGTAATAAACTAGAGCGTCATTTCGCTTCGGTTTTTCAATTGCGGTGATGAATGGAATATCCCCAATGGACAACTTCATGCTTGAACTGAAAAAAGTCTGGTGCGTCGGGTAATGATAAATCGAATTAACGATATTACCTTTTTCGATTACAAGAACATCCAGTCCCTGTTTTTGCAATTCTATTGCTGCGGAAAGGCCACAAGGACCTCCTCCTACCACAATTACGTCTTTTTGTAACATTTTAATCAGAACACTCCTTTAGTACGCTTTCCCCGTAATTGATTACGATAACATGACATTCAGGCTTCGCACCAAGTCTGAGTGGCAACGTAGATGTGCCATATCCATTACTGACCAGCTTCGCTCTGCCTTTCTCCAACCGGAACTCACCTCTTTCTTGCAGACCGTATTTACCAAATCGTATCTGTCCGCCATGCGTATGCCCCGCAAGCATCAGTCGGGGCTGATAGAACTGCTCTATTTTCTTGAAGATCGAAGGCGTGTGGGTGACGAGAATGACATTCTCATATTGCTCAATATAACGGAGAGTCGATTCAATATCGACATTGCGGCTTGATGGATCATCCGTTCCTCCTATGCCCCATTGCGAATGCCCTGGAATACCTACACTTTCATTGTCAAGGATTTTCCCGCCATATCGGTTAATAATCCCCCTGATTTCCTCTTCTCCAGCTTCACGGTCATTATTACCCCATACATAAAACAATGGTCCCAATTGTGCTAATTTACGGATATTTTCGGTTATCCTTGTAAGCGGTACGCCCCTTTCAGCAAGGTCACCGCCAATGATAACTAGATCTATTTTCTGGGAAGACTGTACTTTTGCCAGCAGCTTTTCATCTATTTTGCGCCGATGGATATCCGAAATGAAAAACACCGACATTTTTTTATCAGCTAAGCTGTCATCTTTAATCTTCATATTGTGAAAAATAACATTCCGTCCCCGAGCGCTCATAAACATGAATGTTATGAATCCGATCATAAGTGAAACTAATGACCATATCGTTTTTTTAGCCGTAATCATGCCCACCTTTCATAAACAAAGCGTAAGGCGCCCAGAGTCTAGACACTATTCTGTGTCGATAAACTTAGACTTTCCTATTTTCATAAAAAAAAGGCAAAGAATTGATACTTCGCCTTTTTCACACTGCTATTTCTTAAGGAATGACAAGCGTCTGCCCCACACTAATCTCATCCGATGATAAACCATTTGCGCTTTTGATTTTTGCGACACCCGAACCATTGCCGTAGTATTTCAATGAGATACGATAAAGATTTTCATTACTCGCAACTGTATGCGACTTTGACGCAGGCTTTTCTACCGGTTTCTTGTCTGGCTTCGGTTCCGCCTTTACGACCGGTTTCTTCTCAGGTACTGGGTTAACATTCACTACAGGTTTAGATACTGGTTTTTCTTCAACCTTTGTTTCTTTTTCATTTTCTGATTGAACAGCAGTTTTCTCGTCATCTTTATTGGTTGCTTTCTTTTCTTCGTCCTTATCAGCAACAGCGTTTTTTTCATCAGAGGTCTCACTGTTCATCTCAAAGAGTGTGCCTGTTTCTCCACCTTTTGCAGACGTTCGATCTCCTGGAGTATAAAAATCAGAAATGATGTAAACTAAGATGACAACCGGAATGAGTGTAAATAGTCCAAGGATAATATTAATCATCGTATGACTGGATTTCTTTCTAGGCTTACGGCCTTTTCTATGCAAGTCGGTACGTGATGGAAGCTTGCCATCATCAAGACCTTCGTCTAGACTGATCTCCTTCCTGTGCTCTTCAAATTCAGTTTTATAATCATCATTTTTCATCGCTGCATTCTCCTATCACATCGTGCTATTCTTCCATTATGACGAATTTTGTCGCAAAAATCAAATGCACCTTGGTGTATTTTTGTCCAAATCAAGTAATGTAGTTAGCAAGCATATTTTGCTAAATGAAGATCAATGGACAACAGAGCCGTTAGCCTAGAAGTTGAGTAAGCCTTTCATCCCAATCCATCATATGTTTGTCGGATATAATGGGCTTTTGTCCATCAAGTCTTAGATCATCTGCTGTTCCGCAAACTGAACAGCAAAACGTCGGCTTTGTTTCGCATTCCTCGCCAAAAAAACCTAAGATCTCCTCCCGAATACATTTTTCCGTATGAATCAGTCCGAGCATCGTCTGTAGTTGTGCCTCTTTCTCACGTTTTAATTCATTCATCCGAATAATGACATCTTCTATCGGCATGCGTTCGATGTAGTAGTCTATGACGCGTTTGCCGGTTTCGCTAATTCGTGCCAATTCGGCAGCCTCAGCAGAAGGATAATTTTCCACCAGAAGACCTTCATAGTGTTTGATTTCCCATTCTTGAGGAATATCATCCTGGATGATGAAACGTGTTCTTCCTTCATCGTCGGATGAAAATAGTAATGTTGCCGCCGATAATTCACCATCACGGCCCGCTCGGCCTACTTCCTGAATGTAACTAGCAATGGCTTGTGGTACATGTTCGTGAATCACTTGGCGGATATCGTCTTTATGTATACCCATTCCAAACGCATTTGTAGCACATATCCAACTTATTTCACCAGTGATAAATTGTTCTTGGATGAATGCTCGATCTTCCTGCTCTTTACCTGCGTGATAGGATGCGGCGGAGATACCTATCTCCTGAAGCAGTAAAGATAGTTCATCCGCACGTTTTCGCGACGCTACATAGATGATTCCAGGCCCCGGCGTAGTTACTAGACGGTTCTTAATCCATTCCGTTTTCATCATTCCACTCTCTACTTTGACAATTGAATACGAAATATTTGGGCGGTCCAGCGAACGCTGATGGATTGCAGGCATGTGAAGTTGCAGGTAGTGGCAAATATCAGCTTTTACTTTATCGTCTGCTGTTGCAGTAAGTGCAAGAATACCCGGTCGATTCAGCCCTTCGAAAAATTCCCCTATTCGTAAATATTCAGGTCTGAAATCGAATCCCCATTGAGAAATACAATGTGCTTCATCGACTACAAGTAGCGACAATTGAATGTTTCGAAAATGAGCGGCCACATTTTTTTGCAACAGCATTTCGGGTGATATGAAAATGAATTTATAGCGTTCCAATTCCCTCATTATTCTATTTTTCTCAGAGTAGGATAGAAATGAATTTAACGCAACGACACTTTTTTCACCGTTCCGCTTCATAATTGCCACCTGGTCTTCCATCAATGCAACAAGCGGTGAAACAATTAAGACAGTGCCTCCAAGAACATAGGCTGGCAATTGATAGCAAAGCGACTTCCCTATGCCTGTTGGTAAAATGGCAATCGTGTCCTTGCCCGCAATCACATCACGGATGACATCTTCCTGACCTGCCCTGAATTGTTCAAATCCAAACTTGTCTTTCAATAATTGATGAATAGTCATTAGTTATCTCCTCCAGTTCGCGCACCTAGGATGAGGCGGAGTTGAAAATAGGATAGCATTTCGAATTCAGACTTTAGCAGGCGAAGTCTGCGGGTTCCGATTTCTCGCACTTTTTCAACCACTGCCTCAACATCATCCGCGGAAACGAACTGTATTAGGGGGAATTCTGTATCGTTAATAGACATTTCAACGAAGTGATCTTCAATTGTACTCTTTTTCAAGTTGCGCGCCGTCACAATCTCTTCGAGAGAAAAACCTCGGTCGAATAGCTGTTTCGTTTTTACAGACGAATCCGTCAAGTATGTCGAAACCTTGACACTTTCGGCTATTTTTCGCAAAAAAGGCAAATCGGTAGACGAGATAATAACAGCCAACATCATATGTAGGCTTTCTATAAATAGTAGACGGATGTCGAATGGATTTAGTTTCAACTTATCCGCTAACTGATCCCATGTCCAGCCAGTCAGGCCATAACCGCTCAAGCGATGGGTGATGATTGTTCTTTGTATCTCTTCCATCCCGCTTCGAGTAATGCATAGCCGAAGCTCCTCGCTGATACCTTTTGCAAATGCAGGATCACCGATTGGCTGATTTTGTAGTACCATTTTGACAAAAGACTGAATATCTCGGTCTTTTTGAGCGGGCATAAACAATTTTTCTCTTGCTTTGAAATTCGAAACAGTCTGTACTGCAAGCGATAACCTGTAAAAGAATATCACTTCCCTGCCTCTATAATCCCAGCCGTTAAATCGGTAGGAAGGTACTTTGGCTGCTTCCGTTCGACCTTGCTCCGTTAGTTTGACAAACGAATCATGCATTGTTGATATGAATCCCCTATCTCTTAATTGTTGAGAGGACTCGTCAAATCGTTCAGCTGACAGTTTCGGTAAAATACCAAAGAATTCTTTCAAACCATAGTATTCAACATCTTGCAATGTTTGTCCTGATCGTTTGCCGCGTAAAAGGTGAAGTCCGGCATAGATTGTTCGTTCACCATCTATTCTGCTAATGATGGTTAATAGTATTGAAGATAGATTCATTTTGAATTCCTCCGATTAACAAATGTTTTTTGTTGAAAACTCTTGTCAACATCATTAGAATGAAAGATGAAGTAAATTGTTTGTACGGAGAAAAGAGGAGAGAACGACTATGCCTAAATATACAATCGTTGATCAAGATACATGTATAGCGTGCGGTGCTTGTGGAGCTGCCGCCCCGGATATATACGATTATGACGACGAAGGAATCGCTTATGTTATCCTCGATGATAACACGGGTACAGCTGAAGTTCCAGAAGAACTGATGGAAGATTTGGAAGACGCTTTCGATGGCTGTCCAACTGATTCAATCAAAACTGCCGACGCACCATTTGATGGTGATGCGCTAAAATACGAAGATTAATTAGAATCTAGAAAGGTCGTCCCGGAAAATACCGAGACGACCTTTCTTTATATTTATACTTTTATTAAGATGCTAATTGAGTACGCTGTTGGGCTATCCATTTTTTCATGCTGTTATAGAGAAGCAATGAGATCATTAAAAGCATTACACCTTTAATAAGATTAAATGGTAAAATCCCAAGTACCACTACCGTAAATAACGCATCACCTGTGTAAGGCGGGAAGTTAAGGAAGTATGTGTACATTGGTAAAAACACGAAATAATTCAATACTGTCATTCCGACAGCCATAGTAACTGTACCGGCGATCAGACCGGTCGTAAGACCTTTAGTTGTCCGGAACTTATTGAAAATAAAATAAATCGGCATAATGAAAAGTATACCTGTCATGAAGTTTGCAATTTCACCAACAGGAACACCTGTAGGACTTCCCGAAAAGAACCAATGCAGCACGTTCTTAAGAAGCTCAACACCGATGCCGGCAACCGGCCCCATTGTCATTATCGCTAACACCGCGGGAATCTCACTGAAATCAATTTTCAGGAATCCGGGCAACGCAGGTAACGGAAAGTTAAACTGCATCAAAACAGTTGAGATACTCCCAAGTATTGCGATGAGAATCATCTTTCGTAACTTTTTGTTATTCATTTGTTCCTCTCTCCTTTTGCGATTCACTTCAAAAGAGGAAAGGCCGTTCCATCCTATATATGTCGACAAAAAACCCTAAAGCAAATAGGCTCGAGGGGTTTGAAAGGCACATTCAGCTTCCGACACACTACGCATTGCGGTGTCTCGAAATCCACACAGGTATAAAGAAAATAACTTTTCCATTTTACCCATGATTAAATAAGCACCCTTTTTGTGAACAACACAAAAAGATGGCCGCACCTTCACCTTCTCCCATCCAGACTATACTGTCGGCTCCGGAATTACACCGGTATCAGCTGTTAAGCTCGCGGGCTTGGAAAAATGAATTTCCTTTACCGCCGGTCGGGAATTACACCCTGCCCCGAAGATGAATCAATATTATGTTACAACCCTATTCTATACAAACAGAAGCGCTTTGTAAACAGTCCTGTTTACAAAGCGCTTACTATTTACTCCAAAATAAAAGGCATTGGATTAGAGCCTACAGGAATCGGTAGCGGCTGACTGAAGTCAAAACCGTTCCATTCTTCCTGGACAACGTTCTCGAATTGCAGCTGTTCGCCAAAACTTGCGGCTGTGAGAAGCATTCCATCAACCAACTGCATGGCTTTTTCCGATTCCATTGCATCCAAATCCAGTGGTCGTGAAAATTTAATGTGTGTCACTTCACCACCTGAGATTACTTCAAAATCGATATCCCTGGGAATAACAGGGAAAAAAACATCATTCAGTTTCTCTTTCATCTGCTGCAGTGCCTTATCCAGTGTTGGCTGGGGCTGCGAAAAGTTCGATGACAGAAACTGCTGGCCATCTTGCTGTTCAAACATATAGTAATTTGAGTGATTGAGGCCACTTTTCAAAGTCAATGGCGGACTCGGTTGACCTACCTCAGAGAATATGGCTGCCGTTCCATCTTCGTTCTCAAAGCGGACCTCCTGATAACCGAAAAAAGTATCCTGCAAAGAATTTTTATATACTTCCATCGAAGCTGCAGAAATATCATAGCCATGATTCTTCGGCAGCTCGTGGATAATTATATGAATATCCGCCGCTAGATCGCCTTTAAAAGGATGATACTCCTGAAAACCAAGCGCGCTTTCATCAATGCGATCTGCATACTTTTTGTACAAATCATAACTCGTTGGCTTCATAGAACCAAAGTCGTCTTTGATTCGGCTGTTCGGAATGATGAATGTAACAGGTATGCTCAATGCTTGATCTCCAGCAAGACCTAAATGGAATAGTGTACTGTCAATTACATCTTCAGGATAAACGGCAAAATGACGTATCCCCCCTGTTTCATCTGCTGCCATAATAGAGGATCTATTCATTGCTCCCATATCCATGTTTTCTTCAGCAAGCGATGCTGTTTCCGGTTCCGCCTCTGCTGCTGAACTATCGGCACTTTTATCACTTTTCATCATTTTAGATTTTGCAGCATTATCCATCTGCGTTGCAGTATCTTCCCCTCCGAACATGGATGGGATCAGCAAGCCAATTACAAGCAGAGCGGCCACAGCAACTAACGCCGGCATCCACTTCTTTGCCTTTTTACGGCGGGGTGTATTCAGCCGTTCGTCTTGCTTTAGCCGTGCTAGTATTTCCGACTCAGGACGATTATCTTGTATATCGGGCATATCACCGAGGAGATTTTCAATCTTGTTGTCGTTCCAATTTTTGTGGGTCATCTAGTTTCCCCCCTTCTGTCGGAAGAGCATTCAATTTCTTTTGTAAAGCTTTGATCGCCCTATGTTGTGTTGTCTTCACTTTGCCTTCTGTCCAGCTAAGAATAGCAGCTGTTTCAGCTATGGTAAGATCCTGGAAATAGCGCATGATGATAACCATTTTCTGATCACCAGTACACGTATTTAGTGCTTGTAGAAGCTCTTGCATCTCTTCACTGAGTGTTAGGAGTTCCTCCGGCAGGATACCTGTCGATACAAGTTCACTCTTTTCCCAGTCAAATTTATCGAACAGATGCTTTTTACGAACAGTATTTTTCCTGAAATGGTCGATTGCTACATTTTTAGCAATTGAAAAGAGCCATGTCTTCTCGGAACTTTTCCCCTCAAAACCGGCGTAAGCGCGCAGTACCCTCACATAGACTTCATGCATAAGGTCTTCAGCATGATCACGGTCCCTCGTCAAATAGATAAGAAACTTGAATACATCCTGATGGTACTGTTCGTAGAGCCGATGGAAAACGGAGTCGTCCATGAAATTCCCCCGTTCTATCAATTAGTCGTTATTCAAGCTATTAAGTTACATCTTTTTTAACGGCAGGGTGCAACTAAAAATCGTGCCTTCAATTTCACCTCTTGCAGCGGTGATCCTGCCGCCATGTGAGTCTATAATACTTTTGGCAATTGCTAAACCAAGGCCAGTTCCGCCTTTCCCCCTGGTTCTTGCTTTATCCGCTTTGTAGAAACGTTCAAAGATATACGGTAAATCCTCTTCTCGAATCCCGACACCTGTATCCGTAACTTTTATTTCAAGCATATCGACAAATTTTTCGATACTAAGCCTGACGCTTCCACCATCAGGAGTATGACGAATTGCATTGTCGATTAAATTTGTAAATACTTGCTCCATACGATCCTCGTCCACATTTGAAATCAATTCTTTTTCTTCCGGGAAATCAAATGACAACTCAACATTCGCTTCACGCGCAACTTGCATGAATTTATTGATAATCCTACCCAAAAATGGGATCATCGATAAATCATCTTTGTAAAGCCGCATATGACCTGATTCCATTCTTGCAAGATCAAGAAGATCGGTGACAAGTCTGCCCATTCGTTTCGATTCATCATGTATAATTTGAACCATTTCATCGCGTTCTTCGTCATTTTTCGTTACACCGTCGATAATTGCTTCACTGTATCCTTGAAGCATGGAAATAGGCGTCCGAAGTTCATGGGAAACATTTGCAATAAAATCGGAGCGGAGTTTTTCGAGCTTGTGCTGATCCGTCATATCCCTTAAAACGGCAACTGCGCCGCGAATACTATTACCGCTATAGAGTGGACTGATTGAAATCCCATAAAACTGACCGCCCAGTTCCAATTCATCGTCAACTTCCTCAGCGAACGTAATAGCATGTTCGAGCATATGAAAAATCCCGGGTGGTATATGGTGATTCCCTTCTTGCGCAGCGTCCTTGAAATACCAATTTTGCAATAGCCGTTCAGCCTGCGGATTACTTACCAAAATCGTGTAATCCCTGTTGAACGTAATAACAGCATCCGTCATTGATGTTAGAATACTTGATAATTGTTCTTTGTCCTGATTAATAAGTTCGACATGGTATTTAAGCTGCCTTCCCATCTGATTAAATGCAGTGGCGAGCTGACCAATTTCATCATTTTGCGAAACAGGCAACCGTGTATCGAAATTCCCTTTGGACAATTCAAAAGCGGCTTGTCTTAAGCTTCTCAGTGGTAACGTGATTCTTGTAGACAGAAAGAATGCAAAAAATGTCGTTAATATAAATGCAATAAGTGCTGATAAAAATACGATATGTGTTGTTCTCTTTGTAGTCCTATGAACAGCTTCAAGACTTTGGTAAATGATTACTGTCCCGGCCATTTCATTTTCTATTTCAAACGGATATGACAGAACAAGATATTGTTCCATAACATCGTCTTCAGTATTCGAAGGAAGAATCATTTCTTTTACGACCTGGGTATCCATCTTTTGATCAAATGGAAAGATGGATTCGTTCAGGATTTTGTTCTCAATTCTGTCCTTATTCAATCCTTTATGGAAAGAATAGGTAACTTCCCGACCGGGTCCTACAATCATTGCATTCGTTTCCTTATCGAGAATGTCGTGAATAATCAATTGCATTGACGATTCACTTTCATGGTCCTGAACGATTTTCCCTATTGTCGTTGCTTCCCTGCGCAAGGAATCTTCAGCTTGCTGCGTATGGAAATTATCAAGGAATTCAAGAAGTAGAGCTGTCACGATAAAGAGGACAAATGAAACGAGAAGCAATATGGTTGCCCATAGCTTCCCGACAATTGAATTCCATATTCTATTCATTGGGAATCTCGAACTTGTAGCCGACTCCCCAAACAGTGACGATCATTTTTGCAGCCTGCTCAGAGACACGGCTCAGCTTTTCACGAAGTCGTTTGACGTGCGTATCGACTGTCCGAAGATCTCCAAAAAATTCATAATGCCATACTTCTTTTAACAATTGCTCTCTGTCGAAGACTTTGTCCGGCGATTTCGCTAGGAAATAGAGCAATTCATATTCTTTCGGCGTCAGCGCCACTTCTTTCCCGTCCGCAGTCACACGGTGTGCGTCATGATCAATCGTCAGCTGTGGAAATACGACTAAGTCTTTTGAAGTTGAAGCTGATGATGAGCCTGGGAATGTAACAGATCTTTTTAAAATTGCTTTAACGCGTAAAACAACTTCACGCGGACTGAACGGTTTCACTATGTAGTCATCCGCCCCTGATTCAAAGCCAATAATTCTATCGGACTCTTCACCCTTTGCAGTCAGCATAATGACAGGTGTCATTATTTTCTTTTCTCTCAGTTCCTGCAATACTTCCAGTCCGTCTTTTTCAGGCATCATTAAATCGAGTAAAATACAATCGTAATTATTTACAAGCGCTTTTTCAAGTGCTTCCGCACCATCAACCGCTTCTTCAATTTCATAGCCTTCACGAGTTAAATACATATTTAACAGACGACGAATCCTCTCTTCGTCATCAACAACTAACAATGTCACTTTTTCTTCCACGAATAATTACCCCTTTCAAGTAGCTCCTAAGTCCATTGTACAAGTGGTCGTGTAAAAAAGAAACAGAAAAGCGGCAACGGCATGCTTAGACGCAACTCCCATGTGGCAGACCGGTGAAGGAGTGCCCTTGCTGCACAGACAGACTCACTCGTAATTGAATAATAAAAAGACTGCATGGAAGTAGTTGTAATCCAACTACTTCCATACAGTCTTCGATTAAATGTCCAGACTTCCGTTTTTTCTTTAAGCGTAGGAATGCAATCCTGCGATAATCAAGTTCACGGCAATCAAATTAAACATGATAATGACAAAACCGATAACCGCAAGCCACGCTGATTTTTCGCCTTCCCAACCACGTGATAAACGCAAGTGAAGGAATGCAGCATAGAATAACCAAGTGATAAGAGCCCAAACTTCCTTTGGATCCCATCCCCAGAACCTGGACCAAGCTTCATGCGCCCAGATCATAGCAAAAATGAGTGCGCCCAGTGTAAATACCGGGAAACCAATCATAACTGCGCGGTATCCAATTTCGTCCATCAACTGTGAATTCGCTTTTTTAGCAAAAGGTTGCAGTAACGCCGCAATTGGACGACGGAAAATGAGCCTAAGAATCAAGTAAAGAACAATCCCGCTTGCAACTGACCAGACGAACGTTGTCAACGTCTTCGCATTGACGATTGGTGGCATTTCAGCCCATGGTGTCATCGCGTCCGGTGTTAGCGATTCATAGCCAGACATTCCGAAAAGCGGAGGATAATTGTACTCAATTTTTGCAGACTGTTCATTTTTATCGATATAAGTAAATTCTGCTTCATAGCCTGTTAATTTAAACGTTGTCGAAGATAATACAAAACCGATTACTAGAATAAGCGTAAAAATAACCGCCTCTAGCCAGAAACGCTGTTTCGACTTTTTTGTCATGTCAATATTCTTCAATAAGTAGATAAGTCCCGCTACAGCACTAATCGCGAGAATCGATTCACCAAGTGCGGCTGTAATTACATGAACTGTTAACCAGTAACTTTTCAGAGCCGGTATAAGTGGTGTGATTTCCTTCGGGAACATACTTGCATAGCCGATAATAATAATCGCAATCGGCAGAGCAAACAAGCCGAGTGATGGTGTTCTATATAAGTAAAACAGTAGAATGAATGCTCCTACAAGCATCATCCCAAATGCTGTCGTAAATTCGAACATATTACTTACTGGTGCATGGCCTGATGCCATCCAGCGTGTTATGAAATAGCCGACATGGGTAATGAATCCGATGGCCGTTATGGTAATCGCAATTTTTCCCCAACGGTTATTTTTATATGATGCTTCAGATTTAGCGCCTTTCACCGCACCGCCAAAAAATAGTGTCGCAACAAGGTAGGCGATAAACGAAACAAAAAGCAGATTAGAGCTTAACGATGCTAGTCCCATTATTCTTTGCCCACTTCCTTATCTTTCAAGTTAGCTTCCTTGTCTTGTCTGTCTTCATAAGAAGGTAAATTCGCAATATCCTTCACTTGATCCAGCTCTTTTTTCAAGGAAAACCAGTTCTTATTCGTATGTCCTGCCACTAGCAATTCATTGCCAGTTCCTTTTTGAATCCAGATCCTTCTATGGTTCCAATACGACCCTTGCGAGACACCGATCATGAAGATAATCCCACCTAATAGAAGGAGATATAATGTTTTATCCTTACGTATTGTAAGCCCAGAAATATCTCGGGTTTCAGCACCGAGAAAATTCACTTTATAATCGTTGACTTCTGTTTCAAGTGTCTTTTTGATTGCGACAAAGCTCATTTCGCCATCTGGCTTAGCCGGTGTCACCATTTTAAAGATGAAAGCAGGGTTATTCGGTATCGGAGATTTCGATACTGGCTCCCCGTCTTCAATCCCGTCATAGTCCGGATAATAGTCACTCAGAACAACACGGGCTCCATTATCAAGCTTATATTCTCGTTCGGGATTAGTGAGATCCACCGTAAACTCTCCAAGTGATTTTTCTGTTGCTTTTTCGGTTAATTGGAAGGTCATCGTTTTTAATTCATCCAGTCGAAAATCCATTTGAAATACGTTAAATCCATCAAATTTCAACGGTTTATTGACGACGATTGAGTAGTCTTTCTCGAATTTCAGTTCTTCAGATCCCGGAAGGTCACCCTCTTCTTCCTTATACAAAGCGACATCCGTTTGATAGTTTTTGGCGATTGCTCCCACACGTTCAAGAGCATCACCGAATACCTCATCAGCTTCCTCTTTTGTGTAATTTTCCATAATGAAAGCTTTACTTTCGAGATAATAACCTTCTGCCCCTGGAATGGCACGCGTTTCACCTTCGCGGATCCACATCGTTTCATCCACATAAAACCCGGGAATACCACGTAATAAAATGCCGAATAGAAAAATAATAAGACCTAAGTGATTGACGTAAGGACCCCATCTAGAAAAACGATTTTTCTCCGCAAGCAATGCTCCATTTTCCGTTTTCACATTGTAACGAAGTTCTTTCAGCTTCTCCTCGGCCTTAACAAGTGCAGCGTCTGGATCCTCGGATGGTCCTTCACCATAGATTCGTTGTTTCTTCATAAATGATGGATGCCGTTTCGTACGTTGCTTTTTCAATGATTTATAAAGCGGGATAACCCGGTCAACACTCGCAATGATGATGGACGTTCCCAGCATCCCGATTAGGGTGATGAACCACCAGCTATTATACATATCATGAAATCCCAACTTGTAATAAATCGTGCCTGCAAATCCGTAAAGTCGTTCGTAATAAGCTGCCAATTCCGCTTCACCTGACACAGGCACATACAGTTTCTGCGGAAAAATCGTGCCAATAGCAGCAGTCGTCAGAACGGCAACGATTATACTGATTCCTATTTTTACGCTCGAGAAGAAATTCCATATCTTATCAATAATTGACCGGTTATACGTCTGTGACCTCCTTGAAGAGCCTTCATAACGCATGTCAACAAGCTTACTTTCCTTCGCTTCTTCTGTTTGCGGTCTACCACATCGCTCACAAAGCACTGTGCCAAATGGATTCTCATGACCGCACTGGCATTTGATTTTGCTCATTTTGGCTTTACTCCTTATTAGGGTTGAATGCTTTCCATGAATTTAATGATTTCATTTTCGGTCATTTCCCTAGTTATAATCTTTTCAATTTTGCCATCTTTATTAATGAGGTATGTAGCCGGAAGTATCCCGACATTATAGACCCCCATGACGCGTTTACCTTTATCAATCGCAATCGGGAATGTCAGACCGTATTGATCTCTAAACGTCTCAACTTTTAACCGCGGTTCCGCAATGTTAACGCTCAGTACATGGACACCTTTTCCCTCAAACTCGTTGTATTGTCTTTCAATATAGGGCATTTCTTTTTTACAAGGTGGACACCAGGTTCCCCAAAAATTCAGGAAGACACCCTCACCTTTATAATCAGATAGCCGATGTTTATTGCCATCCAAATCAACGAGTTCAAAATTGGGTGCTTTGTCACCGACTGCCAACACTTTTACTTTATCTTTCGAAGCAATTGTATAAACGACTGCCGAAATGAGAAGTAACAGGACGATTGTCCTTATAATAAGACGCGTTTTCTTTTTACCCGCCTTAGCCATACGTACTGCCCCCTAACCATAAATAAGATCTGCCTTTCATTATAACAAAAAGACCTTTGCAGTAACGCGCCATAATTGAAGGGATTGTGAACAATTATTCGGAATCAGCCTATTTTACCCGTTTCTGCAAGAACACGTAATTGCTTCACTTCATGTTTTGTTAATTCTCGTGCTTCTCCGGCATTTAATCCGTGCGTCGTTATATTACCGAATGATTCTCTACGAAGCTTTTGGACAGGGCACCCGATTGCCTCGAACATGCGGCGTACTTGTCGGTTTTTGCCTTCATGAATTGTAATTTCGATAAGTGCAGTGCCGGCTTTCTTATCAACCGTCTGCATTTTCACATGTGCAGGGGCAGTTTTGCCGTCTTCCAAGTCAATTCCATGTTCAAGCTTGCGCAGCGCTTCCCGATCAGGAATACCTTTTACTTTTGCGATATACTTTTTCTTAATACCAAATTTCGGGTGTGTCATCAAATATGAGAAATCACCATCATTTGTCATGATGATCACGCCAGATGTATCATAGTCAAGGCGTCCAACCGGGAAAATTCGTTGTTCAATTTGCGGAAACAGGTCTAATACTGTTTTCCTTCCTTTCTCGTCATCGACTGTCGAAATAATCCCTCTCGGCTTATATAATAGATAATATACGTAAGTTTCTTTGACGAGCTGGACGCCTTCAACTTCTACGCGATCCGAACTGGATACTTTTGTACCGAGTTCTGTTACAACTACCCCGTTCACTTTCACTTTTCCATCAACAATCAATGTTTCTGATTTTCTGCGTGATGCGACTCCTGCTTGTGCTAACACCTTCTGTAATCTTTCCATCAAGTCACCCCATCTTCATTCTGTAAAAAATTATGTCACACTTTGTTGCAAATGAAAAGAAGACTGACCTATATAGCGTCAGTCTTCCTGAAAACGTCACAATTCAATTTTCACTATTAATAATCGCTTGATTTTAGCTATTCTTTTTGTCAACGAACTAAATTCATTGTTTTATGAGTATTTCCTTCGAAATAAGTGGTTCGTTATCTAAAGATACCGTCCACACCCCCGTACTCCGCTCACTTTTACCGCGAGGAATTCGGATGACATTCGATAACTGAGCTTTCTCACCTTTTTTCAGTAATAGACGGATAGGCTCTTTCAGTTCTCCTTCTACACCGGGAAGAATATCATAAGCCCCTTTTCTTGCAACCGTCACCATGTTGAAGTTGGAAAACACTTTATTCGCCAAGGTTTTATGTGTATTCCAGTCATCCCCATCATTTAATGTAACCACGATGATGTTTTTACCGTCTTTTTCGAAATAAGTTGCAAGTGTCCTTCCAGCAGCTTTTGTAAAACCAGTTTTCCCTGCAATCGCGGTCGGCTCGGAATGGATGAGGCGGTGTTTATTCCGCCAGCTATAGGCCTGATCCTTGCCCTGATAACTATGATTTTTCGTCATAGCAATTTTACGGAACTTATCGTTTTCCATCGCAAAGTGGAGCATAAGCGCAGTTTCATATGCAGTAGACAAGTGACGTTCATCATGCAGACCCGATGGATTTGTAAAGACAGTGTCATTCAATCCGTATATAAGCGCCTTTTCATTCATCAAGTCCACGAATCCGTCCAACGAGCCGCCTGCCTGTTCTGCTAACGCTTGTGCGGCATCATTTCCTGACCTTAGCATAAGTCCATGGAGTAGCGCGTCTGCAGCGAGTGTCTCCCCTTGTTTCAAATAAAGGGATGATCCTTCTGCTGATGCGGCTTGCGGCGAAATAGTGATATCTCCAGACTGTGTACCACTTTCAATGAATGTTAACGCAGTCCAGATTTTTGTTAGACTAGCAATCGGCAGTCTAACATTTTCATTATGACCATCCAAGAGTCTACCCGTATCTGCGTCAATAACAGCCCATGCTTGGCCGGACGCTGCGACTTCTTTCAAACCTCCGCCAACTAGTAACAAGAAAAAAAGGACAATGATTACAGCCCGTTTCAAGAAAGGTTTCCTCCTCCATCATTTTCTATCGCAAACGCTTCTTGGAATTGTGTCATGAACAAATCAGTTTCAATCGTTTCCCCCTCCTCTTCCTGTGAAAGGGGTGGTAATCCATCCAGTGACTCCAATCCGAAACGGTCAAGGAATAAATCCGTCGTGCCATACAAAATTGCTCGTCCACTTCCTTCAGAGCGTCCTTTTTCCATTATGAGCCCTTTGGCAATCAGCGTGTTAACTGGTCCTTCTGATTTAACACCCCTGAGATCATCAATTTCAACACGCGTTACAGGTTGTCTATAAGCGATAATCGCAAGTACTTCAAGGGAAGCTTGTGTCATGGATTTCGGGGACGGATTTTCCAACAATCGTTTAATATCTTCTGCAAATTCCGTCTTCGTTACTAGTCGTAGCGCTCCTCCGAATTGTTTCAGCGTTATACCACTCGCTTTGCGTTGTTCATAACTTATGCGCAACACATCAATTGCCTCTGCCACTTCAGATTCTTTACATTCAGTCAGGGATATTAACTGCTTAACGGTCAATCCTTCATCCCCCACTATGAATAAAAAACTTTCAATCATCCCGGGCAAACGATCTTCAATTTCCATTTCACACTTCCTCCCGTCGGAATGACACTGTTAGTTCTTCAAAATTACTAGCCTGTTTAACAATGATATCCCGCCGTTTCATTAACTCAAGCAAAGATAAAAAGGTTATGACTAAATCTGTTGTCTCTCCCCTTTCAAACAGGGAATGAAACTCACATTTGCCGCCGCCCCTTTCTAGCATTGCCATAATTTCATCCATTTTTTCACTGACGGACACTTCTGTTTTCGATATACTGGCCGTCATTGGCGCTTTCAAGCGTTTTCTATTCAGCATCTTTTGAAATGCACCAATCAAATCGAAAACGTTCAAACTTTCATCCGACTCACTCCCCACAATTTCACCAAACTCCGTAAGATCTTCGGGCGGTTTAGTAAAATGACCGGATCGTACATCGGCAGATTCCTTCAGACTAATTGCCGCCTCCTTATACTTCTTATATTCAATTAGACGTGCAACCAGCTCATCACGCGGATCGTCTTCAGTGTCAAAGTCGAAATCGTCATCGAATTCTTCCCCTTCATGTACTGGCAGAAGCATTTTGCTCTTAATTTCTATAAGCGTGGCTGCCAAAACAAGGTATTCGCTCAATTCATCCAATTGTAGTACGCGCATCGCTTGAAGGTGTTCTATGTACTGCCCTGTCAATTCCGCCATCGGAATATCGTATATATCAATTTCAAGTCGGTTGATTAAATGCAATAATAGATCTAGTGGCCCTTCAAAAGCCTCTAATTTCACTTGATATGTCATTCTGTGACACCTACCTATCTTTAAGACTATGGAAAGGACTGATTACATGCATCCGTATCATCATCCGCTGTTCGTAAATTTTATTGTTTATTTCAATAGGAATCAAGATTATTTTGAATGCCACGAAGTACTGGAGGAATACTGGAAGTCTATTCCTGACAGCGA
>DYWT01000069.1 GCA_020742515.1 Sporosarcina psychrophila
CTCCTTCTGAATCTGTTCCCACTGATAGTGAGTTCATAATTTCTTGTGTTGGATTTTTACTTCTCATCGCATTCCAGAATGCCTTTGTATAACCTTCAGAAGCTCGTCCACTCTTTGTTTCCATGCCTGGCACAGAAGGTTTACCAATGATAGGTGTATTTATTGGTCGATTTAACTCTGCATCTAATGCTTCTTGCCTTTCTAATCGTTGAATTTCTTTACCTAGATTCATAATATCTTCTTCCATACGATCGTACATCTGCGCATCTTCAGCTGATACTAAACCATCACTTCCTCGTTTTGTATCTAAAAATGCCTTAGCTGCCTCCCATGCTTTTGCTCTCTTCTCTCGTAATTCTAAAATTTTATTCATATTGGTTTCCTCCTAATATTTCAATAAATTAAGCCGCTCATAAAGCGGATTAACCGATTGTCCTTTTTGTGGTTTTTGTATCTTGTTTATTAATGAATTTGTTACTGCTCGTCTACTAAAAACAAAGCTGTTCTCAGGTTGGTTTTCATCTTTACCATTTGCGAACATAATGGCATCCGCAAATCCTAGTTCAATTGCTTTATGTGCATTAAGCCACGTTTCAGCATCCATTAATTCCGATAGTTTATTTCTTGATAAACTTGTTTTAATTTCATAAGCGTTAATAATGCTTTCTTTTACTTCACCAAGCATATGCACCGTCTTTTTCATTTCTTCACTATCACCAATTGCGACAGTAAATGGATTATGAATCATCATTAGGGACGTTGGTGACATTTGAATTTCAGTGCCTGCCATCGCAATCACAGATGCTGCCGATGCGGCAATGCCGTCAATTTTGACAGTGACATCACCTGGATATTCCATCAACATGTTGTAAATTTGCGCAGCTGCAATACAATCACCCCCTGGCGAATTAATCCAAACTTCAATATCGCCTTTGCCTTGCACGAGTTCTTCCCTAAAGGCAGATGGTGTGACTTCATCATCAAACCAACTCTCCTCTGCTATTGCCCCATATAAATGAAGGGTTCGTTTGTCAGTCTCATTATTCTTTGTCCAGTTCCAAAACTTCTTCATCTTCGGTTTCCTCCTTTTCATATTTCTTTGCAAACACACCTGCTTCTTGGAGTTTTGTCATATTCCCATTAATTAAATATAAATCTCCTCCAAGTTCATCCGGTATTCGGTCTAAATTTTCAAGTTCACGAATGTCATTAGCACTCATCCAGCCATTTTGCCTTGCTGTTGCATAGCCACTCATTCGTGAAGCATAATCACCTCTAAGCAATCCATCCACATTAAATTTCACAAAGTACGCTTTCTTTTCACTTTTAGTAAATAGTGAACGACTAATTGCTTGTTCCCACCGAACAACCCATGGATCAAGTGTGTATTTAACGAATTCTAACGATTGTTGCTCTATATTAGAAAAGCTCGACTTTTCCAAGTCACCTACCATGTGAGGTGGCACTCGGAAAATTCGAGCAATCTCGTTAATCTGAAATTTTCTTGTTTCAAGAAATTGTGCTTGATCGGGTGCAATTGCGATTTGTTGATACTTCATCCCTTCTTCTAATACAGCAACTCGATGGGCATTACTTGAACCTTGATAAGCTTTATTCCAACTATCCTTTACTCTTTGGGGGTCCTTGATAGTTCCCGGATGTTCTAAGACACCACCTGGTGCCGCTCCATTAGCAAAAAACTTTGCACCATATTCCTCAGTTGCCATTGCAAGACCCACTGCATTTTTAGCCATCGCAATTGGTGAATATCCAACTAAACCATCAAAACCAAGTCCGGGTATATGAAGTACATCTTCAGCTTTTAATGCAATAGTTGTCTTCTCTGACCCATTCATTTCCTCAAATGTTTTTGTGTATAAATAATACAGATTACCTCTCGCATCTCTTTCGACTGACATTTTATTTGGCATAAGTGGATAAAGTGCAATAACCTCCCCTTTTCCATTGCGAATGATCTGAGCATACGCATTTCCCCATAATAAAAGATGAGTCATTAATGTTTCTCTAAACACAAATGAACTCATCTCAGGATTTGGTTCGTCATGAAGTAAAAAATATAAGGTATGGGATATTGCTTTTTCCTTCCCACCTGTATCTGTGTACTTATATAAGTGCAGTGGTAAACCAGCTACCGCTTCAGCTAATATGCGTACACACGAATATACTGCAGTCATTTGCATTGCTGTAAATTCATTAACGGATTTTCCACTACTAGAATTTCCAAAGAAGAAACTATAATTGCTCCCAAATGAATAGTTTTGTGGTTTATCTCTTGCTTTAAATAAATTTGTAAACCACCGCATATGAATATCACCTCCTTAACTTTAGAACACAATCAATCCTCTATCATCATAGACGGAATCACTTGTTCCGCTTCTTCTTATCGCTCGGTCAAGTGCCATAATTGTTGCCACCGCACCATCAATTTTTTCTGTTGATTTTTCTTTATCTGGTTTAATGTTTCCAGCAGGATCCGTTCGAACATGAATGTTATCCATCATCCAACGTAAAACTGGATGTCCGCCATGAGCAAGTTTTTCTTCTAATGTTAATTTCATCAACTCTTTTGATGATGGGCTCATATCTTTAAAACCTTGTCCAAAAGGAACTACAGTAAATCCTAAACCTTCAAGGTTTTGCGTCATCTGAACAGCACCCCAACGGTCAAATGCAATTTCTTTAATGTTGTATTTCTTTCCTAATTCTTCAATGAATTTTTCAATATAAGCATAATGAACAACGTTCCCTTCCGTTGTTTGCATATGTCCCTGTTGTTCCCACACATCATAAGGTACTCTGTCCCTATCCACACGTTGTCTGATGTTTTCTTCTGGTATCCAAAAGTATGGCAATATCACATATTTATCATCTTCATATTCTGGTGGAAAGATTAAAACAAATGCGGTTATATCTGTTGTCGATGATAAGTCTAAACCCGCATAGCACTCTCTACCAATTAAACTTTCAGGGTCAACTGGTAAACCACATCTATCCCACTTTTCCATTGGCATCCATCTGACAGATTGTTTTACCCATTGATTCAAGCGTAATTGCCTAAACAAGTT
>DYWT01000070.1 GCA_020742515.1 Sporosarcina psychrophila
AAGTCAGTAGTGGAAGGTGGCTGCGAGAGAGGATATTCAGATGATTCATCGAGTTGTTTTTGAGAAATGGGATAAATCCTGTTTCTCTTTTTTTGTTGAATGATTGTTCTACTCTTGAGTATTGTCTCAACAAAAAGAAGGAATTTGGAAAGCGTTGACTGAACCTGATTTGATTGGAATGTATAATCTCACTCACAATAGGCAAATTAATAATAAATTGTTACGGCATGAATTAGCTAAGAAAAGTATTTCTATTGAGCATGATTCATTTCCTTTTCGTCCTTTTACTCATCATAATGCCTATTTATGAATTTTAATAATGCCATTATCCGTAGAAAAAATGTTGAGCAATCCGAGAAGGGGTAAAGTTGATGACTATAAAAAGTAAAAGTCATAAGGAAGCTAAAAAGGGTGTAGGATTAGGGGCTGCTTCCGCAGTTGCATGGGGGGTAGATACGGTAATCATTGGCATTATAATAGCGAGTACTCCATTTAAAGAGGCCGTGATGCTTGCTCCGATTATAGCTGCATTCATGCATGACTTTTTCTCTTCAATATGGATATCTTTATTGATGATTATTAAGGGGGAATTTATAAATGTCTTAAAGCTCTATAAAACGAAAAGTGGTGCGATATTAGTTTTAGGTGCATTGTCGGGCGGACCTTTGGCAATGAGCTTTTACTTTCTTGGTATTCAATATGCTGGAGTCACCTATGCGGCAAGTATCGCTTCTATATTTCCTGGCATAGGAGCCGTGCTTGCATTCTTTTTTTTGAAGGAAAAAATGAACAAAAGAACTTGGTCCGGCGTTGTGTTGAGTATTATTGGGGTCATTGTAATAGCATATGTACCCACGAAGTTTGACACCGAAAGTACCTTTTTCATCGGAATATTGTTTTCGTTAGGCGCTGCCATCTTTTGGGGACTTGAAGGTGTAATCGGTGCTTGGGGGATGAGAGGAAAAGAAGTCGTACCGCTATATGCGATTAATATTAGACAAATTACTTCCGCTCTCAGTTATGCAATAATACTCGTTCCATTGCTGCATGGCTATCCTTTAGTATTTGAGGCGGCGACATCCAACATTGTATGGATCATCGTCATCGCCGGTTTTTTAGGAACTGCTAATTATTCCTTATACTATTCGTCAATTAATTTAATCGGAGCCGCTAGGGGGCAATCACTGAACAATACGTATGTATTTTGGGCGATCTTAACCGAAATTCTGTTTATTGGTACTCCAGTTAATATACAATTTATCATAGGCGCAATTATCATAATTTTAGCGTCAATCCTCGTATCAGGAAGCTTAAAAAAGTAAAGGGTGGGTTGTTTAGGGCAAGATTAAGCATAATTGAAGGTACTTACAATGGCGCTACAGAGGAGGGTAATTTAATTAGCACAATTCCATCATAATTTTTAAAAATTGCCGCATACTATTCTAAAACTATGAGGTGGAAAAGAATGACCATTGTACGTCTCGGTTATGTTGCCATGAGTATGGAATTAAAAAATGCTTCCCCCTCACAAACGATGACGTTTGCACAATTTCAGAAAATTGCGGATCGGGAAGCAGCTATTCGCAAATTAGAACGGATTGCGCAATCGAATTTAAAAAATACACTGCGAATTCTAAAGCATAATGCGGCTTCGGATATTCATTTTTATCGTCTAACTTCCCGACTCATTCCTTTGGCAAATCATGAAGCACTTCGTGATTGGGATTATCTGAACCCGCTGCGCAATCTGCTGCGTGAAATCGGCAATTTTTCCAAGGAATATGATATAAGAATAGATTTTCATCCGGATCATTTTGTTCTCATTAATTCCACGAAAAAAGAAGTTTTTAAGAATTCTATCCAAACGTTGAAGATGCACTATTTATTATTAAAAGGGATGGGTATTGCCCCGACTCATCGCTGTGTCATGCATGTAGGTGGTAATTACAAGGAGACGGAAGCATCACTTGAACGTTTTATTGATAATTGGATGGACGTTCCAAAATCGATTCAAAAAATGGTTATGCTTGAAAATGATGATACTTCATTTACGCTAGAGGATACTCTATACTTGTGTGAAAAATTGGATATTCCGCTTGTCTTTGATTATCATCACCACCTGGCTCATTATAGAAATGTTGATTGGGAAGTTCATTGGGGCAGGGTTATCCAAACATGGAAGCATTCTTCTCTACCTGTAAAAATGCATATTTCCAGTCCTAAGAGCCAAAAAGCATTTCGACATCATGCTGATTTTATTGATTTGAATATGTTCTTTCAGTTTCTAAAAGAAATTAAGGGCAGCGTTCCGCAAATTGACTGTATGATTGAAGCGAAAAGTAAAGACAATGCCCTTTTTCAATTAATGGAAGAGATTAATACGAGAGATGATGTGGAAATCATTGATGGTTCTTCATTTCATTTGAAATAATCGGAAGAGCCAATGGAACAATTTTAACAACTCAACCTAGATTCCAGGTTATCATAATGAGTTGGGTGTGACCAACCAGCTACATTAAACTGCGATGAAGCGCAAACTAAACGTATGCATCAGCTTCTGAAGAAAAAGAAGGTGATTAAATGGACTGAACTTAACACTATTCTTATTCTCTCTCAATACTTCAATGTCGTCCCGAGTAGATAACGATAGTCGGAGTAAAGTATATACGAAGAGTAATTTTTAAAAGAGTATAATCTAACAACAGCAGACATTATAGCGATTCGAGAGTTCTATTGAGAATAAAACTATAATTGCTAAAAAAGACTTGCTGTTAAAACAAGTCTTTTTTTACTGGCAAGGGTGGATATGCCTCAATCTTTTTCGTTATCTAAAACTTGTTGTACTAAACGACGTACTTCATCCGTTGACTTTGTATCCATTAATTGATTTCTTAGTTCACCTGCACCTTTAAATCCACGAATATAGATTTTGAAAAAGCGAAGAAGTGGCTTAAATGGACGTGGTCCGAATTCTTTTGAATATTTATCGTGGAGATCTAAGTGTAAAAATAACAAATCGATAAACTCTTTCACACTATGTTCTTTAGGGTCTATTTCAAAAGCAAATGGATTGGTGAAAACGCCGCGACCAATCATGACACCATCGACGCCGTATTGTTCCACTAATTTTAATCCTGTTGCGCGGTCAGGAATATCTCCATTAATGGTTAACAACGTATTTGGAGCAATTTCATCTCGTAATTTTTTTATTTCAGGAATTAGTTCCCAGTGTGCATCTACTTTACTCATTTCTTTTTTTGTTCGAAGGTGAATGGACAGATTCGCTATATCTTGTTTCAATACA
>DYWT01000071.1 GCA_020742515.1 Sporosarcina psychrophila
TTTTCTATGTCCATCAAGGTTTTCCCCTCACTTCGCTAAAGATTGACATGTTTCAATCATTTCTTGTTGATCCAACCTCTGCCAATTTGCTCTTAAATAAATTATCATCATGGATGTTGAATTTAAGATGCCTGGTACTAATACAATTCCGAATTGTGTTAGTGCTAGGCACCTTTCTTAAACAGTTTTATTCAGCTTATACTCTTCGACATATTCCCCGTAATCCAATACTTCAATTACATTTGACCAATGCAAAACAGTGCCTACAAAATCCCTTACGTCTAATCCCTTCATTTCATATGTTTCATCAGTATTTACTGTTCCGGTCGCATTTTCGATAAACGTAACTTTGAACCCTCTATCAAACGCTGCGATAGCCGTGAACATACAACAAAATTCAGTATTAAAACCGGTAATAAAAAGATGCTTCACATCTAACTGTTCTAATGTCTCAGCTAGATCTGTGTTAAAAAATGAACTTGGCGTTTGTTTCTCAATAACACAGTCAGCATAATCTTTAACCGAACTATGTAGTTCAGAACCAACCGATCCTTTACAGAGCGGGCTTTCCTCTACATCATCCAAATGCCTAATAAAAATAACAGGTTTTCCATTCTCCTTGAAATCCTTAATAACGCTCTCGATTATTGATAGCTCTTCTTGAAAATCACCGAAATTCACAATTCCATTTTGTACATCTATGACTAATAAGGCCTGCATATTCTCACCTGCTTTTCTCTTGATAGATAACTTTTCTAGAAGGATGACAATTACTCCTTCAAAATTAGGATAAATTGAAAAAGATTTGAAGATTCTTTTCCAGATAACCATGCTCAGCTCACATATGTTTGGAGATATGTGAGCCGGCAAGACTGTTTAAATAGTCTTGCTTTGCTATACTAATTGTGAAAAGTATTTAGGGAGGTCGAGAACATGGCAAAGTTATTTGAACCATTTACAATACGCGATGTTGAATTTAAAAACCGCATCGTTATGTCGCCGATGTGTATGTATTCGAGCCATAACGAAGACGGGATGATTGAGGATTGGCATAAAACCCATTACGCCACACGTGCAGTTGGCCAAGTCGGACTGATTATTGTTGAAGCGACGGCCGTCCAACCTGCAGGGCGTATTTCCCCCCAAGATCTTGGCATTTGGAGCGATGATCATGTTGAAGGATTAACAGAAGTTGTTCGCCTTATGCAACAGCACGGTGCGAAAGCAGGTATCCAGCTCGCACACGCCGGACGCAAAGCTACAGTGGAAGGTGATATTTTTGCCCCGTCAGCACTGGCTTTCAATGACAAATATAAATCGCCTGTTGAAATGACTAAGGATGATATAAAAACGACCGTACAAGCATTCAAGGATGGTGCTATCCGTGCGAAGAAAGCTGGGTTTGACGTGATCGAACTCCATGGGGCACACGGCTATCTAATCAATGAATTCCTGTCACCCCTATCAAATAAACGGACGGATGAATATGGGGGCTCTGCGGAAAATCGCTATCGATTATTACGTGAAACCATCGATGAAGTGCGCACTGTTTGGGAAGGACCTCTTTTCGTCCGGATATCTGCAAATGATTATACTGACGGCGGAATGACGCCTGAAGCATACGTCGAAATGGCGAAATGGATGAAAGAGCAGGGCATTGATTTGATCGATGTCAGTTCAGGAGCAGTAGTTCCAGCGGCAATCGATGCATTCCCTGGTTATCAAGTAAAATTTTCGGAAACGATCAAAGATGGTGCCGACATTTTAACGGGCGCAGTTGGGATGATCACAACTGGCATCCAAGCGGAAGAAATATTGAAAAATGGCCGCGCAGATATGATTTTGCTTGCCCGCGAATTATTGCGGGATCCGTACTGGGCATACACTGCAGCGAAAGAACTGCGCGTTGAAATTCAGTCCTCGAAACAGTATGAGCGGGGCTGGATGTTTTAACAGCACACTCTGTTAACGCTTAACCATAATTTTAAATAATAACAAGCAGTAGCGCAACCCCCTATGCGGGTTCGTACTACTGCTTTTTTAGTAGGATGCCACTAGAATTTCCTCTTAGATCCCTACCAAAAGTGTATAGAATTTATCCACCTCTTCAAAATAAGGATCAACTCTAAAAAGAAGGAATAGGCAATAACTTTGTAGAAGATTGTCTACTAAACAAAAAATCAGTATTTTAGATGTAACGAAAACGTTTGAAAGGATTGGGATGAATGCAGAATTTAACAGCGAGTGTACTGCAAGTACAGGAGAAGCTACTGAACTTGGGACATCCAAACGAGGTTGTCACATTGACAGACAACGCTCGAACTGCCCAAGAAGCGGCAGATGCCTTAGGGTGTGAGGTAGCGCAAATTGCAAAATCGATTATTTTCAAACTAAAAAGTACAAATCAGCCGTTATTAGTTGTTGCGAGTGGGATCAATCGGATTGATGAGAAATTAATTGCACAAATACTAAATGACAAATTAGGAAAAGCCGATGCTGATTTTGTCCGTGAATCCACAGGGTTTGTGATTGGCGGGGTTCCCCCGTTAGGGCATAAAAACCCTGTACTGACCTTAATTGATGAAGACCTTTTTCAATATGAAACAATCTGGGCTGCTGCCGGACATCCGAAAGCCGTATTTCAATTAACGCCAGATGAGTTAGGGAAAATGACAAAAGGACAAGTTGTATCTGTGAAATGATGTTCAATAATGAACTAAACCCGATTCTTCCTGCAATAGGAAGAATCGGGTTTTTGCTTACTTCTATTCGCTTTTTCTTGTAAGTGGAAAAATAGTTGCAAGTCAACAGACATAAGGTTTCTTTATCGACAACAGTCTATTTTCAGTCCCGAATAATTTCACCATTTTTCCATTCGAATCGTGAAAAGTCTTCCGCAATATAGAGTGCCGGGAAGATTTCCTCCCCTTGTTTCTGCAATTTTGCAACGTCGCTTGGCATGAAACGGGCGCTGATATGATTGGCGATCAATGTTTTCGCTCCTGCTTCTTGCGCTACACGCGCTGCATCACCAATTGTTGAATGACCGTATTCTTTCGCAAGATTTCCCGTATCTATGTCGAACGTTGCCTCATGAACAAGTATATCCGTATCTCGTGCCAGTTCAACAGCAGCTTGGCAATAACTTGTATCACCAAGAATGGCAACCGTAAATCCTTCTTGCGGTTCCCCAGTAACATCTGAACTGACAACAACTCGTCCGTCCTCCAATACCACGTCTTCACCGCTCTTCAGCTGTTTCAGGAGCGGGCCATTTGGTACACCCGCGCCTTTCGCTTTATCAATGAGTAATTTTCCTGGAAGCGGCATTTGTTCAATCCGATAACCAAGACACGGGATAATATGCTGCAAGTTTTTCGCGGTTACGCGGTAATCGGCGCTTTCAAAAACAACGCCTTCCCCGATTTCATGAACAATTAGTTCATAGTTTAAATGTGTGTTGGTTACGCGCAATGTTGTCTTAAGCCATTCCCCCAAGCCAGGAGGCCCGTATATATCAAGCTGGTCATCACCGCCAAGGAATGAGCGCGAGCCAATTAATCCGGGCAATCCAAATATATGATCACCATGCAGATGCGTGATAAATATCTTGCCGATTTTCCGTGGTTTCAGCGATGTATGTAATATCTGATGTTGCGTCGCTTCCCCACAATCAAATAACCAGTAGCCTTCCCCTTCGGCAGACAAATTCAAAACGACGGCTGACGTATTTCGCATTTTGGACGGCATACCCGCACCTGTCCCTAAAAATTGCAGTTCCATAACGGATATCCACCTTTCATTTCATGCCCCGCTTCACTGTCCCGGGACCGAATTTTTGTTCTAGCTGCGAAAGCAGGGAATCCATTTTCTCTTCTTTCGCATGTTTTTCAAAGTTATATATTGAGAGTTGCTCATGTAGTTCATTCATCATAACCACATTTGAAACCGTAATACCAAGAAGACGAATTGGTTCACCATCCCAATGCCTTGTAAACAAATCAGCAGCTTCTTTGTAAATGTCCTGTTCTTTGTAAAGTGGATTGAGGACAGTCCGGCTGCGCGAATGATTACGCCAATCAGCTGTACGTATCTGAATCATAACGACTGTACCGGCTAATTGTCTATTATCCAGACGGCCCGCTACTTTGGATGCCAGCCATTTGAATACCTTCAGACATTCATCTAAGTCCGTTTCATCAACAGGCAATGTCGTGGAGCTGCCGAAACTTTTTCGTTCATCAGCTGCTTCAGGATCTACGTGACGGTGGTCGATACCATTGGCACGTTGGTGTAGTCTGATACCGTGTTTCCCGAAAGCTGTTTTGATGGTGATTTCATCTGTTTTTGCCAAATCCCCGATTGTGTAAAGTCTCAACTCATTCATCTTTTTCTCAGTACTCTTCCCAATTCCATGCATTTCAATAACCGGAAGCGGCCATAAGATTGATTCGATTTCCCGCTTCCGTAAAATTGTGATACCCATCGGTTTTTTCATATCCGATGCAGTCTTTGCAAGAAACTTATTCGGTGCGATACCAATCGAACACGGTAGATCGAGCTCCTGTAAAAGGCGTTGTTGCATAGCAGATGCAATATCCACTGCATTGGTCAATCCGCCAATCGCTGTAATATCGATATACGCCTCATCAATTGAAACTGGTTCCACAAGGTCTGTAAAGGTTCGTAACAAATTGAAAACCGCAGAGGAAGCGATTCGATATTTTTCGAAGTCGGGTGGGACAATTACGAGATCTGGACATAGCCGTTTCGCCTCGCCGACGGTCATTGTCGTGTATATGCCAAACGCCCTTGCTTCGTATGAACATGTCACAAGGATACCTTTCCGCGCTTTAGGATTTCCTGCAACCGCCATCGGGATACCTTTCAAGGAAGGGTCATGCGCTTGTTCGACGGATGCGAAAAAACTATTCATATCTAGATGAAGAATGACCCTTGCCTGCGATTCACCGACCGTTGTCACGACACTTCCCCTCCTTCACGTTTGTACTATATATTTGCAAATACAGAATCCCTTCGAATCCTGACAGCAACTGGCATCTTCACTCAGATTAGTATAGGTATTCATTTGTTCATTCTATCTAATTATAACATGCAAAAACCGGACAGATAACACTGCCCGGCTTACAGATTACTTTTCTTGCGCTACTTGTGCTTCCACGTATTCACCAATTTTATCCATCCCGGCAAGCGTTTGGGATAAAATCTCAGGATTGACAACAGTAATCATCCGGCTTTCCAAGTTTGCGACTGTCGTGAAATACGGTGTCCTTGAATATGCCATAAGCCCTGAAGAAGTCAAAGCACTTTCAGGTATATCAAGAATCTCTTTTGCATCCAGTACAAGAAGACCAATATATAAACTACCAGTCTGAACTACCACAACACGTGCATCTTCGCGCCCTTTTGCAGTTTTCCCGTAAAGAATTTGTTCAAAATCCAAAATCGGTACAAGTTCTCCACGAATCCGCATGAGACCGAGCATATAGTCGGGGAGATGCGGTATCGGGTTCACTTGTTCGAGACGCTCGATTGACACAACAGCATCGACTGCAATTGCATATTCCTCATTGCCACACTGGACAATAACTGCTTTCAAATCACTCATTCTCTATCCCCCTTTTACTTATTCGCTGTTACATGGACGATTTCAAGCAACAATTCTGTTAGCTTGTTCAACTCTTCTACAGGCATCCGTTCATTTTTCGTGTGTATTTCTTCGTATCCAACAGCTAGTGTAACTGTCGGGATACCTGCGCCATTGAATACATTACCGTCACTTCCGCCGCCGCTCGTCATTAGTTCTGGCGTTCGTCCAATATTTTTGATGGCCTTCATCGCCGTTTGCACAACTTCTGCATCTTCTTCAAAACTAAAGCCAGGATACATAAGCTGTACTTCCGTTTCTGCTTTCCCGCCCATTAGTTCAGCAGTCCGCTCAAATGTACGAATCATATGTTCTGTTTGTTCATTCAGCTTTTCTTGATTGATAGATCTTGCTTCCGCCAAAATATGCACTTCATCACAGACAATATTTGTTGCTTGTCCGCCTTGAAAGCGCCCGATGTTGGCAGTCGTTTCTGAATCGATTCGACCTAGTGACATTGCAGCAATCGATTTGGCTGCAATATTGATGGCTGAAATCCCTTTTTCAGGTGCGACACCAGCATGCGCTGTTTTCCCATGGATTGTCGTCCATAATTTCGCCTGGTACGGTGCCGCAGTTACGATGCCGCCCACTTTCTGGTCGCTATCGACAGCATAGCCATATTTCGCTGTAATCAATGACGCATCCATCTCTTTCGCGCCAACAAGGCCACTTTCTTCGCCTGCTGTAATAATGAATTGGATATCGCCATGCGGCTTTCCACTTTCCTTCAATGTCCGCGCCATTTCAAATAAGGCTGCGATTCCCGCTTTATCATCTGCTCCAAGAATTGTCGTTCCATCAGAGTATACATAACCGTCTTCACGCAATTCAGGTTTAATACCCTGACCAGGAACGACAGTGTCCATATGGCAAGTGAAGTAAATCGGATCGATTCCTTCAGCAGTCCCTTTCATCGTAGCAATGAGATTTCCTGCACCATGTTCAGTCCGATCATCAGAATCATCTTCCTCGACGTCAAAACCAAGTGCTTCCATTTTCAGAGTTAAAACATCGGCAATCGCTCGTTCGTTTTTCGTTTCTGAATCAATTTGTACGAGTTCAAAAAATTCTTCAAGTAGTCTTTGTTTATTCATTTAAAGCATCCCCTTAATTATAACGGTATATTACCGTGTTTCTTCGTCGGTCTAGTTTCTTGTTTGTTGCGCATCATATCAAGTGCTTGTAGTAATTTAATGCGTGTTTCACGCGGATCGATAACGTCATCGACCATGCCATGAGATGCGGCCACATAAGGATTCGAGAATTTCTCTCGGTACTCCTCTATTTTTTCTTCACGCGTCGCATCTGGATCATCGCTGTTGGCAATCTCTCTGGCAAAAATGATATTCGCAGCGCCTTGTGCACCCATCACTGCAATTTCAGCATTGGGCCAAGCATACACCAGGTCGGCCCCGATTGATTTGGAGTTCAGTGCAACATAAGCACCGCCAAATGCCTTTCGAAGGATCACCGTTATTTTAGGTACAGTTGCTTCAGAATAGGCATACAAAATTTTTGCACCGTGACGAATTATGCCACCATGCTCTTGTTTGATGCCTGGGAAGAATCCAGTCACATCTTCAAAAGTAATCAGTGGAATATTGAAAGAGTCACAGAATCGGATGAAACGCGCAATTTTATCGGACGAATCAATATCGAGTCCGCCTGCCATCACTTTTGGCTGGTTACAAACGAGGCCGACCGGTTCCCCTTTCATACGGGCTAGCCCCACTACGGCGTTTCTCGCAAATTCAGCTTGCACTTCCATGAACGAGTCTGTATCAACGACTTGTTCAATGACCCTTCGCACGTCATATGGACGGATTGTTTCATAGGGTACGATATCTGCTAAATTTGGGCGGTAATCATCCGCTTCATCATAGTCAGCAACTGGTGGTTTTTCGTTATTATTCTGCGGTAAATAAGCAAGCAATTTCCGAACATTCTCGAGAACAGTCTTCTCGTCTTTACCACGGAAATGTGCATTTCCGCTTATCGAATTATGTACTTTTGAGCCACCCAGATCTTCGGAAGATATTTTCTCCCCCGTAACCGTCTCAATTACTTTCGGTCCTGTGATAAACATCTGGCTCGTTTCATCAGTCATGAAAACAAAGTCTGTAATGGCTGGCGAATAAACAGCGCCGCCTGCACAAGGCCCAAGAATGACTGATATTTGCGGAATAACACCGGAGTAGATAGCGTTACGATAGAAGATTTCACCGTAGCCGTCAAGTGAGACGACACCTTCTTGAATACGGGCTCCTCCCGAGTCGTTCAGCCCAATGAAAGGTGCACCATTTTTAGCCGCAAGATCCATAACATTGGCGATTTTCATCGCATGCATTTCTCCTAATGCTCCACCAAAGACAGTAAAATCTTGGGAAAACAAATAAATCGGTCTGCCGTTAATTTTTCCGTAGCCTGTGACTACACCGTCACCAGGCCCAACTTGCTTGTCCATCCCGAAATCACGTGTCCGGTGCACAACAAACGGGTTTAATTCAACAAACGAGTCCGGATCCAGCAGTAGGTCAATTCGTTCTCTTGCCGTCAATTTCCCTTTTTCATGCTGTTTAGCGATTCGCTCGTCCCCGCCGCCAAGTTCAATTACTCTTTTTCTATCATACAATTCATTAATTTTATCATAGATATCCATCTTGTCAGTCCCCTTTGCCGCTTTTATCACATAGTTCATACAAAACGCCGAATGATGATTTAGGATGAAGGAACGCTACTTCGGCACCGCCAGCCCCCGGTTTTGGTTCTTCTTGCAGTAACTGTACACCTTTTTCCCTCAGTTCAGCCATCCTTGAACGAATATCTGTCACGCCAAATGCGATATGATGAACACCTTCTCCGCGTTTTTTAATGAATTTCGCAATGGCCCCATCTTCCCCAAGTGGTTCCAGTAATTCAAGTTTAATATTTCCAGCGTCAATGAACGCAACCCTTACATTTTGACTGGCAACTTCTTCAATCGCCAAAAGTGTAAGCCCTAGCGTATGTATGTAATAGTCTATTGATAGATCGATGCTTTTCACGGCAATTCCAACGTGGTCTACTTTTTGCATAACAATTCCCCCCTCCTCCTATTGTACATTTTACCTCATAAAATGGATAGATGTTGTGAAATTCATAATTTCTGTTAAAATAGAGCTATAAAGCTTAAGGGGTTTTGACTGATGAGCAATCGTAAAGTACAGAAAGTCGTTGTCTTAGTAATGGTCGGTGCAATGCTAGCATCGAGTGTTATGTTCGGCCTTAGCATGATTATGTGAAAATAAAAACAGTCCATTTGTGCAATTGCACTTGTGGACTGTTTTTTTTGCCAAGACTTCTAATGCTTTTCTTTTTTATAGTTCTTCGCAATATTCCTCGAACTGACTTTGTAAGTTTGTGACGACAGACATTGGATCATGTCCTTCGATTTCATAACGGCCAACTTCAGCTACCATCTTTCCATCTTTCATCAGTACAAATGATGGTGAAGATGGTAAGTGATCCTCTCCGAAAAGCATACGTGCTTGTGCCGTTGCTTCTTTGTCTTGTCCAGCAAATACAGTTACCAAGTGATCTGGACGTTTGTCATAATGCACTGCATGTGCAGCTGCTGGACGTGCAATACCGCCTGCACAACCGCAAACCGAGTTCACCATAACAAGTGTCGTGCCCGAACGTTTAAAAGCATCTTCTACAAGCTCAGGCGTTGTTAGCTGCTCATAGCCGCTAGCTTCCATCTCCGAACGTGCTTGTCTAAGGATATCATTCATATAAAGATCAAAATTCATATTCATGCTAAATCAAACTCCTTTCTATTTACTACTTTATCATAGCAGGAGAAGAGGGTTCGTGCAAAAAAAGTACTTACTGAAAGGATATAAGACAGTACTAAAGTTTATCCTTATGAATAAATAATAAGGCTTCCTGTCTAGACCTTTTTCTCCAAACTTAAATGGTTTAAGTAAAATATTGCCGATGATTATGATTGTCATCACTTTATGCACAAAACTTGTTGCATCAATCGCTGTACTGCACTGTTCTTTTGCCAATACTTTTCACAATAAGCGGTTCTAGTAACTTCCGTTTTCCCCCTGAATATGATTAAATGATAATGTAGCCATTTTTTAAAATTCCTCCTATCTAATGGGAAGTGATTTTTGAAGTACTGTAAGTGGCACTTTACTTATTCACTGAAAACTAGGGATTTTGTTTTCCCCTCTATCTATTTACCATGATAGACCCTCGAAGTTTCAGGACATGAAACCTGCGCCTATGTGCCGTGCAAAGATACCGATTTAACAAACGGCGTAAACACACAAACTACTATACTAAAACTACCACATGATGAAGGGGGAAAATCCCATTGAGTATTGAAACTAAATTACAAAAAGAAGCCATGCATGTACTAAAACTAACAAGCAGAACCTTTTATATTCCAATTAAAATGCTCAATCCAACGTTAAGAAAGACTGTGGGCTCCGCTTATTTATGTATGCGTGCTATTGATGAAATTGAGGACCATGAAGACTTACAATCTGAAACAAAGCAGCACCTGCTGCGTGCAACTAGCAAGCTGCTACAATCAAAGTTTGATGACTCAGCCTATCAAGAGCTACTGAAACCTTATGAAAAAATGTTACCGGAAGTTACATTGAGGCTTGGTGATTGGCTTTCAGTATGTCCCGAAGGTATTATTGACAAGGTGAAAGAGTCAACAAGTATTATGGCGGATGGTATGGCTCGTTGGGTCGAAAAAGATTGGATAGTAAAAACAAAAGAAGATCTTGATGAATATACATATTATGTAGCGGGTTTAGTAGGCGTCATGCTGTCTGATATATGGGAAATGTATGACGGTACAGTAACGGATCGGGACTTGGCGATCGGCTATGGCCGAGGCTTGCAAGCAGTCAATATGCTACGCAATCAAGATGAAGATGCTGATCGCGGTGTTCGTTTCCTCCCAGATGGTTGGGACCGAAATGATATGTTCGCATATGCAACCACGAATTTGAGGAAAGCTGATGAATATATAGAATCAATTGATACTAAAAACATTCTGTTATTCTGCAAAATCCCACTTGCTTTAGCAAAAAGAACGTTAAAAACATTAAAAAGCGGCAATGAAAAAATGTCGCGTGCTGAAGTAGAATCTACAGTAGAGGAAATTATTAATGAAAACTAACACGGTTAGATAATCTAACCGTGTTTTTTATATTCACCGTTAAATTATTCTACATTTATGCTATATATGTTGAATTAAAGAATCCCATTGAATCTGCTGTGGCGCTCACTAATGAGAGAGTTGTAATTCGGAGTGTGGATTGTAGATCGCTTGGCGCTTTGGGGATGCCTTTCGCAGTAAGCCTAGATTAGCGCTTCGCATCCAGTCTTACTGCTTCGGCGACCCCTTTGCCGCGCCTGCGCTAGGGTGTTCATTATTGAGAGAAATGTAATTT
>DYWT01000072.1 GCA_020742515.1 Sporosarcina psychrophila
TTTGTTGAGATATTGTCGTGCTTGTATTTTTTATTGCTTGCTTTAATTTCGGCAACGATTTCTTTTGTGTGCTCTTTCATTTCATTAATGAACACATCTTTTTTTAATTTAATCTATTTATGATAATTTTCAGCGTATCAGACTACGATGTGATTTTTGAGTATTTACTGTCTTAATAATTGTTAGCTCAATATTGAAATTCAGTATAATAACAAAATTTTTATGACACCATTCTATCAGAATCTTCCAATCAGTTATTATAATTGGATTCCATATTCTTTATTTATAATTTATTTCTGTTACTAGACGAAAATAAATTTACAGAATTTTTACATTTAAAATTCAGAATTTCAATTTTTTTAAAAAATTATAGGCTATACTTAAATAAAATTATAAATTTACAAGGAGGTAATGATGAGAGCACTTTTACTTATGGGACTTTTTATCATACTTACCGCGTGCAGCACAACGGATGAAAACTCAGATAAATCAAATGAAAAAATAGAGAATACAGAGGAAAGTGCAGAGGACAAGTCAACAGAAGCAGAAGCTACTTCAGAAGAAGATCCGAATGAATTAAATACTGACTCTGAAGAAACTGAAACGACAGAAGAAGAGCCAGCATCAAATGAACCAGAAAATATTGAGATAGAAATTTCTTTAGAATCTATTCTTGAGGAAGAAGAAGGAACAATGATAAACGCCTCAAGGCAGGAAATTGAAGATGAGCTAACAGCATTCATTGAAGATAATAATGGTGATGTCACAGATGAGATGGTTTATCAGAAGTTACTGGAAATGTTAGGTGGTCACCCTGACATGCAGGAAGGAATTAAGTACTTTCAAGACTTCTCTGCTGAGTTAGTTGATTTAACTGACCAGCCCGGAGGCTTAAAGGTTGAGGATGGTGAGTTGTCGCTTAGAAACAATGTTTATATTTTAATGGATAACAGTGGCAGCATGGCTGATGAAATAGATGGCCAGACTAAGATGGATGCGGCAAAAGAATCAGTGAATCAATTTGTTGAAGATATGCCAAATGGTACTCAAGTAAGTCTGATTAACTATGGCTTCAGTAAAGACAGCGATGAGGAAGGTAATTCATGTTCTGCAGTTGAAGAGACCTTCCCAATTGGTGAATATGAAGAGAATGAATTTAATGAAGCTCTAAATCAATATGATAGTGAAGGTTTCACACCCTTAGCACTTGCGATTGAAGAAGTAGGTAAGGTGATTGAGAATAGTGAATCTACTGGTAGTCATACAATTTACGTTGTCAGCGATGGGCAGGAGACTTGTAATGGAGATCCTGTGGCAGCTGTCCAAGACCTTCCAGAAGATGAGCGTATCGAAACAGTTCTAAATATCATTGGTTTTGACATTCAAGACGATGAAGTGCAATCATTAGTGGATATTACAGAAGCTAATGGTGGGGAGTACTTGTCAGCAACAAATCCAGATGAATTATCCAGAATATTAAAACGTGAGAAACTAAACTTATTTAATAAGTACCGTGATTGGTCAAATGAGAATCTTAAAAATATAACTCAAGCAAGTAACGACCAGCATCTTGATCGAACTGGGGTGGTTAATGCGGCAAATACAGCGAACCGTCAGACAGATAATAGCATTGATGGTGTCTTAAATGATGTATCGATGAATAGTTCACAAGAGTTCCGCTACCCTAAAGCCAGAGAATGGGCAGAAGAGAGATACCTGATTGTTAGAGACTTCTTAAGTGAGAACTATGAAGACGCTGGAGATGATATTGATTCAGAGAAAGAAAAACTCCGTGATTCTGTGAACCAGGAGTTTGATGAAATTGAAAGTGATTATAAGGAAGATATTGAAGAATAATTGAAGTTTCCCTTGAGCTAGAACTATCCGGTTTTCCCGGATAGTTCTATTTTTTGTAAGGGCATATTCATCATGAATATATTTAATGTGTTCTATTTATGGTAACTTTCTCCTTATCATATATATGTGCGTGTTTCTTCAAACTCTTTGAGGTAATTTCTATAAAATCACTAACACTTCACTATCATTTCTAACATTGCATCATATTTGAATTTAGGTATATACTGTTGAATAGTACAATTTATAAGAACACGTTAATGAAATATTTCCTTAGACGAAAACAGAATGAATAGCATAGAAAATTTAATGTAACAAAGATATGTTTGAGCAAAATTATAATGTTGTAAATATGTGTAGGGTTCTAACCAACATCATTCGGATTAATGAATATGGTTCAGTATGATTATTGTCATTAATATTCAAGCTTTACAATCATACGAAGTAAAATCTACTCTATCTTTTATAAATTATCATTATAACTACATTAACTATTTTTAGATGTCTAGTCTTATTTCATTTTCGGAGTATGCCGGAAACTTTTTGTAAGCGTTTCCTATTTTTTAAAAAATTTTAATATTTATTAAATACGGAGGATTGATCATGAGTAAAAATGACTTAATAGTATGCAGATGTGAGGAAGTCAGCTATAAGACTTTAAAAGACACTGCAAATAAATTCCATTGTAGTTCAAGAGAATTAAAATTGCGAACGCGTGCAGCGATGGGATACTGCGGCGGACGTTCATGCAGGTCGTTAATCGATCAGATTGCGAATGACGATGTTCAAAGTAAAGAGACTGTTTCATTAAAATATCAGCCACCTGTCCGACCGATCAGTTTCGGCGATTTAGGAGGAGAATAGTAATGGTAGAAAGAATTACAGAGCATCCAGTACTCGGTAAACTAGAGAGCAGTAAGTACGTTAATTTTCAATTTGACGACGTTACATATCAGGCAATCGAAAATGAATCACTGGCTGCCGCTTTGCTTGCAAATGACGTTAGAACAATTCGTCTTCATGAAAAAAGCGGCAATCCTAGAGGGATATATTGCAACATCGGACACTGCTTTGAATGCAGAGTAACTGTAAACGGAAAATCAGGAGTCAGAGCCTGTTTAACATGTGTTGAAGAAGACATGGTCGTTGAGAGCGGCAAAATTATTCCGGAAAGTGAGGGTTAATTATGTATGATTGTATCATCATAGGAGCAGGCCCTGCGGGACTCGAGGCTGCTTCGACTTGTGCTGGACATGGCATGAAAGTTTTAGTGATTGATGAATATATGAAAGCTGGTGGTAGGCTACTCGGCCAATTGTACGAAGAACCAGGAGGCAGCTGGTGGAATGGCATTGAAGAATCGAAAAAGCTCTTTGAAAAGGCCACTAATAATGATGCAGAAATGTTGTTAAGTACACCGGTAAACGATATCGAAAATAACAATAGTTTATGGACGGTATATACTGAAAATGGTACATTCCAAACTAAAAGACTGCTACTTGCTACAGGTGCATCTGAATCACCAATCGCTGTTCCCGGCTGGACATTACCTGGCGTAATGTCTGTCGGTGCCGCCCAGGTTATGACGAACGTCAATCGTGTGAAACCCGGTAACCGCGGGATTATTATCGGTGTAAATGTATTATCCGCTGCGATTGCTATGGAATTGAAGATGGCGGATGTAGAAGTTGCTGCATTAACATTGCCCGAAAAAAATATGATAACGAAAGATGCCGGTGATCCAAAAGAAGTCATTAAGTCATTGCTCCACGTTTCTCATATGGCACCATCAATGCTTGTAAAATACGGTAGTAAGTTAATGAAAAATAATTTCATGCAGAATATAGGTGTGAAATTTTATCCGAAAAATGGTGTAAAGATGTGGGATATTCCAATCCAGTTACGCAAAGCTGTTACTGAAATTTATGGTGACGGACAAGTTGAGGGCGTTAAGCTCGCTTCTATTAATGCAAACGGTGAAGTCATACGGGGCAGTGAAAAAAGGATAGCATTAGATTTTGTCTGTATCGCTGGCGGTCTGTATCCATTAACAGAATTGGCTGGTGTAGCGGGATGTCCATTTTATCTTGTTGAGGAACTCGGCGGATATATTCCGTTACACAATGAAAATATGAAAACACCACTTCCAGGACTTTATGTTGCAGGTAACATTACAGGTATCGAAGGTGCTAAAGTTGCTGCTGCACAGGGCAAAACAGCAGGATTGTCGATGGTCGCTGATTCTACCGGTCTGGATATTGAAAAAGAGATTCAAAATTCAGTTAGCGAAACGGCAAATATCAGAGCGAATGCATACATACAGTTCCATCCTAATATTAATGCCGGCAGAGAGAAGTTAAAAAAACAGTGGCATCATTATCAGCTGACAAATGAGTAAATCATCTATATAGGGGGGAAACACTATGATAAAAACACACTGTGACGTTGTGGTTATCGGTGGTGGTATAATTGGTGCCGCCATTGCTTACTACGGCTCAAAAAGCGGTTTGGATATTACTCTACTTGAAAAAGGAGATATCGCAAGCGGTACCTCTTCAAAGTGTGACGGCGATATTTTAGCAGTAGACAAAGATCCTGGATTCGACAGCAAGATGTCTTTTGAAAGTCAGAAACTGGTTAAGGAATTGAGTAGTGAACTCGATATCCCATTTGAATATCGTAGCCCCGGCAGCGTCCTGGTCTGCGAAAATGAAGTGGAGCTTGAAGCTGCAGAGCGTTGGGTCAACCAGCAGCAACAAGCGGGTCTCGACTTCAAAATGCTGAATCGTGAAGATTTACGCAATGAATCACCATATCTTGCAGATAATCTATACGGTGGTCTGGAGTGCAGCACCGACTCCATCGTCAATCCGTATCTGCTGACTTTTTCGATGGTGGATAAAGCAAAACAGTATGGTGCAAAAATACATACGCATACTGAAGTGACAAATCTCCATAAAAATCCGGACGGCACGTTTAATATCGAAACATCGAACAACATATACACAGCGAACAAAGTTGTCAATGCATGCGGCGCCTGGGCACCGTTTATCTGTAATATGCTCGGGCTCGACATTCCGATTAAACCGCGTAAAGGACATGTTCTAGTCGCTTCCAGACAGCAGCAAGTCGCCTCGAGAAACATTATGGAGTTTGGCTATCTGATTTCCAAGTTCGGTGGGGAACGTCAGGTTGATCCTGTAACTGAAAAGTACGGTGTTGCGCTCGTTATGGAGCCGACTGAAAGTCAGAACTTCCTCGTCGGAAGCAGCCGTCAGTTTTTAGGATACGATACGAAAGTCAGTCACGATGTCGTAAAACACATTGCCAAAAGGGCTGTAAGATTCTTTCCAAAGATTGATGACATGACTGTCATCAGAGCATATGCAGGGCTTCGTCCGTGGACAGAAGACCACTTGCCTTTTATATCACATGTAGAAAAAGTACCCGGTTTTTATATTGCAGCTGGTCACGAAGGGGACGGAATCAGTTTAGCCGCGGTAACAGGCAAACTTATTGCAGAAATGATTAACAGTACAGAAACGACTGTACCGGTTGAGCCGCTACGCTTTGAACGTTTTAATGCTTAATATTTCATAACTCAAATAATCCAAGGGGGATTTAATATATGAACGATAAACTACCATTTTCAAAAATATTAATCATTGGTCTTATGTTATTCGCTATGTTTTTAGGAGCAGGAAACGTAATTTTTGCACCAATAGTTGGGCAGCAAGCAGGAACAAACATATGGGTAGCAATGGGAGGCTTCCTAATCACGGGTGTGGGTCTTGTACTACTTGCTATCATGGCACTGACAAGAGGCGGAGGTACAGTAGAAAAACTGGCGAGCAGAGTTCATCCGAAGTTTGCTGTGGTATTTTCAATTTTACTGTTTCTAGCACTTGGACCATTCTATGTCATTCCAAGAACGACTTCTGTCGTATACGAAATTGCAATTAAACCGGTTGTCGGCTCCGATAATACGTCGCTGTACTTATTTATCTTTTCGGTGATATTCATCGGACTGACAATACTGTTATCTTGGAACACGACAAAGTTTGTAGACCGCTTAGGCAAGATGATTGCTCCGGTGTTTAGCATTTTACTACTTGTTCTGGTAGTTACATCGATTGTTAATCCAATGGGAGAAATTGGTGAACCACAGGAAGAGTATATGAACGGTGTCTTCTTAAAAGGCTTTACTCAAGGATACCTGACAATGGATGTACTTGCGGCCTTTGTCTTTGGAGGTATATTCATTAAATCGATTAAAGGATATGGTATTAAATCCGAAAAGGAAATATCAAAAATTTTCATTAAAGCAGGGCTGATTACTACAGCCGGATTGGTTGCATTGCAGGTATCGATGGCATGGATTGGTGCGACGAGTGTCGATGCAATCGGCTTTAAGGAAAACGGGGGGGAAATACTTGCACAGAGCTCTGAGTTCCTTCTTGGACCTGTTGGAATTTATATGATCGGACTGGTTATACTGCTTACAGGTATTACGACTAATGTTGCGTGCCTAGGAGCTGTATCTGAGTATTTCGAACGAATTCAATCATCATTATCTTATAAAAAATGGATTATAGTCTTTGCGATTCTCAGCTTGATTTTTACAAACTTCGGTTTGAATACTATTTTAACTATGGCATCACCTGTACTGCTCTTACTATATCCACTGGCCATTGCACTGATTGCTTTAATATTTGCGAATAACATGTTCAACGGACATCAGTCAGTTTACGTCGGCACAATCATTGGTGTCGGCATCGTTGCAATACTGGATGCACTGAAAGATGCGGGCATTGCGCCTGACGCTATTAACGATACTTTCAGCTTTATTCCGCTCTTTGCAAACGGGGCTGGCTGGATTATTACCGGAATTATTGGATTCATAGTTGGGCTCGTCATAGCAAAAGTTAAAAAAGAAACCAGTAATCTGATTAACAATGCCGGTCAGAAAGTTACAGAATAAGAAATAAGATACGAGAGATTAATCTCGTATCTTTTTTATTCAGTGGTTTTTCCCGGTAAAATTTTAAGGCGATAGGGATAAATTTTTGACTTGCTTAGTGTAGCTTTCGGCTACTATTCGACAACGTGAAAAATATGAATCATCAAAGGGGTAAAGGGTGGAGATTTTTCAACGTAGCGTTTTGAAAAATACAACCCGCGCCTTGATTATTTCTATAACTTGTCGTTAAATGCATTACTTGTGATAAGCTTCGGCTTATCATTTTTCGATGCGAACGTTTAACAATTTGATTGAAAGTCAATTTGAGTTTTCAGAATAATCCTTCTAAATCAATGTACTCTAACGACTTTAAATATAATTTTCAAACCCTGGTATCTTCGTATATATGCTACCAGCCCGTGTTATATTCAGTCATTCATTTCGATAAATCAACAGTATTTTCTAAACTCTTATAACCATCTTGATTTAGAATAGCTTCTTCATTTTCAAATAATTTTTCTACTGTAAGATCTTTATCCCAGTAGCCTTAGTTAGAACCAAAGAAGTTCTCAGCGACTCTTCCTGCTGCCACTTCGAAAATTTTACCATTATATTGATTATCTTTGTGAGATAACCACAAAACAGCAGGTGAAACCAGTTCAGCTCCAATTCGTTCTCCCTGACGCTTCCTTCTTCGTCTTCCATACTTCCAAACAATGCTGTGAAAGCACCAAACGCCAACAAATTTATCGTAATACCACGCTCCGATCCTTTAGCTGCCATTGTTTTACCTAAACCAAGTACCTTCGCTTGAGAGGCCGCATAATGACTTATCAAAGGTTGACTGATGAATGAGTAAGAGGAAAGGTTTATATTGTAATTCTAGGTCTCTAGCTTTGTTTCTCCTTCAATCAGCCTATCAACAATACCTTCACAGATTTCCTTATGCTCCTATATAATATCTAGACTCTTGAAGTATTGAAAAACGTAAAGGCATTTTAAATATCACATTACCTTTCCTTAAATTAATGTTTATGTTAAGTTTTTTACATAATATACTCGTGCTAGAAAATGATGAAATTATCATTTCTGAAAATTAATCAAGATAATTTACGGAGGGATTTAATGAAAGAAAAAGCAAAGTTAGATCATTTAATTTTTTGGCCATCTATTATAGTACTATTGCTACTTACGCTACTTTTAATCATCTTCCAGTCATCTGCTGAACCGTTCTTAAACAATATCTTGTCTGGAATCAACTCAAGAATGGATTGGATATTCCAATTTATGACATTCGGTCTTTTTGTCTTGCTTATATGGCTTGCTTTTGGAAAGTATGGAAGAGTAAAACTCGGAGAGGGAAAGCCTAGATTTGGAAATTTTAGTTATGGAGCGATGCTATTCTGTGCAGGTATGGGTACCAGTATCATGTTCTGGTCGATTATTGAACCGATGTACTACTTCCAAGGACCGCCATTTGGCTTTGAATCTGGCAGTGAAACTGCAGCAGAGTGGTCTGTTGCATATGGAATGTTCCATTGGGGTATTTCTGCATGGTGTATTTACGCTTTCCCGACCATTGTCATTGCATATTCCTTTTTTAATAAAAAGAACAAATCACTTAAAGTCAGTCAATCTGTAAGAGGTGCGCTTGGTAAACATTCAGATGGTATCATCGGAAAGGTCATCGATATACTTGTCATATGGAGTCTTGTCGGTGGTCTTGGTACATCACTGGGACTGGGAGTACCGATGGTTTCCGCTGGAATTGGCCATCTTCTAGGTGTGGAACAGTCAATTGCACTAAGCATCATTATAATGCTAATCTGGTCGGTCATATATATTACAAGTGCGTCTCTAGGTCTTGATAAAGGTATACGCAAGCTCAGTAACATCAACGTATACCTTGCACTTATATTAGCCCTATTCGTCATTATCGTAGGTCCAACCAGTTTCATATTAACTTACTTTACAGACAGCTTTGGCATCATGGCGCAGAATTTTCTGAGAATGAGTTTCTATACTGACCCGATTGGCGGCGGTGGATTTCCACAGTCTTGGACAGTCTTCTATTGGGCATGGTTCGCTGCTACTGCACTGTTCATGGGGCTCTTCATTGCTCGTATTTCCAAAGGGCGTACTTTGAAGAGCACGATACTCCACATCCTTGGTTGGGGATCTATCGGTAGTTGGCTATATTTCGGAATTTTCGGTGGATATACGATGAATCTTCAACAGACAGGAGAACTCGATGTCCTAGGTAGTATGGCAGAATTTGGTGATGCTGAGACAATCATCAATGTTCTTGACACATTACCGATGAGTTATATTGCGATATTATTCTTCGTGATTCTTGGATTCATTTTCCTAGCAACATCACTTGATTCAGCGTCTTATATACTAGCTTCAACAGCATCAATAAAAGTAGACGAAGGTGTTGAGCCTCCGACATGGCATACAATTCTTTGGGGTCTCATCATGGCATTGTTGTCTATTTCATTACTGTTAATTGGTGGATTGAATGTAGTACAGACATCAGCCGTTGTCGTTGCGGTACCAGTCGTCATCATCTATATACTGCTTATCATTTCATTGATGAAATGGTTGAAGAACGACGATCATATATATGAGGAGGATAAATAAATGGGTGTATTCGACGTAGATTATACTAAAATTCAAGAAAGAACAGACTTTCCGTACGAAGTAGAAATTATTAACCATTGTTGGATAGAGATGTCAGACGGTATAAAATTATCAGCTAAACTATGGCAACCTAAAACATCTGAAAAGACAAAGGGCGCTGTACTTGAATATCTTCCATACAGGAAAGATGAATTCACTGCCCTTCGTGATGAAATCCGTCACAAATATTTTGCTGGCATGGGTTACACTTCTATCCGTGTAGATATCAGAGGTACAGGAGATTCTGAAGGGCTAATCGAGGATGAATATCCAAAACAGGAGCAAGATGATGCACTGGAAGTAATCTCTTGGATTGAAAACCAAGAATGGTCCAACGGCTCGGTTGCTATGATTGGTAAGTCTTGGGGCGGTTTCAATGGGCTTCAACTTGCTGCATTGCAACCACCTGCACTGAAAACAATCATTACTTTATGTTCAACAGATGATCGATATGCTGATGATGTCCATTATAAAGGTGGTACAATGATGGCTTCTGACATGCTTTGGTGGGCATCAACTATGTTCGCATACAACGCAAGACCACCATTTCCAAAGTATGTGGGAGAAAAATGGTATGATATGTGGCTCAACCGTATGGAAAATACACCCCCGTTCATCGAGGAATGGGTGTCACATCAAACCAGAGATAATTATTGGAAACACGGTTCAATTGGAGAAGATTACAGTGCCATCAAAATACCAGTCCTGACCATGAGTGGTTGGGCAGATGGATATACAAATGCCCTATTTCGATTAATGAATAATCTCGATGTCCCTAAAAAAGGGATTGTTGGACCTTGGGCGCATGAATTTCCAGACATGGCCATTCCAGGACCTCAAATAGGATACCTTCAAGAGGTCATTGAATGGCTCGATCGCTGGATGACAGAAGAAGGGGACCAAGATACACATAAAGATGCCTTCCTCGTATATTTGCAGGATGGTGTGAAGCCTAAGACCACCTATGATTTTCGAGAAGGTAAGTGGCTAGACTTATATAATGAAGAAAAAAGTGAAATTGATATTTTGGAAAATATCAACGGTGAAGTTCCATTATTGAATCGTCAACAGCATGGTCTTTATTCTGGAGTATTCTGTCCATTTGGTCAGGAAGGTGACCTTCCTGATGATCAATTAATTGATAATGCATTGGCCACATCATTTATGTTGCCAAAACAGGACACAACATTAAATATCATCGGTCAGCCAGTTGCTAAAATACGAGTTAAACCCGACAAGGAAGAAGCGAATCTCCATGTTAGAGTGACGGATGTACACCCTACAGGTGAAAAGACACTCGTAACAAAAGGTCAACTCAATCTCAACCATTATAAAAGTCATGAATTCCCAGAGGATCTAACTGTTGGTGAATACATCGATGTAGAAATTCCATTGGATGTTATTGGCTATCAAATTGAAGCAGGGCATAGCATCGAAGTAACAATTTCACCGACTTATTGGCCTCAAATATGGCCAGACAAGGAGATTGTGAATCTAATTGTTGATTTTTCTCATTCAGAACTATTACTTCCTGTTATCAATGATTTCAATGAGGTAAGATTGAAATATGAGCAGTCCGAAACTGCAGCACCCCTTGAAAAGGAAATTATCAGGGATGGTTATAGGACTCGGAATGTCATCAAGAAACTTACAACAGATGAGTGGGTGTTAGATGACTTTTCTGATGAAGGGCTACGAACTTTGACCGAAACAAATATCACTTATGGATCTACTAACCATAATGTATATACAATAAAAGAAGGTGACCCTCTATCCGCCAAAGTAGAATGTGACTGGACTGTACAAGTGAAAGATAGTGATATCGATACAAATGTAGTAACGAAAAGTGTCATGAGTTGTGATGCTGATAACTATTACCTGTACAATGAAATGACGGGTTATAGTAATAATGAGCAATGCTTTTATAAAACATGGAATAAGACGGTCCCTCGGTACTATACGTGATAAACAGCACTCATTCTATAATTTATTAGATCAAATATCAGAATAAGATATATTTTCTTAAATAATTTTAGGGGCTGGGACAAAACCATTCCCTTCAAAAATAAGCCGGACGTTAGCTTTTCTCGGGCATCTGTGTGCCTATAGTCTCACGCAGATGCTATTTCCTAGAAGTCTAACGTCCGGCTATCTATTATTTTTCTATATCTTCAAGAATTTTGTCTCATCCCCTAATTTTTTGCATGCTGTATCTCACTGTCTCCTAGTTACACATTCACTTTAAGTATTATAGAAATGTAGTTAATAGATATAGTAGGAGAGATGATTATGGCAAGCTGCATAACAAAAACACGCACTAATGATGATACGCTTCTGGTTACCACATGTGCGTATTGTGTCTTAACACGCACTACTTGTGATA
>DYWT01000073.1 GCA_020742515.1 Sporosarcina psychrophila
AATCCAATAATTTTTTTCTTGTATTTCATGAAAATAACCCTCTCCTAACCATATTTGTTTACAGTTGTAAACTTCTTATAATTAGTGTAACGAAAAATTTAATCACTTGCAAAGCATATGTCTTTTTACTTCAATTGAGAACGATACTTATATACTAGTAAGACAAATCCAAGAAGACTTAGCATCATTCCGATTTTTAGTAAGGGTGTTCGGTACTGTAGCACAACTTCTGATTTACCTGATTGAAGAGGTATACCAATAAAACCTAAATTCGTTTTTACTGTGTCAATTTTCTTACCGTTGATACTTACTTTCCAGCCTTTTGTATAAGGAATCGATAGTACAAGTAAGCCAGGATTATTTTGTTGTATCATTCCTTCAATTTTTTCATTATCAAATATATGCAATTCTAATGCATTATCCCATTTTTGAGAAGCAACTTGGTCATCCTCTTCTTGTAATACGGGTAATGCATACAATGTCACATTTTCCACTTTGTAATGGCCAGTATCGTCAAACTGAATTGTTAGTTCATCTTCCACTTCTTCCATATATCCCATATTGAAAAGCATCGTTCCACGGTAAAAATAAGAGCTAAAACTGTATTGGTCAGATTGCGCAATACTCTTTTCTACATTCCCCATTTTTACTCTTGCCCAGTAGCTTGTGTTTTCTTGATTTAAAAGAGTATGTTCTTCGTATGGTTCGTATTGTAAGCCTTCCAAGTAAACAAATAATTCTTTCCCTATTAGTCCTTTAGAATCCAGCAGCTTTAATGTAAACTGTGCTTTCTCTTCTGTAACTTCAAAGGAGTCACCTTCTTGCACAGACACATTCTCCCTCTCTACTACTTCAAATGGAATGGTGTCGAATCCTATCTCCTCATCAAAAATGTGCAAGCCTGCAAATTCAATTTCGTCGTCCAAAACAATTCCCTTTGCTAAAAAGGCTTCTTTTTCAACGGGATTCAATTCTGCAAACTGCGAATAAGGAAGATAAGTATTTTCTACATATGCAAAGGGATAGGCGTTTTTTGTTTCAGCAACTACATAATTATCCTTCTCCTGAATGACATCATACCCCTCAGGAAGATACGCTCGATTCTCTTGGTTCGTCAGTATAAAGCGTACTCCAAGTAAATGATTTACGATGCGGCGATCATCGAACCCATTCCGAAGAGGCTGAATTAATTGGAAGCTTCCAACTTCTAGCTCTTCCGCGAACTTGGAAATATCCTCATCCGTAATCGATAGGTAAGAATTCAATCCCATCAAGTTCAAATAGGTAAATTGATTCTTCACATGGTTATCTTTTGAAGTAACCCCTACTCGATACCATTCGTTTTGCGGCAAACTCTTTTCCAAGCCAGCGAATAAGCCTGCATAAGACTCTTCTGCTTCGCCGTAATCAAGCATAGTGCTCATGGTATTTCTGCCAATCGGATAATAAAATGCCAGTGCATTCCCGGCCATGTTTATGGCAACAAAAATAAGCAACAGATTTGTAACCTTTTTCTTTTTTACATGATGCTCCCAAATCAGCAAGCTCCACAAAATCCAACCAATTACTATCGGTAATGAAAAAACAAATAAATCCCCATAAATAAGCATAGCAGCGATATGCAAAATGGTAAAAAAGAGTAAGCCTCCGCTCATCCAGTAAAATTCTTTTTTCTTCATTCTTTCTCGTTCTTCCAAAAAACGTCCACTTGCGATCGCAAGATAAAAAGGGATAGCAAAAGTAAAACGATTATATGGACCGGCGAATCCATTCATAACGGAACCAAAAAATGGTATGAGCGTGAAGATTCCCAGTATCAGCAAAACAGTCAAAAGAGATGGATAATTTCTCCTTCTCTTCCATAGAAAAAACAAGGAAAATAAAGTAAAAATAGAGAAACCACCCACTGTCCAAAAAGCAGATCCCGGCGTGAAAAAATTTGCTAGAAGTAGTCCATAATATTCCAGTGGATAATAGAGCAAAGAAGTGGCTGTGCCTTCTGGGCTTCGAGAAGCGTTCAAAAATCCCCCTGCTATCGGAAGAAAAATGACAGCTGAAAGCATCACTCCAATTAAATAAGGTAAAATACATTGCCAAATCATTTGAAAGGTTTCTCTCCAAGAATGAAACCCATACAAAAAACCATAACGAACCGCACCATATAACAACACCAATAAGGTTAATTTATAAAAAAAATAAAAGTTTGCGATAGCACTAACTGCTACCATAACAGTGAAAAACGCAGCCGATTCTTTGCGCAATATTTTTTCTACACCTAAACAAAGCAATGGATACCAAACGAGCGGCAAGAGAAAAAAAGGATGCCGTGTTACATTATAAATTGCATAATGGCTGAAGGCGTACATGATCGCTCCCAATACTCCTGCTTTATGAGATAATTTTATTTTTCGAGCATAAAATAAAAAGCTTGCTCCAATACACCACAAACGTGCTAGAAGTAGAAGATGATAAGCTAATTCACGTAAAGATTCAGGAAAAAGGATTCCTAAATAAACGAAGGGATCCCCAACTACATAATAACCATAAGAAATTAAGGTATCAGCACCCATGCCGATTGTCCAATCCCAAAATGAAAAACCATTTCCTGTCAGCAATCCTTGTAATTTTCCTACATAATCATAAAACAGCTGATAATGTTGTGAAAAGCCATCTCCTTGCCAGATAAAGGAAGTACCTGTCATTACAAAATATCCATAAATAAATAGAACCATTCCTATAAAAAACAAGGTGTATAAAAGCCATGTACGTTTTTGAATGGGTTGCGTTTCCATGCTTATACCTCATTTCGCTTAAAAATAACAAGCTTACTAAATAAG
>DYWT01000074.1 GCA_020742515.1 Sporosarcina psychrophila
GTAATTTCATCAAGGTAGTTTACACCTGTTACTTGCTGAAACTTCGTCATATGCAGATTATAGTCACTAATTGTACGTGACCTAAATCCAGTTACCCGCATTTGCCTTATTACGGTTTCAAGAGCTTTTTCAATTTCCATTGAATCAACCTTTTTTTGATGGACAGTTTTACTAGACAATAACACGTCTTGTAAATTCAGTTCGACATCAAAGACACCTGTTTTATTCACCAACGCAAAAAACCTCCTAATATAATAATTAGAAGATTTCAGTCTTTTCGGATAAGCATCATATCAAGTAGTTTTAGTGCTAGGGTTCGTACATGGTTCTTTCCCCCTTTAGCCTTAAAACGTCGATATGACGGGCTTTACTTTCACCATTACTATATGGAGCATAGGGGGCTCGAACCCCTGACCTTCACACTGCCAGCGTGACACTCTCCCAGCTGAGCTAATGCCCCGAATCTTTGGTACAATAAGGATTATAGCAATAAGCTTCGAAAAAGACAATAGGCAGGAGGAACGTCTATATGCAGCATGCAGAGAGAGAAATTACCGGACCCGTTGCGTTATGTAACGACAAAGGGTTATTAAATCCGGAAGCAATCGGTTTCGCACGTCAGCCTTTCATCCAGAGTAATTTGAAGAACCATTTCATGCGTAAGAAGAAGTGGAATTATTGGTGTGTGTACGGGGAAGATTTACTGTTTTCCGCGACGATTAGCCATCTCGATTATGCAGCTGTCTGCTTTGTCTATATTCTGGATTACGAAACGCAACGTTTTTATGAAAAACAAATAACAATTCCAATCGGACGAAATGTGAAGATGCCTGAGAATGTACTGGATAGCGTCAAGTTCGTGAATGATAATCTGACCGTTCAAATCATACATATCCAAGGTGAAACACATCTGTCCGTAACAATTCAAGACTTTGATAATGAAGTTCTTCATGCAGATTTCAATATTGCTCATCCTATCGACGATGAATCGTTGAATGTCGTTATACCTAAAAGTCGGGATATTTTTCAATTCACCGCAAAGCATCATTCATTGCCGACATCAGGATTTGTTAAAATCGGTGACAAACGCTACGATTTTAACCCAGAATACAGTTTTGCTGTTCTCGATTACGGCAGAGGCGTCTGGCCTCGCAAAGCAGAATGGAACTGGGCAATGGCCTCACAACGTCTCGGCGGTCGCCGTATTGGGCTTAACTTCGGCGGTAAATGGACGGACGGGACGGGCATGACTGAAAACGCAGTGTTTGTTGATGGAGCAATGACCAAAGTTCACGAAGATGTCCTATTCACCTATGACAAAATGAACTTTATGACGCCCTGGAAAATCCGTACAAAGTTTACTGATACCGTCGACATGACCTTTACACCATTTTTTGAACGAGTTTCTATAACCAATGTCCGGCTCGTACGCACTGAAGTCCATCAAGTGGTTGGCTATTTTGAGGGGACCGTACGCTTACAGGACGGTTCCATGCTACAAATCCGTAACATGCTCGGGTGCTCCGAAGAACACATTGCCAAATGGTAAAATCCGATAGTATCCTTTGCACTTTATATTTCCTTCTTACTGACCGGCTAAAATGTCGGTTTTTTAAATTGAATTGAGACTTTTGTTTAGAAAGTTTGTTTTTAGGCAAATTAATAAGTATGAGTACAAATAGGAAAGGCAGTGATTTTTATGAAAAGCTTAAATGTTTTAGGTGTGGCCTTAATTTCGGGTGCATTGCTGTTAGGTGCGTGTGGAAACCTCGGGAAAAATGCGGATAAGCCGAATCGAGAAGAGGCAGATGTTACTCTTGAACGTGAGAAGGAAGGCGGTTCCATCGAAACGGGTGATGGATTCGGCTTTAATACATTCGATCTTGAAATCGACGTCGACGGAAAAGATGCAATTGACGTTGATTATAATGTCGAGAAAAAAGCGGAAGCGGAGTATGAAAATAAATTAATGAATATAAAAGTGAAAGATAATGAAGCGATGGATGAGCTTAATTTGCTCTTTTTAGACATTCGTATTACGAAAGACACGCCTGAAAAAGAAGTGATTGATAAAATCCTCCAGTGGTATGGATTAGATTCATACTCAAAATTTGATCTTGAAGTCGAATTTGACGATGGAACAACACTCGATATAGAAAATGTGAAATAAAATAGGATAACTCTGAACTTGAAAGTGAAAAGTGTTCGATGTTGCTAACAGGACAAAAATCGAGTTTTAAAAAACTTATTATTCTATAGAAAGAGGCTACAAGGACAAGTATCCTTGTAGCCTTTTTCTGTTTAGACAAACCACTTCTGCTTTTCTTTATGTCTAGCTACAGGCGCAAGCCGGGGCTAAACGGCGCCTTCCACTTTTCTTTATGTCTAGCTACAGCGGCCAAACGCTTGGGTCATAAGTCGTTCCGGCTAGGAAGGATTGAAATGCATCCTTCCCGGGCAAAGTACGCCACTTCGCCGGTACGTCTTATGCCTGTCGCGTCTGTGCAGGCCGCTTCCGCTTTTCTATACTTTCGATTCTAGTAGCATGTTATAAAATACGCCTTGCTGTTCAATCAATTCTTCTTGGTTTCCAGATTCAATCAGTTTCCCTTGTTCCATGACATAGACGGTATTTGCTTTCCGTACTGTGTTCAATCTATGTGCAATGACGAAACTGGTTCTGCCTTCCATAAGGCGATCAAGGGCTTCTTGGATTTCCAGTTCTGTCACAGTGTCAATGCTGCTTGTTGCTTCATCGAGTAATAAAAGGACCGGGTCTGCAACGAGTGCTCTCGCGATTGACAACAACTGCTTCTGACCTTGAGAAATCTCACCGCCATCCGCTGTCAATAAAGTGTCATAGCCATTTTCCAACCGACTAATGAAACTGTGCGCATTGGCCTGTTTTGCCGCTTTGATGACCTCTTCATCTGTTGCATCAAGTTTTCCATAACGGATATTTTCAAGTACTGTCGCTTCAAAAAGAAATGGGTCTTGCAAGACGAATGCAGTCTGACTGCGAAGCGTTTTTCGCGGCAATTTGCTAATCGGAATGCCATCGATGTAGATTTCTCCTTTATCGACTTCATAGAACCTGGCAAGCAACTGCATAATGGTTGTTTTCCCTGCGCCTGTTGCCCCGACAAATGCAGCCGTTTCCCCTGCCTTTACATGGAATGATAAATCATTAATGGTATAGCCGTCTGTTTCGACTGCATAGCCAAAGGAAACGTTGCGGAATTCTACGTCCCCTTGTAGGGCCATATCCGCATATTCTGTCGCTTCATCCTTCTCAACCGGTTCATCCATGATTTTGAAGACCCGCTCCGCTCCCGCGATTGCCGATAGGACCGTGTTGAATTGGTTCGCGAGATCATTAAGCGGACGTGTAAACTGGCGTGCGAACTCCGAAAAAATAACGATTGTTCCGACCGTTACAATTCCGTCTCCTTTTAGTGCTAGCAATCCCCCCACGCCTGCAACGACCGCAAAACTCGCGTTGTTCAACATATTCATCACTTTTGGTATAAAACCTGAATAAGTCAATGCCCAGAAACCGGTGCGGCGAAGGCGGCCACTTTTCTCTGCAAACTCTTCCATTACACGTTCTTCCTGAGAAAATGCTTTGACAATACGCTGACCGGAAATCGTCTCTTCGATCATTCCGTTCAATTCACCTACCGCCTGCTGTTGTTCTTTAAACAACAGGCCTGTACGACGTGTAATCCACCGAATCGCGACGAACATCACTGGCACAATAATCATCGTCAGCAATGTCAGCAGCGGGCTTAAGTAAAGCATGACCGCAAATGTTCCTGTCAGCGTCAAAATACTTGAGAACACTTGAATGAAAGATGAATTCAGTGTTTGGCTGACGTTTTCTATATCATTTGTGATGCGGCTCATCAGTTCTCCGTGCTGCCGTTTATCGAAAAATGTGACCGGTAACTTTTGAAGATGCGCAAACAGGCTCGTCCGTAATCGGAAGACAGTTTGCTGGGCAATGCCGACCATCCAATAGTTCTGGAAATACATCGCAAGTGATAAGCCGATGTAAATCGCGATCAGTAACCCGATATTGCCACCTAACCCCGCGAACTCCATTGGAATAATATAATGGTCAATAATTTTACCAATCATCAATGGTCCTAGCAGCGCTAAGACTGAACTGACGAAAACAAGCGCAAGGACAGCAATGAGCAGACCCCGTTGTTCATCGACAAGTTTCCAGATTCGAAAGAGAACCGATTTCCAGTTACTCGCGCGTTCTTTTTTCTTTTTTCCTTTGCCTTGAATATCCTCTTTGGATAGAATCGTCTCGTAGCCGAACGGTTTACGAATTGCGCGTAACATCGGCTGCCACCTCCTCATCGGATTGAGATTCCGCGATTTTCCGGTACAATGCGGACTGCTCCATCAAGTCCTCATGCGTTCCGTAGCCGACAACTTGCCCTTCATCCAAAAGAAGGATTTTGTCAGCGCCTTGCGCGGTCCGGATCTTCTGCGTGACAACAAGCATTGTCGCTACTTCTCCTTCGAGCGCATCCCATAATGCCGTTTCTGTTTTCACGTCCAACGCACTAGTACTGTCGTCAAGAATAAGAATGGACGGTTTTCGGACGAGCGCCCTTGCGATGGATAGACGCTGTTTCTGTCCGCCAGATAAGTTCACACCTTTTTGCCCGACCCGGGTACCATATTTCAGCGGGAACAAGTCAATGGATTCGTGGATTTGCGCTTTTTTAGCCGCCTCCTCCAGTTCGTCGACATGCGCCTCCGTATCACCCCATGATAAGTTGTCCAAAATCGACCCTGTGAATAAAATCGATTGCTGTGGAACGAATCCGATTGTATCCCTCAAATCTTTCAACGGCCAATCTTCCACTTCTGTTCCGCTGACATAGATTCCCCCTTGTGTTTTTTCAAAGATACGTGGAATTAAATTAAGCAATGTAGATTTTCCTGATCCCGTTGCCCCCATAATGGCGAGCTTTTCCCCCGGTGAAACATGGAATGACACGTTATCCAAGATCGGTTCTTGCTTACCCGGATACATGAACGATACGTTCTCGAAGCGCAAATCACCTTCATTGTGCAATAGTCCTGTGCTTTCTGAACTATGAATTTCCAAGTCTTCATTCGCAAGTAATACTTCTTCCATCCGTTCAGAAGATGCTTTTGCACGTGAAAATGCCACAATGATAAATGAGAACATAGAGAATGCCCCCGTCATGCGCATTGCGTAATTGACGATTGCAACTAGTTCCCCCACTTGTGCGCCTCCATCGCGTACTTCAATCGCTCCGAACCATAACACCGCCATTAGACTGGCATTCATGACAAATAGAAGGATTGGTAAAATGAGCTCCATCGTCCGCATTGCTTTGACAGTATCTTTTCTTAACAGGTCGGATACTTTTGAAAAGCGACTGGCTTCATACGCACCGCGTAAAAATGCTTTTATAAGTCGTACAGCCTGTAAATTTTCCTGAATGACCCGGTTTACACGGTCAAGCCTTCTCTGGACTCCGGAAAAATAATTGACCCCTTTTTTTGCCATGAAATAGAGGAAAATCAGCAGAAATGGTGCTCCTACTACGAGGAATAATGCTAGTTTCACATTGACGAAAAAGGCCATAATTAAACTTCCGATCACGAGCAATGGCGCACGCATCATAATTCGCAGCCCCATAAACAGGACGTTTTGAGCCATTGTGACATCACTTGTCAAGCGTGTAATGAGGCCAGCTGTTGGGAACCTAAGGAACGTCGCCATTGAAAAAGCCTGTACTTGGCGAAAAAGTGCCTGTCGCAAATCAAATCCAAAACTTTGTGCGGCATGTGCAGCAAAGAAAGAATTGATGGCCCCCGAAAAGAAAGCAACAAACGCCAATGCCATCATGACGCTTCCCCATGTCCAAATTACTGTCTCATTGCCCGCCATAATGCCATCATCGATAATTTTTGCGATGAGCATAGGCTGAATCAGCTCTACTGATAATTCCAATAACATAAGAAACAAAGCGATAACGATTGGCCACTTGTATGGCAATGCATAAGAAAAAACTGTCTTCATCTTTTTGACCCCCAAAAACTCTTTCGTTTTACGAATTACTTCTCGATAGAACTTATTATGCCATAGCTGTGGAGCTGTGTATAGCCAATTCGACTGAATTGTAGGATATCTTAAAATCGTTTGATGATGCCCGAAGTCCTACTTCGGGATACGCTCACAAAAAGTACCAAAAACCTTTTTAACAGTTGTATTTCATTTTCCATTCACGTATAGTACATTACAACAGTAATGCACTATACAGTGGGAGGTGACGTGAGTGCTTAACATGGACGGTTCGAAACCAATTTACGTCCAAATTGCGGAATGGATTGAAACGGAAATAATCGATGGTACTCTTTCGCCCGATGAAAAAGTCTATTCCCAATACCAACTTGCAGAACTCTTCAATATAAATCCCGCCACAGCCGGCAAAGGTCTTACGTTATTGCTCGAAGCGGAAGTTGTCTACAAGCGGCGCGGTCTGGGGATGTTTGTCATTCCTGATGCCCGCAGTAAACTGCTCGCCAAACGAAAAGAAGAAACACTGCGGCGACTAATTGAAGAACTGCTCAATGAGGCTACGCTTCTTGGTGTCGATGATACACATCTGCTATTGATGATAGAAGCGGAGCGTAAGCGAAAAAAGGGGGAATAAACATGACGGTAATTGAATTTAACGATGTGACGAAGACATATGGCAAACGTACGGTGTTAGACAAAATGAATTTCAGTATCCCTCAAGGTGTTCTTACGGGAATCATCGGGCGAAACGGTGTCGGCAAATCTACACTGATGAAAATCGTTGCAGGACATATCCAAACCTCATCAGGTGATGCCTATGTCTTTTCAGACAATCCCTTCAACAGTTTAAAAGTATCTGCAAATTCTATTCTTGTAGACGATACAATGAGCTATTCTGACAAACTGACATTGAAGGATATTTTTAAAGAAGCAAATCGTTTCTACCCGAATTGGGATGCGCCACTCGCACAGCGGCTGTTCGATTATTTTGGCTTCCACTCTAACGCCCGGCATAACGACCTTTCTAAAGGTAAAAAAAGCACGTTCAATACCATTATCGGTCTTGCTTCTCATTGTCCGTTAACGATTTTTGACGAACCGACAACCGGGATGGATACCGTTGTGCGCAAAGACTTTT
>DYWT01000075.1 GCA_020742515.1 Sporosarcina psychrophila
AACGCAATCAAACTTCCGAGAAATGCCACTGGCACAGCCCCTCTTTCAAAAAGGTCGCCAAATGACAATTTAATTTTCACATCATTTTTCACAGGAATAACTCCGGCTGGCGCCGATAGAGATGTTAACACACCTACAATCATTAATGCACTCAACACGATGAACAATACATCGAATGAATAGGATTGAATGACAGATAGCGCAATTAATGGCCCGAGAACAACAGCTAAGTTTGTCGACATCGAAAAATAACCCAGGCCTGCACCTCTTCGCGTAATCGGCACAATATCCGCAGCAATTGAAAGGGTCGCCGTTGTAATAATACTAAACCAGATCCCCTGTACAAAACGCAACACTAAAAGCCCCGCAAACGGTTGGATAAAATAATAGAGGACTGTACATATCAAATAGAGGGCAAGACCAATCCATAACATTTTTCGCTTTCCTGCAATATCTAGTATTTTTCCTGTAAACGGTCTGACAACAATTGCGGAGATTAAGAATACTGTCATCAATAAACCCGCCTCTTCATCTGTTCGGTTCAACACCCCGATTGCATAAAGCGGCAGAGTAGTCACAAGACCATAAAATACGATAAATACAGATATATTAGTGAAAAACAAACTGACAAATGGTTTTGTCCAAATAGGTTCTTTCTTCTCCAAATTACTCACTTCTTTCATTGTCCAGCTTTTTCAATAATCCTCTTAGTATTACCTGTTCTTCACTTGACAAACCTTTTAAAAATTCATTTTCAAACTGAATAATGCAAGCCTCAATCAAGGGGAACTTAGCTACCGCTTCTTCAGTTAGACGGACTATCTTTTCCCTGCGATCTTTTCCTTCATGTGTCGTTAACCATCCCAATTCCCCCAACCGACTCACAGTTCGTGTAATCGTCGGGGCTTCCACATTCAAATACTTCCAGACATCTGTCAAAATCATTTCCCCATGACTATGAACGCAGTACAATACTGTCCATTGTGATGCGAACAGATCATATTCTTTTAACACTAGATTTAATTCTTTACTTAATAATCGCGTCTTTTGAAAAATTTCATGGAATAGCGGATTCAAGCCTTCAACCCCTTTTATTTACTTAGGTAACTATATTAGTATACTTCTAGGTCCGTAATTTGTAAAGGAACCTAAATCAATAAAACAGGCGAACCCTACACACCTGGGAATGCCTGTTTTATCAAATAGAGATATTCTGTGCGTCTTGACACTTCATTGAAACAATTTTTGTAATGACAAGTTCAGCTAAAGTGGTCTTCTGCCCGGTCTATCCCGGAAGGCATCCACAAAGCGTTTAACCGTCTTTCATGGACTCCTTAAGCTGCAGTTTCTGCTGTAATTTTCTGATCTCGCGGCAATGCCAGCCCGACAAGCCCCATAATCGGTAGGAAAGAAACGATAATCATCGTCGGATATATACCAATACTATCCATCATGATACCGATGACAACTGATCCGATTGCCCCCATACCAAATGCCAAACCGACAGTCAGCCCTGCCATCGTTCCAATTTTGCTCGGGACAAGCTCTTGCGCATACACAACCGTCACCGAAAAACTTAGCATAATAAAAAAACCGATTAACATCAGTAATACTGCCACAGCCCATAGTGGAACATTCGGGAGCAGCAAACATAACGGTATTGGCACTGCCAGCGAAAGTACAATGACATTTTTTCTCCCTATCTTATCTGCCATCGGACCACCAAAAAATGTCCCTACTGCTCCGAGTGCAAGAAACAAGAATATATATAATAGTCCTTCTTTATCTGTAATAGGATATTGGTCTGTCAAATGAAAGATAAAGAAACTAGTGATAGTAGTAACATAAAATGATCGTGCAAAAATAATTACAAGCAGCAAACCAAGAGCTACCCCCACCTGTTTTCTTGTTAAAACGCCAATAGATGAAAGGAGAACCTTTTTACGATTGTTTAACCTCTCCTGTTCCAACTGTTTTTTATACCAAGCGGATATTTTCATTAAAATAAAAATACCAAGCATTGCAACAAGCATAAATAACGCTGCTGATTTTTGACCATATGGAACTAATATGTACGCACCAATCAACGGAGCAAGCGCCTGCCCCGAGTTCCCGCCTACTTGGTAGATGGATTGAGAAAGCCCACGCTTCGATCCTGCAGCCATAAAAGAGACGCGAGATCCTTCCGGATGAAAAACGGCGGAACCAAATCCAAGCAACATGACAGAAATGATTAACAACCAGTAATTCGGAGCAAAAGCAAGCCCCCCCATCCCAACAAGCGAGAATACCATTCCAAATGGAAGCGCATAAGGTTTTGGCTTTCGGTCACTTAAATACCCAATAACCGGCTGTAATACAGATGCTACCATATTCAAAGCGAAGAAAATGAAACCCAGTTGAGTAAAGTTAAAGCCTCTCTCCTTCACAAGAACTGGAAACATCGCTGGAATTACAGCTTGAAGAGTATCGTTCAGCAAATGACATGCGCCAATTGCAAACATTATCGGATAAACTGGATTTCCTAGTACATTGGACTCTTTTAGTGTCGGCATTTGATTGTCGCATCCTTTCTCTGACGACGATAAATTAATAAACCAAGTATATCGCAATTTCTGAGTATTGGAACGGTTAAAATGCAGAAACAATGATTTTGACTACGTATGTCGATATACTTATTAAGAGTAGAGACTTACTATTGATAGCAAGAAGCGATTAAAACAAGAAAAACCATTCCGCTTGTCAGCAATCAAAGTATACCCTCATGCTTGGTGCAACTCCTTATTATCCAAAAGCAAGGGGATTTTCAATTTATGTACCTGGGATATCCCGAAGTCGAATCGAGCTGAATCCGACAAATACAATATATAGAAGTGAGGGATTGTGTTGGAAATGAAAAATAATATGATGTGCGACTTAGAAACTGGCCTATGCGGTCCCGGCGGTGATTCTGAAATGCAATTTATCGACCTTTCTGTGCCTCAAAAAAAGATCGACTTGTATTATGTAACGGATCCAATTTGTTCTCATTGCTGGGCATTGGAACCGGTTCTCCGCAAATTTGAGGCGCAATACGCTCAATACTTTAACATGCATACATTGATGGGTGGATTATTGGAAAACTGGGACGGCTTTACAGACACTGCAAATGGCATCAATGACCCTGCCGATGTAGCCGAACACTGGAAAGAAGTCGGTGAACAATCCCGCATGCCAATTGATGGGACTCTCTGGTATGACAACCCAATCGCCTCTTCCTTCATCCCATCCCGTGTATTCAAAGTGATTCATAAGCAAAATCCGGAACTTGCAAACATATTTTTGCGACGTGCACGAGAAGCTCTTTTCGCTTTCAATAAAAATATTGCTCAAGATAATATGTTAATCGATCTTGTCAATAAAGTTGGGCTTAACGGAGGGGAGATCGTCAAACAATCGAAGCTTCCAGAAGCCGACATTTCACTTCAAGAAGACTTTCAACTTGTTCGCCAACTAGGCATCCAAGGATTTCCGACGATTGTTATGTTGAATAAGGAGAAAAAAGGCATCAAAGTTGTTGGTGCACGTTCGCTAGACCACTATGTCTCCGCACTTCAACAAATGTTGCCTGAAGAGAATTTACAACCGAAGCAGCTACCAAATTTGCTATCTCTAATTCAAAAAGAGAAACTATTATTCTCATGTGAAATAGAAGCATTTTATGGAATTGAAGAAAAAGATGTTGAAGCGTTCGTAAGTAAACAATTGGGAAGTACCGATTTTAAAATGAAAGAAATTCTCGGCGTAAAATATAGCACTATCATCGATTAATGCTATACGATGGCTAACTGGACATATCCTGTCCGGCCTGTCATCGTTTTTATTTCCCTTAATTCAATACTTCTATTACCTCAGATTAATGTATAATGGGAATTATCAAACAGTTGCAAAGGGGGTTTTCACGTGAATATTTTAATCGTTGGCGCAGGTGCAATAGGTGGTTACTTCGGGGGAAGATTAGTGGAAAAAGGAGAGAAGGTAACCTTTCTTGTTCGGGCAAAGCGGAAAGAAATGCTTGACACATATGGCTTGAAAATCGAGAGTATTAATGGCGATGCTAAACTTGTCCCACGCCTGATTACATCAATCGACAGTGGGGAAAAATTTGATTTAATCATCATTTCAACGAAATCTTATCATCTTGCACAAGCAATCGATGATGTCCGTCCATTCGTTAAAGCGGACACGATTATTCTGCCTCTTTTAAACGGTATTGGTCATCTCGATCAATTAATAGAAGCTTTCGGTGAAGATGCCGTCATAGGAGGTCTCTGTTTTATCGAGACAACGCTTGACGAACACGGTACCATCATACAAAAAAGCCCGCTCCATCAACTAGTGTACGGCGAAAGATCCGGTGAACTGACACCGCGTATTGAAAAACTACAAGAAGTTTTCGAAGGAGCAAATGCCTCATTTATTCTAAGTGAGAAAATTAATCAAGAAATGTGGCATAAATATTTGTTCATTACAGTAATGTCCGGCATCACTTCACTTATGGAATCTCCAATTGGGCCTATCATGGAATTGGAAACCGGTCGCAATACCGTTTCCTCTCTGTTAGAAGAAATCGGTGCAATTATGGAGAAAATCGATGCACCTATACAAGATACAATCAGGAAAGAGCTGTTCGAAAAAATCAGTAATATGCCATACGATATGAAATCGTCGATGCAACGTGACATGGAAAAGTCCCTTCCCCTAGAATCAGATCATCTACAAGGTTTATTATTACACCATGCACATATGCATGCTATTCCAACGCCGGTACTGGAAACAATCTATACCAAACTAAAAATTTATGAAAAAAGGCACTGACAGAAACAAGACCGAGTGAGCTATACACTTGGTCTTGTTTCCAATAGTTTTAGTCATTGTGAATTACTTAAGAAATCTGTATACTCGCAATCTGCTGATTGAGATTCTCTGTGATGTTTCGTAATTCTAGTGTAATATTTTTAAAATCCACAGCCGTTGCTAGTTGCTCTTCAGAAGCCGCGGAAATATTCTCCGCATTTCCTCTATAGCTTTCGGTGACAATTGACATTTCTCCGATGAATGTATTTACGTCATTGACATTCACTTCGATATTTTCAGCCATTGTATAAGAGCCATCCAATAAGCCGTGAACCTCTCCCACTCTCTCTACAATGTTAGAGAAAATAATGTCGGAGTTCTTCACTTTTTGAATACCCATTTCTGTCATTTCTCTCGTATGTCTCATTTCATTTCCTACATCCACGGTATCTGCAGTCAAGTCTTTCACCACCCTACCGATTTGATTGGCATGTTGACTTGAAAGATCCGCAAGTTTGCGAACTTCATCTGCTACAATAGCAAAACCTTTTCCAGCTTCTCCTGCCCGAGCAGCTTCAATTGCCGCATTTAAGGCTAATAGATTTGTCTGTTGAGCAATTTCAGTCATCAGGTGCAAGGTTGTTTCTATTTCTTTCGTCCGATCCTCAAGTCTTTCTACCACCTGTCCCATCTGTTCTGTACTTGTCGAAATAACAGACATTTGCTCAACTGTTTCCTTCATTCCCATTTTCCCTTCAAGTGCTTCCCTTGTAGCATTTCGGGAAGATTCTTTGGAAACATCCAATTGTTGAATAATGGAAGTCGAATCCGCCAACACATCTCCTAACATTTGTCGACTTCTTGTTGCATATTTCAAAAGATCATGTGCAGCCTCCACCATATTTTGAGTCGCAGCGGCCGTTACATGCGTCGAGTTCTCCGATTCCTTTGATCCTATTTCTAAATTTTCCACGTTTTTTAGTACTTCATCTGATGTCGCCGTAATGTTTCGCATCATTTCTTTAATAATATCCGCATGATCCTTCTCTTCTTTCAGTTTAGAGAAGTGCTTGTCTCGCACAATGATCTGAACAATGACGACCGTACTCGTCATTAGTAAAAACACGGCGTGTATCATCAGTAAACTGAATGGAT
>DYWT01000076.1 GCA_020742515.1 Sporosarcina psychrophila
TAATTTCAGCAGCTCGATTACTTTTAGCGTTTTATAGAACTGTGTCGGTTGCAGGACGACGGAAATTTGTTGTCGGATTTGTTCTAGCTGATTCATCGAGAGTGCTTTAATGTCTTTATCAAACAGGACAACGTTTCCTGTATCGTATTGTTTGATTGTCATAAGGATTTCGAGAAACGTCGATTTACCTGCTCCGTTCTTTCCGATGACCCCGATTATTTCGCCTTCTTGTGCTTGAAAATCCAATCCTTTTAAAACGACATTCGTGCCGTAAGCTTTTTTCAAATTTTTAACGTTGATGATAGTCATTGCAATCCCTCCGTTTGAAATTTCTTTATACCCAAAGTGTATGTTGTAACGGCTTGGTTGTCTGCGGTATTTCGGTGACAGGCAACAATCGGATAGTGACTTGCAGAAAATTGCACATGAAATGCATAGACTTTTTGGAAAATTCAAAGGACAAAGTGATAAGAAAAGAGAATAAGTTAGGAGAGGGGATGAAGCGGGTGAATTCATTGAAACCGAAAAAGCGAAGTAAGATGCGTATATTTTTCGGAAAGAAAGTGTATCGGCTGAAACGTTATTCAGAGTGGTACATGGACGGAAAAAAGTATGCAATGAAGCGGTCAGTGGAGAAACTGAACCAGGTTGTTTTTCAACACCGAACACCGCTCCTTCGCAAACTGAAAGATGTTGATATGGAATTACAAACCAATAAGATTACGAATTTGAAGCTAGCAGCAAAACGATTGAACGGAATTGTGATCCAGCCTGGAGAGACATTTTCCTATTGGCGCTTGATAGGCAGTACAACGAAGCGTAAAGGGTACGTTGCTGGGATGATATTGCATTACGGGCAAGTGACGACAGGCGTTGGCGGGGGGCTATGTCAGTTGTCGAATTTAATTTATTGGATGACACTTCATACACCGCTAACGATTACAGAGCGCTATCGCCACAGTTACGACGTCTTCCCGGATTCAAAACGTAATCAGCCGTTCGGCAGCGGCGCTACATGTGCCTATAACTATCTTGATTTGCAACTAAAGAACGAAACAAGTGAACCGTATCAGCTTATCGTCTATCTGACGGACGACTCGCTCGTCGGTGAATGGCGTGCGTACCTAGCGGCAAATCGCACCTATAAAGTATACGAGAAAGAACACAGTTTCACACGTGAATCATGGGGCGGCTATGTGCGTCATAATACGATTTACAGGGAATCGTACAACCTGAAAGGCGAACTTATCGAGGATGAATTCATTACAGAAAACCGTGCGATCACGATGTATGAACCATTTTTGTCATATGAGGAGTGTTGAGTATGTTAGGACTGAACAAAGGGGAAGTCAGATTAGTACCGCATGCTACTGGCTGGGAAGAAGATTTCATTGAGGAAAAAGAATTATTGAGCGAGGCAATTGGAATGCAAGTGGTGGATATTGAACATATGGGAAGTACCTCTATCAAAGGAATTGCCGCGAAGCCGTTACTGGATATTCTTGTTGGTGTTCGATCAATGGATGATGTAGCGAAATTTGATAAAAAGAGATTAAAAGAAGCCGGTTATTACCATCTTGGTCGTGTGGAAATAGAAGGGAAAGTTGTTTTCGCTAAGTTTACAAACCTGGAGGAACTGACAAAAACGCATGTCCTTCATATTGTAGAATATGGCGGGGAATGGTGGCTAAAACATACCTTTTTTAGAGATTATTTGAATGAACATCCTGATGTAGCCAAACAATATGAAGCACTGAAGAAAAAGCTGGCTGCCACATATCCGAATAATGAGAGTTTATACGCTGATGCGAAATTGAAGTTTGTTGATGAGGTATTAAATAGAAGAGAACCAAGGTCGTTCCTTATTAACGAAGGGAATTTGCAAGTCCGAGAATTAGAAAGAGTTGATAAGGTCCTACTCTCGAAATGGTTATCAGACCCGGAAATTCTTCGTTATTACGAAGGGCGGGATAATCCGTTCAATATTGAGAAGGTTGAGCAAGAATTCTTTGACTCTGAAGAAAATGTGCTAAGATGCCTGGTTGAATTTAGCGGAATTCCAATTGGCTATGTCCAGTTTTACATAGTGGAGGAACAGGAAAGACAAATTTACGGCTATGACAACTCATCGGAGATGGTCTACGGAATGGATCAGTTCATAGGCGAGTCCGCTTATTGGGATAAAGGCATAGGAACACAACTCGTCCGTTCAATGGTGACGTACTTGATAAAAGAAAAAGATGCGGACCGAATTGTGATGGACCCGCAAACGTGGAATGAGCGTGCAATTCATTGTTATGAAAAATGTGGTTTCGAAAAGGTGAAATTACTACCGGCAAATGAGCTACATGAAGGTGAGTATCGGGATAGTTGGCTGATGGAGCATGTTGCTAAAACTGTGGATGTATGAAAAATCAGCTGTGTTCGTATATAAGTTGAAAAAAATGTCTCTTAAATACATTTAGATACGTATTCATCTGTCAATATATATATATAAAGAAATACGGGGAGATGTAACTTGGACCTTGTCTTATCAGAAGAAATAGTATTGAACGACCTTATCAACACTTGTAAACGATTTTTTGGGTTTAATGTATTAGAAGCTACACCTATAAAACGTGGTTGGTTAAATTTAAAGTGGAGAATAACAACAGATTCTGGTGTTTTTTTAATCAAGCAATATAACAAGGAAAGATACAAAAAATATAACCGCGATGAACTCTTATTCGCTTTCTCTCAACAAATGCGATTATATAAAGGAGGTCTTCCGTGCCCTAAACTCTATTCTTATGAAGATCAGTTTCTTTTAGAATCGGATAAGGGCGAACTTTTTATGGTAATGGAATACTGTGAGGGCACTGTAGTCCCTCCTGGTAAATTAAATGCTCATCAAATGTATGACTTAGGACGGATAACAGGGAGTATGCATGATGAGTTAAAGGCCAGTACACCAGGGCTTAAGAGAAGACCCGTATTTATCCCTCCAAGTCGGGAGGAGCGTTTGGCCCATTGGAAATCTGCTTGGAATCATGCGAATATTACTGACAAATCTCATTTACTGCCAATACTAGAAACGCAATATAAAGTAACTGAAACGATAAATTTGGAAGCCTTTAATCTGAATGAAACTGGGTGGGCCCACCGTGATCTATGGGTAGACAATTTATTGTTCAAAGAAAAAACAGTAAGTGCCGTTTTGGATTTCGATAGGATGAAATATGACTATCCAAAGCTAGATGTTGCTAGAGCTGTTATATCTGGGGCTTTATATGAAAACAATTTTGAAGTCTCCCATGTTCAAGCTTTTATAGAAGGATATAGTGAGAAATGTTTAGTTGAGAAAGGATTCATAATCAGCTCATTAAAAATGTTGTGGTTTATGGAAAGTACATGGTGGATAGATTCAAACATGGATCAGCATAGTGGTCCCCCAGAACGTTTTGCAGAGGAAATGCGTTGGATAGCTGAAAATCAAAAAGAATTGGAGTCCATGTTAGGGAATGTATAATGCTGATCCAAATATCAATGAAGGTAGAGGTACTATCCTGTGAAGCACCGGACGGCGTATTCAAATTGAAACAACCCCTGGATTTAAACGACTTTATTGTTAGGGTACATAATGATTATTAATATAAGTAACCATTAATAGATCTTGAAATTGATTGGAGAGAGGTGAGTCCATGAATAGCAGCAGAATACAGCCTGTCGAAGCCGCGAAAAAGTTTATAGCGGAAAAATTCCCGGATTGCCAAGCTGCATTGCTTGCGGGAAGTGTCGTCAGAGGTGAGGATACGGCAACATCAGATTTAGACATTGTTGTTTTCGATGAAAAGGTAGAATCGGCGTACCGCGAATCGCTTTTTGAATATGGATGGCCAATCGAAGTGTTCGTCCATAACCTCACTTCTTATAGGGACTTTTTCAAGTCAGACCGTGAAAGTGCTCGACCGTCATTGCCGCGGATGGTTTCCGAAGGTATCGTCTTATTCGATTCTGGAGTTGTTTCTTTCATAAAGGATGAAGCTAAGGTGCTATTGAAAAAAGGTCCCGAGGTTTGGTCGATTGAAACGATAGTAATGAAACGTTATATGATAACGGATGCACTCGATGATCTGATTGGTTCAACAAATCCAGCAGAAGACCTTTTCATAGCGAATACACTTGCCAACGCAATCCATGAATTCGTTTTGCGGACAAACGTTCAGTGGATCGGATCGTCTAAATGGGTTGTGCGCGCTTTAAGTCAATTCGATGAAAAATTTGCTCGGTTGTTTGTACAAGTATTCGACTTATTTTATAAAACAGGCAATAAGGAAGAAATTATCACGCTTACAGATGAAGTATTAAAACCCTATGGTGGCAGGCTATTTAAAGGGTTTTCATTGGGGAAAGGAGACCGGATATGACTAGTAAATACGTGGATTGGGGAGGCCATAAGTTGAAACTGACATGGGAAATTGGTCTTTTGCCGGAACGGGAATTGATTACAAGTGTCCACGGTTTTTGTTTTAAAGACGGGAAACTGTTGATGGTCGATTTGAATGACCGAGGCTGGGATTTTCCTGGAGGGCATATTGAAGCCGGTGAGACTGCGGAGGTATGCTTCAAGCGCGAGGCGATGGAAGAAGGGTATGTAACGGGGGATTGTGTACTACTTGGTTCAATTGAAGTTAATCATCATGAAAATCCGTTGTGGAATGAACAAAGCATTTACCCCCAAATAGGCTATCAAGTTTTCTACAAAATGGACATAACGGAATTGCATCCTTTTGAAGCACAATATGAATCGAACAGACGAATCTTCATCTCATCTGAAGACGTCTCCAAATACTATAATGGATGGCATGAAATATACGAAGAAATAATTAATGATGCGCGAAAAAGGTGATTACATGAAAATGAGGAATTTACTAAAGCATGAAGCTCCACCCTTTGATCTTCTACTCCTTGCCGATCCATCGCGGGAACTAGTGGACCAGTATTTAGCCTACGGGGAATGCCGTATTGCTGAAGAAGAAGGCAAGATTGTCGGTGTCTATGTGCTTGTTAAATTAGGAGATAGTAAGATGGAGATTATAAATATTGCTGTGGATGCGAGTATACAAGGCCGCGGGATTGGGAAGAAGTTAATCAACGACGCGATTCAGACAGCAAGGAAGTTGGGCTGCAAGTCGCTTGAAGTTGGAACTGGGAACTCCAGTATTAGTCAATTGGGGTTTTATCAGAAATGTGGTTTTCGTATCGATGGTGTGATTCAAGACTTCTTCTTAGATCACTACGAGGAAGAAATTTTTGAAAACGGCATTCAATGCAGGGACATGGTTCGGTTTTCAATGGATATTTCATGAATAAATGAAGTGGTTTAAACGTTATCAACGGCACTAAGCAGTTTATCACCGCTAGGAATTACCTTATCACCCTTATGAACCATTTCGCCTGCTTTGTCACAAATACGTCCCATGACAAATCAGCATATTTCTAGTAATCTGGAAGAAATGGGTAGTGAATTTTCTGTGAGGGGGATGACGCAATGAAACGAGTATTTGTGCTTCTTTTCATCGTCGGTATGATGGCGGGTTGTTCGAATGTTTATAGCGAAGAAGAAGGCTATCGCATGGCGGTCATTAATCACGGTTTTCCGGTTCCAAAAAATGCGAGTGAGTTAAGACCGGAAGCGTGTACGACAGAAATTGTGAAATCGGCAAAGTACAAATTGAACGCTATTGGTGGGGAGCAGGGAGAACCGCCCAAGCATTACTTGGAGGAAATAAAGTCGTGGGGCTGGACGGAGCTTGAAGATGAACAACAAGGGAATATTCACTTCTACGAAAAAGAAGGGAAAGTCATGTCACTCGTTTTTACGAAAAATGTCTTTGATGTTTTTGAAATAAGCAGTAAAGCGGAGATGTAAGGGAATCCATGAATAGGGAATCCTTTTTTTTGAAACCTTTTCACCCGTAGAACCGTACTAGTAAGAAGTAGTGATTGTGATGAACTAAAAAAGTTATTGCTACTGACGCAGGAACGATTGAGTTATCCAACCTTGAGCTGTTTTTCTTACCTAATTTACTGATGCTGAAAAACGTTTGTCGAATGATAATTCAGATTGGATTTGGTATTGCAGAGTAGAAAAGAGTTATACATAATCATTGTTTTGGTAGTCTGATCTCAGGTGTAGTAAAATAAAGATTGATTGTATTTTATGTGAGAATATGTTGATTTTAATTTAAAATAAGAAGGAGTGATTGAATTGGCAATTATCTTGCAAAAGGGCCAGCGAATCGATTTGACGAAAGGTCATCCAGGCCTTGAAAGAATTGTTGTGGGACTTGGTTGGGATCCGATTGAGAAAAAAAAGAGTGGATTACTCGGCGGGCTTTTCGGTGGCGGTAACGCCGGTGGTAGTGATTCTAATATGGATATTGATGCTTCTGTCATCATGCTACAAGACGATAAATTTGTGAGTAAAGACAATTTGGTTTACTTTGGCAATTTGAAGAGTAAATGTGGCAGCGTTACACATACAGGTGATAATACCACTGGAGATGGCGACGGAGATGATGAGCAAGTGATCGTTGACTTGAAGATGATCCCTGCGAGCATTAATAAGCTGGTGTTTGTCGTTAATATTTACGATTGTGTAAAACGTAAACAGGACTTTGGCCAAGTGGAAAATGCATTTATCCGCGTCATGAATTCGGCGAATAATGAGGAATTGCTAAAGTTTAGTTTGTCGGAAAGCTATGCAGGATCTACAAGCTTAACTGTCGCAGAAATTTATCGTAGTGGCAGTGAGTGGAAATTCGCTGCAGTTGGTTCAGGCTCATCAGATGCGGGTCTGGGAGAAATGGTTAATAAATATTCATAAAATATAAAAAAGAAAAGAGGATGACATAAATGGCTATTTCATTGAGCAAAGGGCAAAAAGTAGATTTGACGAAAAGTAATCCAGGATTAACAAACATCACAATCGGTCTGGGTTGGGATACGAATAAATATGACGGCGGGAAAGACTTTGACCTCGATTCATCCATATTTTTATTAAATGCAACAGGAAAATGTGACAACGAAAAGGATTTCATCTTCTTCAATAATCTTGAAGGCGGAAATGGTTCCGTTGTCCATACCGGCGACAACTTGACAGGTGAAGGCGATGGAGACGATGAGCAAGTCAAAGTCAGTCTTGCAAATGTACCGGCCACGGTTGAAAAAATAGCGTTCACGATTACAATCCATGATGCAGAGGAACGCAATCAGAACTTCGGTCAGGTTTCGAACAGCTATGTACGAATCGTTAACGATGCAAACAGCGAAGAGTTGATCCGCTATGACTTAGGGGAAGACTTCTCCATTGAAACAGCTGTTGTTGTAGGTGAGCTATATAGACATGGTAGCGAATGGAAGTTTAGTGCGATTGGCAGTGGCTATCAGGGTGGTCTAGTTTCCCTTGTAAAGGATTATGGACTACAAGCTTAATCAATGGAGGACAAAGTTATAGGAGTTCAGCGTTCAACTATGACGAACAGGAGTGATTCGAATGGCGATCACGTTATCGAAAGGGCAAAAAGTTGATTTGACGAAGACAAACCCGGGGCTTATACGAGGAGTTATTGGACTCGGTTGGGATACGAATAAATACTCTGGCGGAAAAGAGTTCGATCTTGATGCTTCTGCATTTCTTGTCGATGCAAGCAACCGTTGCCAGAATGATCATGATTTTATTTTTTACAATAATCTTAAGCATCCGAGTGGAGCTCTTCAACATACGGGTGATAACCGGACGGGTGAGGGAGATGGGGATGACGAGCAAGTAATCGTGGACTTCTCAAAAATTCCCGCGTATGTTGACCGGATAGGTATTACGGTTACGATTCATGATGCAGAAACGCGAAGCCAAAATTTCGGGCAGGTGTCAAATGCCTTTGTCCGACTTTCGGATGAAGCGACTGGGGAAGAATTACTACGTTTCGATTTGGGAGAAGATTTTTCCATTGAAACGGCTGTTGTTTTCTGCGAATTGTACAGGCACGGTAACGATTGGAAATTCAATGCAATCGGTAGCGGATTCTCCGGAGGTCTGGAAGCACTCTGCAAAAACTATGGTTTGGAAGTATAAATTTACAGGCTGATATAGGGCTGAATTCCTTTATCGTTTTATTACTGGGAGGAACTAATGAATATAATTAATGGAATAATCGATACATATGCCGCCTTTTTTGACTGGGATATGTGGGTACAAGTGCTAAGCGATCCGGTCAGTTGGGGCTTAATCGGCACCCTCGTCATACTTGAGGGATTGTTGTCCGCTGATAATGCACTCGTACTCGCGGTAATGGTCAAACATTTACCGGAAAAGCAACGGAAAAAAGCTTTATTTTACGGACTTCTTGGCGCTTATATCTTCCGGTTCATTGCAATTGGGGTCGGTGTTTTCCTCATTAAATTGTGGTGGGTCAAGGCATTAGGTGCGGCTTATCTAGCTTGGTTGGCGATTAAGTACTTTATCGACAAGTCAAAAGAAGCAGGTAATGATGAAGAAATTGCAGGTATGAAAACAGAGGGTATTCTAATTCGTCTTTTCGGAACGTTCTGGGGAACGATTGCCGCTGTTGAGATTATGGATATTGCTTTTTCGGTAGATAGTGTGCTTGCTGCTTTCGGGGTCAGTGAACAAATCTGGGTACTTCTTCTCGGGGGAATGCTCGGAGTATTGATGATGCGCGGAATTGCCGGCGTATTTCTAAAGTTAATTGACAAAGTGCCAGAACTCGAAACGGCAGCGTATGTGCTGATTATGCTAATAGCGATTAAGATGGGATTGAGTGTTGTTGGTTACGATGTGCACCACTATGTATTCTTTATCATCTTAATTATTACGTTCCTTGCTACATTTGTTATTCACAATAGAAATAAGCGTAAGTTGGCTTAATACAAAGAAAAGAGAAGGCTAGCCCCTTCTTTTTTCTTTACCCTAAATAAAGCAGTACAGAAGGTGGATGCTCTGATTGAAGTACTTTAATGACATAGCCGCTGTAAGCGTGGAAGATTTATTTTATCGTCAACCGTTGACGATTACGAAGCATACCGATAAAAAACGGCTGTCATACAGTCTGGGTGCATTATTGTATATGCCGGCAACCAGGTTAGATATAGCCGATCTTATTATTACAAACAAATTTAAGGAGCTTGTTACAGTAGCCATCTGTCTTGAAGATGCAATAGGGGATCATGAAGTCGAAGAGGCGGAAAATAAGCTGATTCTTCATATGCAACAGATCACCGCTGCAGTACAGGAAGGTCGACTCACAGAAGAAACGACCCCGCTCATTTTTGTCCGGGTGCGAAGTGCAAAACAGATGGTAGACATAGCGGAACGTCTTGGCGATGCACTTAAGAACCTTGTAGGTTTTGTGTTTCCAAAGTTTTCATCAGACAATGCGGAAGACTTTTTATCTGCGCTTCGTCTGCTGAATAAGCAAGCGAATACAGTTCTTTATGGTATGCCGATTCTTGAATCACCGAGTGTCCTTTACAAGGAGCGGCGATTGGATGAGTTGCTTAGGTTAAAGGAAATAGTTGCTCAGTATGCTGATCTTATTTTGAATATCCGTATCGGGGCCACCGATCTATGTGGGCTTTATGGGTTGAGGAGAGATAGTGAGACGACTGTCTATGAGATTTCCATTGTTAATGAACTGATTACGGATGTCGTTAATCTATTTTCCAGACAACATGATGGGTTCGTCGTATCTGGCCCAGTCTGGGAACATTTTTCATCAAACGGGCGTGTCTTGAAACCACAACTACGTGAGACACCATTTCATGACCACTTAGGTTCGGAGGGTCTTTTACTCAGAAAAGAACTGATTCGAAAGGATTTTGACGGATTAATTCAAGAAACTCTATTGGATAAAGCGAATGGTTTAGTCGGAAAAACCATTATTCATCCATCCCATCTCTTGCCCGTCCAAGCATTGCATGTCGTGACGAAGGAAGAATATGTGGATGCGCTAAGCATCTATCAGCAGGCGACTGGTGAAAAAGGTGTTTTTAAAAGTGAATTTATGAACAAAATGAATGAGATTAAGCCCCATTTATACTGGGCACAAAAAGTATTGATTAAGTCTGATATATACGGGGTGTACAATGAAAACATCACATTCATCGATTTACTATCCGAGTAAATATACACATAATGTTTGCGAGTCCATGAAAGTACATGTACAAATCAAACAAAATCCACTCGAACTCCGGGCGGAAACTTTATATGAGATGGCCGCGCGGATTAATAAAAAAAGGTCTTTTTTGTTCGTCAGTAAAGTATTGGGGAAGCACATCCCTATAACTCCTCAAGTGCCATTAATTGCGTCAGCACTGCTGGCTGCCATTTATTATGAAGGTAAGGTAGCTAAACAAATGCCTGGAAAAGATCAGTTAATCGAAGCAATAAGGGATGGCTCTACTAAGAAATTACAAACTGCCTATTCGATTGTGCAAAAATTGCGCTGCCAACTTGATGAGCCGGTTATTTTTATCGGTTTCGCGGAAACGGCAACGGCCCTCGGTCATGGCGTTTTTGACTGTTTTTCAAATGCTGTCTACATTCATTCGACAAGAGAAATGCTTGCCGATCAAGAGGTGACACTCTATTTTGAAGAAGAACATTCACACGCCAGTGATCAGCGTTGCTATGCCCCGGAGCATTTTTTGAAAAATGACAAACCGATTTGTCTTGTGGACGATGAAATTACCACAGGTAATACAGCTTTGAATATCATTGCTTCTATTCAAAAGCGTTTTCCACGTGAAGAATATACAATCTTATCCCTTTTGGACTGGCGGAGTGAAGAAGATCAGCAGCGATTGAGGGAATTTGAGAAGTCGCATGGAATTCGAATCACGACGTATGCTATATTGACGGGAACAATTCAAGTCGAAGGAACACCTAATTTAACTGAGAGTAGTGATATTGTTGGTGAATCGCTTAGTGTAGTTCCTAGTTTTGAAAGAATTAGTCTGCAGTCATTGCCTGTACCTCTTCCTCACTTTATATACTCATCAATTGATTCCTTCGGATTTAAAAAAGGTCCATATTATTCGGCTCTGACTGGAAGGTTCGGCATTTCATCGGGCAACAAACAGGATGTTGAGGCGTATTGTCGGAGTGTGGGGGAGTATTTGGAGAAATATAGGACAGGAAAAAGGACGTTATGTCTTGGCACAGGAGAATTCATGCACATTCCGATGAAAACCGCTGTTTACATGGGCGAGGGTGTATCTTATCATTCAACGACTAGAAGTCCGATATTTCCGATAGACCAGGAAGGCTATCCGATAAAAGATCGATTGGCTTTCGAAAGCCCCGACGATCCAGCAACCATGAATTATGCGTATAATGTATCCGGCATGAAATATGATGAAGTTTTCTTGTTTTTTGAACGTCCAATGGATGACAAAAGACTCGAACCGATATTGCGCCAATTCAAAGGATTACCTGCAATCCATATTGTAGACTTCACTTGAAAGGTGTGATTAGAAGATGCAGATACTGACGGGAAGTTATTCATCTAATGATGTAGTTTTTCTATTGAAAGATCTTTCAGATGCGAGTTTAGAAAGAAGTCTAAATGAACGGGAAGAGGCTATTCAAAGCGGGGTCCATTACTCGGAAATGCTACCGGTTGAATATGAGCCGACGGCAGCCTATTTAAATTTGTTTTACGAGTCACTTCATACTTCAAAACGAAAAGTGGCTGCCGGGGTCGGCACGATTTCGGAACTGCTCATAGAAAAAAAGGGAGAGAACCTTGTTCTTGTTTCTCTTGCAAGGGCCGGTACGCCAATCGGTATTCTGATGAAGCGCTATATTAAGATGAAATACGGAACGGATTTGCCTCATTATTGCGTGTCAATCATTCGTGGACGAGGCATCGATGAAAATGCGATGCTCTATATTACTAACCACCATCCGGCGAAGCAGATCGTCTTTGTTGACGGGTGGACCGGTAAGGGCGCTATTTCTAAAGAGCTGACACGGTCTGTGGACATGTTCAAAGAAAAACATGGAATTACGCTTGATGACGAACTTGTCGTATTGGCGGATCCGGGTCACTGTTCTTCTTTATACGGGACACGGGAAGATTATCTTATCCCGAGTGCTTGTTTGAATTCTACGGTGTCTGGGCTAATCAGTCGTACGGTTCTGAACAGCCACTGGATCGGTGAGACGGATTTCCATGGAGCGAAAGTCTATTCAGAACTTCGTGATAAAGATGTATCGAATTATTATGTTGATGTAATCACAGCAGAATTTGAAGCGACAGGGGCGTTAATCGAAGCGACGAAAGCAACTTTAAGGAACACAGACATGACCCCGACATGGCTAGGGTTGGAAACGGTCGCGTTGATTCAGAAGCACTATGGAATTGAAGATATGAACCTCATCAAACCTGGCGTTGGGGAGACGACCCGTGTACTTTTACGACGTCTGCCGTGGAAGATATTAGTTAAGGATTTGAACGACCCTCAGATCAAACACATTTTACAGCTGGCAAAAGAAAGGGATGTTCCCGTGGAGGTTTACGAACAGATGGCTTATACTTGTTGTGGACTTATCAAACCCGTGGAGAAAAAGTTATGATATTTGCAAGTGATCTAGACGGGACGCTTATCTATTCAAACCGGCGTCTTGGTAGGAATCCTGTGAGTGTACCTGTTCGAAGTGTCGAAGTATATAATGGAAAAGAAATTTCTTTTATGACGGAAAAGGCGATTACACTATTACGCGAGCTGGCTGATGAGATGATGTTTGTTCCTGTAACGACAAGAACTGCTGAGCAATATAATCGTATCTCGCTATTTCGTGAAGAAATCCGTCCTACATATGCGATTACAAGTAATGGCGCAGTTGTGCTTAAGGATGGAAATGTAGATATGCAATGGCAGGATTATGTCCGTGCTAAAATAGATGGAAGTACGGCTTCAGTGGAAGATGTGAAGCGGAAAATAGAAGAGACTCCGGGTGCTTTATTGACGGAACCGATTCACGTTGTAGATCGTTTTTTTGTTTACATGATTATCAAACCACCGCTCTCTCCTGAACGAATCAAGGATTATTCTCGGTGGGCAGCTGAGTATGGCTGGATATTTTCAGTTCAAGGTAGAAAGGTTTACTTCATTCCATCATTCATCAATAAATGGGATGCAGTTAACTATGTCGCAGAGAAAGAAGGAAAGAAGACGGTCTTTACTGCGGGCGATTCTAATCTTGACGTATGCTTGATTGAACATGCGAAATTCGGTCTGATACCACGGCACGGGGAAGCAGCAGTTAATTTTGGTCATCTTGGACTGACAAAAAAGACAGGAGTTTTGGCAGCGGAGGAAATCATTGAAACAATTCTTTCAATGCGGCTCCCATCAATTCCTGAAATCCGTTGACGACATCGGACTTGGCCCCTTCCATTGACGCAAAAAAATAGGTGATTGGAGGGAGTGAAGATGATAAGGAAACTGATACTTAAGAAGGTTGAGTATTCTAATTGGGCGACCGAATTGAGTAAGTCGATCACCGCCCGCCCTGATTATCGAGTTGAAAAAGACAGTTTACAATACAGTCAGATTGCTGCGCGTATTGTCGGAGCGGGGTTCGATGAAACAGAGTATATGATTGAATTATTCACAGTGAGCCAGGCACCCGGTGTCCATGTACTATCTGAAACACTTGATAAAACAATGCCGCCGGAACGCTTTCAATCGATTCAACGCATTTATGATCTTATTCAGGAACAACCGAATCTTTCGATCAACCGGTTTGTCGCCTTTTTGGAAGGCGCTCAACTGCTCCCAAAATATGTAGAAGATCATGATTTCAACAGGCTGATCCGATCAGCACTTATCGAAGTGTTTGAGCGATTCAAAGAAAATCATGCGGGTTCATTTCATCATCCGGAATTTCGGCGCGTTTTTCTCGATATTATCAAATGGACTTGGAACCATATCGATCCATGGGTGAAGGGAACACCGATTGAGAAGGATGTTCCGCATATTATTTGGTACGGGGATATGAACAAAAGCCAGATGTATTTTCTGTTTTATGTAACTTTACTAGGAATGGATGTTGTCATACTTCATCCGGAAGGAAAAGACGAGTTTAAAGAGATTGATCCGGAAAATAAATGGTCTGTACTAACGGCATACCCGACAACGATGCCTATCCAGCCTTTCCCACAAGAAGAGCCGAAACGGCAAGGGACTGTCGCATATCGTGCTTCGAAAGAAATTGATCATGTACTTCACCACGAAGGGTCCGCCTATTATAAGCCGTGGCAGTTCCGCAATCATCACCCCATGTCAGTCACGTTGAAGACAACATACGATGAGATTTTCATATTAGCGAAAGAAAAGGCATTTATACGCCCCAACTTCTCGGCAAGTGGGAATGAAGTAAAGATCCCGTCGCTATTCGCGAAGATTTCAGGCGTTTCGACAAACCGGAAAGATTATTGGGATAAAATGCATAAGCTCACAAGCCAACCAAATTGCATGATAGTGAAAAAGTTCCCTTTTATGCAGGAGAGAAAAGCGAATAACCAATATCATTACCAACACGCACTTGGTAAAGACGGTCGTTTAAACCTGGAAAAGATGTTGAAGAGCAACTGGTGGCAGTATGGTTATCTTCATGATGGCGTCCAATTGGGACTTGCAGCAGCAATTGCTCGAATGTGTGCCAATCCTAAAATGAATGCACAACCAGGGGAAAGTCTGGAACAAGTATCTCTTTACTTGTTTACCCAGGCAATAAACCTGTCGGAAGAACTACCCAACCTATTACAGACGTTTGATTATGCGCAGGAAATTCCGAAAATAGTTTTATATAATAATGAAATAAATGGCGTATTATCAAGAGCGGATGCAGCTTTATTATTACTATTAAATGAATTTGGCCTTGATATTATTTTATACAATCCACCTGGTCACAATGATTTAGAGCATTTTATCGAGAAAGATTACTTTGATCATCATTTGCTGGAAGATATGGTGTTCGATTTACCGTATCAGGAACATAAAAAGGATTTATCAATTGTAAGCGGTTTTTTAAATCGGTTTTTTAATGGAAGGGATTGATTGTCATCGAAGAAACGAAAAATTATGAAGTAGAAGCATTAACAGAAAATAAAGCAGAAATGTTACGTCATGAGTTGCGACAGGATACGGAAGTGCAGAATTTAGTCCGCTCAATCGACACGAGGAATCAGACTGGATTATTGGAGTTCGGGAAAGAACCAGCTGTCGAAATTTCCACCTTTGCTGATCGCATATTGGCTTCCATGCGTTCGTCGAGTGTAACTGATTCAGGCGAGATGTTGAAACAACTTGGGAAAACGATGGATAAATTCGATAAAAATGACTTTGACGAGCCAAAAGGTTTTTTAGGCAAGTTTTTTAAACGTGGAGATAAATTAATTGAAAAAGTGTTTGGCAAGTACCAAACGCTCGGCAAGGAAATCGAAGGCATACACATCGAAATATCAAAGTATAAAGACGAAATGATTCGTTCAACAAACAATATGGATGAAATGTATGACCAAAATTATAACTATTATATGGCACTTGAAAAATATGTCGTTGCGGGGCAGATCAAAGTTGAAGAGTTGCGGGCGCTCGTTCCAGCTCTCGAACAAAGATCAGCTGGCGGTGATCAGTTAGCGCAGATGGAATTAGATACGATGAACAACGCAATTCAGTCGCTTGAAGAGCGTGTCTATGACCTTGAAATGGCGAGAATGGTCGCATTGCAGACAGCACCCCAGCTCCGTGTCCTACAACGCGGTAACACGAAACTTATTGGGAAAATTAATTCGGCATTCATTACAACAATTCCGATATTCAAAAACGGCATTATCCAAGCGGTTGCTGCGAAACGTCAAAAACTTGTAGCGGATTCTATGGACGAACTTGATAAAAGGACCAATGAAATGTTACTGAAAAACTCGCAGAATATTGCTAGACAAAGTGTGGAAATTGCCCGTACTGCGGGTGGTCCGAGTATTAAAATTGAAACGATTGAAGAAAGTTGGAGCACAATCGTGAAAGGGCTTGAGGAAACGAGAGCTATTGAAGATGAAAACAAACGCACGAGGGAAGACGGTATGAAAAGGATTGCTCAGTTACAGGACAGCATGAAAAATTTCGGTAAGTGACTGGAGGAACCGGCATGATCGAACTGAAGAAAAAAGGACAGTCCATAAATTTAACGAAAAAAGGAAATGATGTAGGTGAGATTCTAGTTAACCTGAACTGGAATCAAAAATCCAAAGCGGCTAAAAGTAGCGGATTCCTATCCTCGCTGTTTGGTGGCGGACAGAAAAACTTTGATTTAGATCTTGGTTGCCTGTATGAATTAAATTCGGGAGAAAAGGGCTGTGTTCAGGCACTTGGTAACGCATTTGGCTCGTTGAAAGACTTTCCTTATATTCAGCTTGACCACGACGATCGTACGGGGGCTTCTACAGGCGGAGAAAATCTGCGTATCAATGGTTCACGTATTAAGGACATTAAACGAGTGCTTGTGTATGCATTCATTTATGAGGGTGCGGCAAATTGGTCAGAAGCAGGCGGTATCGTCAAGTTGACATACGGCGGTGGAGAAGATATTGTTGTCAAGCTTGATGAGCATCGCAACGGACAAATCATGTGTGCAATCGCAATGATTGAAAATGTACAAAACGAGACGTTCAGTGTCAAAAGACTTGTTGACTATTTTCCAGGGCATGCCAAGATGGACCAGGCTTATGGCTGGGGAATGAGTTGGAAGGCCGGTTCGAAGTAAAACCTTTTTGAATCTACTAAAAGTGACTATACATCAATTGATGTATAGTCACTTTTTCTACTTGTATTTACTGTTACGGACTTACTTAACTTGATCCCCTTCACGTCTAAAGAACCCGTAAACTCCGGCAGTTTGAACGATATTTGTAAAGGCATGTGGATCTATTTCACTAATAATTTTTTCTAAATCATACAATTCATAACGAGTGATAACGAGATATAACATATTTTTATCTTCTTTCGAATACGCACCCTTTGCCGGAAGAATCGTTATTCCACGTACCATTTTTTGATGAATCGCCTGTTGTAACTCGTCCGCTTTTTGAGTAACAATCATGGCGGTCACTTTTTCATGACGGGTATGAATTGCATCGATTACAACTGTAGTCACATACAAAGCTAACATCGTATACAATGCGTTTTCTGGTTCATACAGAAAGCCTGCCAAGATGATAATGACACCGTTCAACAGTAAAAAGTATGTTCCGATTGGCTTATCTTGTAAACGTGATAGGACCATGGCGATAATATCCATTCCACCGGTGGATGCCCCTAGTTTCATGGAGATTCCAACACCCACTCCAGCAATTACACCACCGAACACTGCATTTAGAATAATATCCTCTGATAAAGAAAGGACAGGCAAGACTTCTAAAAAAATTGTTACAAAAATAACGGAAACAATGCTATAAATCGTAAATCCTCTACCTACTTTGTACCACCCTAATATAAAGACGGGAATATTGAAGAGTAACAATAGTATTCCTGTACTAATTTCAACGCCTAAGAAATCATTTAATACACTGGATGTCAGCTGTGCAGCTCCTGAAAATCCACTGGCATAGACATTTGCATTGATTAAAAAGAAGTTAAGCGAGATTGCAAGTAATAGGGAACCAAAAATGACGACAATAATACGTTTTGCTTCTAAGAAAAACATGACAACCTCCTGTTCGTTTGCATAAAGATAAAATAATTTGCCAGAACACCTATTGTAACGAACCTCATATTGAAATGGTACCCTTAATCGTATAATGAAATTCCTCTAGGGAGAAATTAGTGTTTAAATTGTTGGAAATGAAAAAGACGTCATTAGCAATACTATACGTTCCGGACATAGAAATACAGCGTTGGCGACTTAAATTAACTTCTGAGTAAATAGACAAGATCAGCAATATAAGAAAAAGGAGAATCCATGTAATCCGGATGCTCCTTTTTCAAAAGGTAAGTATAAGCTTTTTTATTCGATTCCGTGTTCAGATTCCAGCTATCCTACGCTTTGCTTAATGAAATGCTGGTTTAATCTAAAGTGCTGACACCCCTCAACCAAGCAACCCCGCAGCAATCTTTTTCGCCGTCACAATATCTTTCGTTCCGTGAACAAGCATGCGACCGTCCCGGAAAAGCACAATCCGATGACCGTTGTATTCGCAAGCGACAAGATGTGGATTATGGATTAACTTCGAAACAGTTCCGCGAATGGATTCTGCGAAAGGGAGGAGCTCAAACTTTCTGCTCTCAGGCCATGATAGTTGCACAGTTTCACGTCCGCAAAGCACAGCCGTTTTCATAGATTCACGGGAGGTTAAGAAAGGATACACAGCATTCTCAGAACAGCTTGGACATGCGGCTTTTTTCATGCTCTTAACTTCGATTGAAGCGCGGTCGCCTGTCCATAAATCAGCAGATTCGAGTTTTGGTACAAATGACGTTCCTGTTATATATTTCAACACATCCGCGACTTGTCGGGCCGCTGTCGTCACGACAATCGGACTGATGACGCCGACTGTATCACATGTCAGTGTTTGTGACGGTAATGTCTCCAACAAACAATGCAGACAAGGCTGATTGTCTTGAACACCGATGGGGAACGACAGGCCATAACTGCCGACGCATGCACCCATGAAAAAGGGGATGCCAAGTTTTAACGCTGCATCATTAGCAAGTAGCCGCGTTTCAATATTGTCTGTTGCATCCAACACTACATCATGACCTTCCATCAAATCGAGAACGTTTTGCGGCGTCACATCAACAACGGTTCCAGCTATAGCGACGTCGCCATTAATAGCGGTCAATCGCTTCTCTGCGGCAATGGCTTTCGGCAATTGGTCAATGACGTCCTGCTCGGTATACAGTTGCTGCCGATGCAGATTCGTCCACTCGATAATATCGCGATCGACAATTGTGATACGCCCAACGCCCGCGCGGACGAGCATCTCAGCGCCTGCTGAGCCAAGTGCCCCTGCCCCTAATACGAAAATACGTGCCTCCCGGATCTTTTTCTGACCGACTTGACCAATCGGAGCAAATAACTCTTGCCGTGAATATCTTTCGTTCAATTCGTTACAAGTCCTTCCGTAGGACTACTTGCAACTGCGTAATCGCGCTCTGGCATCCGGCATGCTTCATAGCCAAGTCTTCCCGCTTCAATTGCCAGTTTCATAGCGATTGCCATTTTAATCGGATCTCCAGCTTCTGATACCGCCGTGTTCAATAAAACCCCGTCCGCACCCAGTTCCATGGCATACGCCGCATCTTTTGGTGAGCCAATCCCCGCATCGATAATGACGGGTACATTGGATTGTTCAATGATGAATGACAAGTTGAGCGGATTTAAAATACCACGTCCTGATCCAATTGGGGAAGCACCAGGCATGATTGCGTGTACGCCCATTTCGCATAATCTGCGAGCGAGCACAACATCATCTGACGTATAAGGAAGCACGATGAATCCTTCATCCAATAACATTTCCGTTGCACGGAGCGTTTCTACTGGATCCGGAAGAAGTGAACGGTCACAGCCGATGATTTCAACTTTTATCATGTCGCAAAGCCCCGATGCTTTCGCTAGTTTCGCGATGCGTACTGCTTCCTCAGCTGTTTTTGCTCCAGCTGTATTTGGTAACAATGTATAGTTTGAAAGGTCAAGTTGCTCTAAAAAATTCGGTTGTGACGATTCAAATATATTCATGCGTCTCACTGCAAACGTTAAAATTTCCGATTCTGATACACGTACCGCCTCTTTTTGGACATCAAATGATGGATATTTACCAGTTCCGAGAAGCAGTCTTGAGTTAAATGTTTTATTTCCGATGGTTAGCATAATTATCCTCCCCCTACAAAATGAATGATTTCAATTTGGTCCCGGTCGTTAATGGGTTTGTCATAGCCGTCTTTGGCAAGAATATCTCTATTCATTTCGATGATGACGATACGCTCCTCAAGTTCAAGATGCCTAAGTAATCCCTGTACACTTTCAACTTCAGCGGGCATCTCATACGGACTGCCATTCAGTTCAATTGTACGCTTCATGAAAAATCCCCCTTTGCGGATCGAATGCATTAATCCGTTCTAAATTCACTTCATTTCCGATGATCAAATCCCGAATCATACAAGCCGTTGCAGGTGCCAATAAAATACCGTTCCTAAAATGGCCCGCCGCAATATACATATTTTCTTTTCCAGGAATCCTCCCGATATAGGGGAAGTCATCAACCGTTTTAGGACGCAGCCCTGCCCATCTATTCACAACGGGCAGGCGAGAAAGGTCAGGTATGAATTGTTCTGCAATCTCATTCAGTGCAAGATTCCCGGCATAAGTTGTCTGCAAATCTGAAATCCTGTGTTCCATTGTCGCCCCAACGACTAGCGTTCCGTCTGAGCGGGGAACGATATAACAGCCTTTATGGAAAAGTGTATAAGGCAATTGCATGCTCATTGCATTAAGCTGCATACATTGGCCTTTCACCGCCGTCATCTGCAATCTTGGCACAAGTCTTGCGCTCGCAGCCCCGCCCGCTAGAACTACATGATTTGCGGTTATAACGGATGAGTTAGTTTCAATGCGGTAGTTGCTGCCGTATTCTTCGATTTCATCCGCTTGGCTATGTTCTGAAACAGTCACACCCAACTTTTGGGCCATTCTGCAAAATGCCAGACATGTCTTTTCAGGATGAACATGGGCATCCTCTTCAAAAAGATAAGCTCCGTAAGCAGGGGGAGCGACATGGGGTATACGCTGGCCAACTTGTTCGGCTGAAAGATAATGAGCATCATGCCAACGTGAAAGCGTAATTCGCTCTTGATCGGAACGGGCAAATTGAATAATCCCGCCTGGTTTATAACCAATGGCTACGCCTGTATCTAGTTGGAAATCCTTGTATAGGGCTTGGCTTTCACGGGCGAATGAATAAAATGTGTCGTTCATGTATTCAGAGTGTGCACCGAGCATTCCGCCGGCTGCTTTAGTGGTACCTTGCGCAATTTCGTTTTGTTCAAGGAGATGGACAGATAAGCCTTCTTTCGCTAAATAGTAAGCAGTACTGCACCCGATAATTCCGCCGCCAATGACCGCAACGTCAACGTTGTGCGACATGGCTTGCCTCCTGATAGATCTTTGCGGCAGCTAGGGGATTATCGCTTTCAAAAATGGCTGACATTATCGAAATACCTGCAACACCAGCTTGTTGCAACTGGGAAAGGTGATAAGGTTTAATCCCCCCGATGGCGTAAATAGGAATGGGAAGTGCCTCAGTAATTCGAGAAAGTTCTTCCGACCCGCGCGGCGGCATGCCATCTTTGGAAGTTGTTGTGAATATATGCCCATAGAGAATCCAGTCAGCGCCGGCTTTATAGGCAGTTTCCGCTTCTTCGAAGGAATGAACGGATCTGCCGAATAAAATATCAGGATACTGGTTTTTGAGTAGCGCCAGAGGCACACTGTTTCCGGGAAGCTGAACCTTTTTTATCCCCATAATCGAAGCGATATCTGTTCGCCTATGGACGATGATTTTGGTTTTATCGAATCCTGCCGTTTGTAACATTTGAATTAAATCAATGATTTCTGCATCTACTTTCGATTTTTCACGTAAGATGATTGCGTCAATAAAGGGTTCGATTGTTAACAGTGTGTCTATTAATTGCTGGCTTGTCATCCGATCATTTGTTACGGCAATCACTTTCATCAAATTCCTCCTTTATTAAAAGATAAGATGTTTTTCGAGGTGGAATTATGGCTAGCTTCAGATGCCAGCCCCTCGGGTCATAAGTCGTTTTACTGCGAGGGCTGAAGAACGCCCTCTTCGTAAACCGTCTTATGCCTGTCGGAGGCCTACAGGATGTAGGTCATGCAGCTGTTGCCACAGGAGGTGGCGCACTTAAGCTGCGTTCCTTTGTAAAGGCGCCTTCCGCTTTTCAATACAAAAAGACCACTCTCCAGGTATGGAAAGTGGTCTGTCGATGGCGTTTGAATGCACAAAAAGGAAGACATGCCACTTCCCTACGCAGGTACGAACCTGTTCAGGTAATAAGGGTAGCGGAGTGGAACTCGTTTCTCAGTCCTTTAAAAGGATTCCCCTAATGGTCGAATATTTTATGAAATTGTCAATCTATTAGAAGCATAGCATGTCGCCACAATGAATGAAAGGATGAACAGTTGCGCTTAGTCGTCTAAGTGGACGTTATGATGCACTTGTTGAACATCTTCCAAATCATCCAGTACGTCAATCATTTTCTCGAATTGTGCTTGAGCTTCTGGTGACAGAGTCAAGTCGTTTTGTGCAAGCATTGTTATTTCAGCGACGTTAAACTCTGTAATACCGGCACTTTTTAAAGCTGCCTGAACAGCATGGAACTGGTCTGGCTCAGCATAGATGATGACCGATTCCTCTTCATCTAGAATATCACGCACTTCGACGTCCGCATCCATTAGAAGTTCGAGAACGTCGTCGGCGGACATACCTTCAATTCCGATAACTGCAGTCGCATCAAACATATAGGAAACGGATCCGCTGACACCCATATTACCGCCATTTTTACCGAATGCGGCGCGTACTTC
>DYWT01000077.1 GCA_020742515.1 Sporosarcina psychrophila
CGCGGAAAGCGAGCGCTGGAACGAAAAGCAATTGCCTTGGGCTATTCTTTATTCCCCCACCAATTTTTTTAGAAATTACTTGACTAGAGGTAAGAAAGCGTCCGCTCGGAACGGAAATCAACGGGATTGAAAGAAATCGTACTTTTTCAGTGTCCCCGCTATCTCGGGAGGCATCCCTAGTGTCGTAGCGCTTCTATGGGATTCTTTAATTCAACATATATAATTTTATGATATTTTCTATAAGACAAAGAGACTATCGATATTCTATCCGATCTTTAGAAATAACAAGCTTAATGATCTCGGTTCACAATATAATTTAGTAAATGCTTCAAAAAAGTAGTATTACGTGGTACTTCTTGCAATGTTTCCATGGCAATACAATAATGTTCCCACATCGCTTTCTTAGCACCTACAACGCCTAGGATTGATACAAATGTCGTATTGTTGTTTTCAGCGTCTTTTCCAATAGGTTTTCCGAGTACATTTTGATCTCCTTCAACGTCAAGCAAGTCATCCTTAATCTGAAATGCAATGCCGACGTGACGGGCGAATTTTTTCAAAGCATCCATTTCCAACTTCTCTGCATAGGCGAGAATTGCAGGCATTATGAGAGAAGCTTCGAATGCGATCCCGGTCTTATAAAAACACATCCTATTCAATTGTTCCAGCGTCAATTGTTTCCCTCTGGAATCCAAGTCCATCTCCTGTCCCCTGCACATATCCCCCGCTATTTGAGAGGAATATCGAATCAAGTTTATCACCGTTTTCGAATCGAACTGGTCAAGATATGTTTGTTCCTCAATCGCTTTTTGGGTCAGAAAAAGACCGGTTAATTCCGCTATGGCAACGTCATGTACCTGATGTAGGGTTGGACGCCCCCTACGAGTGGACGCATTATCCTGAGATGGCAGATCATCGAAGATTAGGGATGCAGTATGCATATATTCTAATGATCTCAGAAGTGGCACGATTGACGACTCACTTAGCCCATATCCGTTAACACCCATGACCCATGTCATGATTGGCCTTAATCGCTTTCCATCACCTTCCAGACTGTAATTTGCAGCATCGATTATTGGCTCTCTCATCAACGAAACATTCTCGGCTTCGGGAATCGTTAAAAAGTCGTTGATCTGATTACGTACGGTTTCAACTGTATCTATAAAGTCTTCTTGCTCTTTGCGTTCACTTTTCAAATTAGTAATCATATGATCCCGTAGCAGTTTATCAAAGAAGTCCACATCATTCGCTTTTCGAACCATACGTTGGATAACTTTGTTCAATGTAGGATTTCCCGCAGCAAATACCCTCATAACCTCATTGTATTTTTTAGTTCCCATTCGTTTTTTAAATCGTTTCAGTCCGTTTATTGCACGATCGAGTATCACCTCACGTGTCTTGCTATCTGAGTGATAGACATTATGGATTAAATTGAAGATAACCGTCCAGTACAATTCAAAAGGATTAATTAGATCCGAGCGCTTATCATGGTATTTCATATAATAGGTGTAAGGTGTAACTCTTCCTTCCTTCATATCATCAAACATATCTGCAAAATCATCCGCTAGCTGGTTGTATATACCATATACGAAAGTTCGGTTATCGAACCCCTCATCCTCAGGTGCACTGATTACTGAACGGGTAATCAAGCGTGAAGAAGAGGATTTTAAAATGACAGGTATATAAATCTCTTCATTCGTGTAATTTGCATTGGATAGATCCTTTATACGATCCACTTCCTGTGAATTGAAAAACACATAGGACTGCTCAAAAAAACTTTTTCTTGTCTCTGGTCTCTGAAGGACCTTAATATACTCAAAGGCATCCCGGAGTTCCGAATGGATAAATCGGATGAGTTCCGCGTTTTTTCCAGTCCACTCCTCCAATTCAGGAACAGATCCTGTGATAAGTGTGGACCGTATTAAATTCGAATACTGTTTTTTCTCTGTATTGGATAAAACGTTGGCATCCAGAAGGTCGTCAATGAATGGATACGTCAGACCATAGGAATACCCAAGCCTAATCGCTTCGTCAAGTTTCCGGGAACGTTCTTCTGGAGAAATCTCAGCGTCCATCTCTTCAACCACATGCAGGACTACCCCTGCTATGATTTTAATAAGTTTTCGCTGGGCTTCCTCTGCATCCATCCCCTTTGGAATATGGAAGGATATAGTCTTTAATTTTTCCATCACCCAGATCATGGTGGATTCAACGCCTTCCTTCTGGGCCAGCCGGTACAACCCAGCCATGCTAAACGTCTCCAGTTTGCCTCCACGATCTGTCGGATTGGAATGAGTCAGGTGATTTTTCAAACTATCAACTGCACGTTGAACCCTGAACTGTGTATCAGGTGAATCTAATGCTTTGCCCAAATCTCGTAAATAAATATAGGAAATGCTCCGATCTAGGTAATTCTCTAGTTTACCTGTGTAATCCAACCATTGGATATACGTGTGGTACCCTTTCGAATCAGACTTTCCCTTTCCACGCGAAAAAAAAGAAACTACTGAATACGGATGAATATGGTTCTTTTTCCACGACTGTATATCTTTTAGCAAAGGAGCGACATAAGTCTTTTGCATAAGTTGCACAGAAAGTGATTTAAAATAATGAGCAGCCTCCTGCTCAGCCAACCGATAGCGTGCATCAGCATTTTTTAGTAACTCTTCATTCATACGCTTCAACACCTCTACTCAATGGTTTCTGATCTATCACTATATTATAAGTTGAAGTATTGAATCCAGTGTATTAACTGAGCGAAGGCGCCTTAACAGGAATAGCCGAGAGGCATTCCCTCGCGCCGTAGCGGTTTAATGAAATTCTTTATTTCAACATATATAGTATTGCATAAAGTAACTTAAAAAGTTTGCCCGTTCGTTCTTACCATCATATCGACACTCACTTACAAAGAGTATCCCAGCACACTACTAGTAAAGGATGAATGTACAATCGCAAAGGCGGAAAAAAATTATAAGCGTAAATAATGGCTCCGGCTATTCGGTGTCCACTTACTGACACAATTCACGTCCTTCGAATTGTAATAACAACTGGCACTGAATAGCACCTTCGCTATATATCATATTCAAAGTTCCAACTTTCATAGTTAGTATATCGAATTATAATTCAAAAACTAGGCATTGTATGTAAACCTACCAAAACCCGTAATTAAATATGAATTCAATAAGGTCACATTTCAATTAACTCTAAACGAAATGGCGCCACCTGTTATTTGTATACTCTGTAGCGAAGAACTAGGTATCATCAATATACTTTGCAGAACCAGCGCAGGCGCCTTTCATGTGGACGTCGAAACGGTATTATGGGAGCTTATTATTCCTATTTATGAGTCATGTGCTTCTTCAGCGGTTCCTCATACGCTCAGTAGCTTAGCCGCTAGTCTTGTGCCCCTACTGCTAATTACAACCAGTGAAATGTACCATCCTTGAATTAGTTTTTATCACTGTATGACAAGAATTATACCAATGAATGAATGAATCACTGACTGTATCCTACTTCATACATTCTGGATGATCAAAAATTAGCCAAGATATACTTTCCAGATTTAAACGACCGTTTATAAAAAATATTCTAAAAATAATAGATACATAAATACGAAAAGGCAGCTTCAGTATAGTTTCTTACTGAAAGCTGCCTTTATTCATTGGAGAAGCAATCAATAGGCTATGAAACTACACTTATTGAAGATGCATGTGCGACACGAGAATTAACTTATCAAGAAAGGTAAGTTCCAGCAGAACAAGTTCATTATGCGTTTGTCGGTGCACTTAACGGAATGTATTGTGCTGTAACTTCGACCGAGGATTTCCTGCAATAAAACTAACACAATCTTAATGAACAAATAAATGTAAAAGGCATTTGGGAATGATTTTATTCTCAAATGCCTTTTACTTATTTCGATTTTCAAAAACGATCCCCTGATACGAGACGGATAACTTTCATTCTTTTTTAGTGTGATTCATCTAGTTTCAGCGTCTTTTACCACCACATCTAATTTACCTGTTTCCGGGTCGATTACTAAACCATGGACAGGTGTACCAATTGGGAGAAGGGGATGTTTCTTAATCATATTCACGCTATTACGAACACTATCTTCTACATTTTCAAAACCTGCTAGCCATTTCTCGATATCAATTCCGGCAAACTCCAATGTGTCAAATGTTTGTTTAGAAATTCCTCCTTCTTGCATTTTCTTAATCGTTTCAAGTGAATTTATATTGTCCATACCACACCCATGATGCCCTATTACACAAACCTCGCTTGCTTTTAGTTCATACAAAGCCACAAGAATACTTCTCATGGCACTGCCAAATGGGTGGGAAATAACGCCACCCGCATTTTTGATGATTTTAGCATCCCCATTACGCAGATTCATAGACTGTGGTAAAAGTTCAATTAATCTTGTATCCATACAGGTGACAATCACCATTTTTTTGTTTGGGAATTTTGTTGTACGGAACTCCTCATATTTTCGGTCATTAACGAATTGTTCATTGTATTCCAAAACGCTATCAATCATCATATAAAACCTCTCCTAACTTCATATGTACCTGTTTTCAGCATATTTTAGATATTAACTGATCCGTTTTTTCAAATCCCTTTAGGACGACTTCAAAGTAAGAATAACGCCAAAATAAATGAATTGTCAAATAGTTTTATTCAGATTTCATTTTCAACACTTATTGCACTCAGCATACGGACGGGGTCAAATCCCGAAATCCATTCTCCGTTCATATTTGTTTGTGGAACTGTGAGTTTCTTTGTTTTCCCAATAAGTTTTATCATGGCAATTGGCCGAATATCCACATTCACCTCTTTAAAGGGTATATCAGAATCATTTAGAAAGTCCTTCACCATTCGGCATACAGGACATAGTGTAGTTGTATAAACCGTTACGTCATCCTTCATCTTATATCCTCTTTTCCAATTGAACATATGGTTCTATTTATTTTCCGACGAAAGTGACCGCTGGATTAATAGAAGGCATCCCAAGTAAAAAACGGCACAACCGGTGAAAGCTGTCCTCCTGTCATTTTCCTTTTATAGATATGAATAACCCCGTACTCGCCATATACAGAATACCAATGTATAAAAATATGTTACTTATTTCAAAGAAACTCTCCCTTTGGTGTCAATTGTAACACCCGCTTTTTTCAATAAATTTCCCACTTCTCAGCCTCTATCTGCTCCTTCTATTGCCCTTTGTGCAGATTGAACTTGCTCTTCTTTTGCATTGGTGGATAAAACGATTTGTGGATAGTGGGTAATGGTAAACCCCTCATCGGATATCGTTGCCTCAGAATTTACTGTAAGTTCTATGACTGGTAGTTTTCTAGTTTCAAGCATAAAAGTAAGGGTTGCTATATAGCAAGTTGTTGCTGAAGAAACTAATAGCTCACTTGGATTTGCACCGTCTCCACTGCCCCCTTAGATTCAGGCACAGCGATGTTCGTTTCAAGATGCTCTGCTTTTAGCGTCCCCTTCCCTTGGATTCCACCATTCAAAACAGCCTTCATATTTGTTTTCATTTCAGCCACCGTTACCGTTCCTCATTTAAAATTAATAATTAAACTATAAACTGTAGAGTATACAGCGTAAAACACAGTTTACTCTACAGTTTATAGTTATATATGTTGAATTAAAGAATCCCATTGAATCTGCTGTGGCGCTCACTAACGAGAGAGTTGTAATTCGGGGTGTGGATTGTAAATCGCTTGGCGCTTTGGGGATGCCTTCCGCCGACCCCTTTGCCGCTCCTGCGCTAGGGTGTTCATTATCGAGAGAAATGTGATTTCGAGATGTATATGCCGAGAGTATAAGGTGATTACTAGTTGATACTGCTTAAATTGAAATAAAAAACTCCATTGAACCGCTACGGCGCTAGGGGATGCCTTCGCTCAGTTTATACACCGGATTCAATAGTTCAACATATAGAATTAGAGTCAAGAAAGACAAAC
>DYWT01000078.1 GCA_020742515.1 Sporosarcina psychrophila
ACTCATCTGTTTCCCCGGCATTGCATCTAGCGTGAAACGAGCTGCCACTTCAGATACCCGCTCCGCACCTTTTGTAATGACAATAAACTGAATAATGACAAGGATGACGAAAATAACAAGACCGACAACGATATTACCTCCTGTAACGAATGTCCCAAACGTTTCTACAACACCGCCCGCATCTCCGTTTGATAAAATCGCCCGCGTAGTTGAAACGTTGAGGCCAAGACGGAAAAGAGTAAGAAGGAGTAATAAGGTAGGGAAAATTGAAAATTGTAACGCTTCCTGCATGTTCATGGCTGTTAAAAGAACTAAAAGTCCAAGGGTAATATTTATAATAATCAAGAAACTTAAAAGCCATGGTGGAAGCGGGATGACAAGCATCGCAACGATCATTATTACCGCAGCGAGTACCCCTATATCTCTAAATTTCATGTCATCCCTACTTTCTTCTGATAAAGTCAGATTTTGCGTTGAATTCTGTACACATATGCAAGTATTTCGGCTATCGCCTTGAAGAACTCTTCTGGAATCCTTCCCCCTATTTCAACATCGTCATAGAGTGATCTGGCAAGAGGCCGATTTTCTACCATGACGATATCATGTTCGGCGGCAATCAATTTAATCTTTTGAGCGACGAAATCGACACCTTTTGCCACAACAATCGGTGCATCCATATCTCCATCCTTATACTTTAGTGCAATCGCATAATGGGTCGGGTTCGTGATGACAACATCTGCGTTGGGCACTTCCTGCATCATGCGTCTCATTGCCATTTCACGTTGACGCTGCTTAATCCGGGATTTTATAATAGGATCCCCTTCAGAGTTTTTATATTCATCCTTGATATCTTGTTTAGACATCCGGAGATTTTTTTCATAGTCAAATTTTTGGTACATGAAATCTAGGATGGATATAAATAACAAAACAAATGCTGCTGTTATTCCCATCAATGCCGCAAGTTGCCCGACAGTCGTTAATACATCCCAGGGGCTTTTAAATGCGAGCCCTAGTACTTTATCAATATTTGATAGTACAATTAACGTCGTAGTTGTACCAATAAATGATATTTTCAGTAAGGACTTCATTAATTCAACAATGGCACGAATTGAAAAAATCCGTTTAAGTCCTTTAATTGGATCTAATTTCTTCAAATCCATTTTCAACGGTTCTGCAGTAAAAAGTAAACCAAATTGGAATAGGTTTCCGGCTACACCTGCAACAACAGCAATAAGCATCACAGGCAATAATATAAATGCCATTTGAATCAATACGTCCCCGTAAATCAGCATTGCCTGGTCCTCATCCAACTTTGACAGCGTGATGTATTCAGTAAATGACTGATGGAAGAACACAAAAAAGCGGTCCCTCATAAATCCTGCGCCAAAAAACAGGAAAAGGAACACGGAAAGCAGCAGAATTGCGCTCGTAACGTCCTGGCTTTTTAGAACCTGGCCTTTCTTCCGGGAATCTTGACGTTTTTTGGGAGTGGCTTTTTCGGTCTTTTCTCCTGCAAAGAATTGCAGATCAAGCCGCAACATCATACTAGCCACCTCCAAGAATTATCATCAAGTCCCTCATACTAATTATCATCACTTCAAATAGTTTCTTCATCATTTGAATCATGACACCCATCATAATAAACAGAACGATGAAACTGACACCGATCTTAATTGGGAATCCCACAACGAATATATTTAATTGCGGCACTGCTCTTGCAGTGATTCCAAGCGCCAAATCTACAAGGAATAAGGTCGCAACTATCGGAATTGACATTTGGAAGGCAATTGCAAATGAGGTTGCAAAGGTCCGAATGACGAAATCGACCAGTCGCTCTTGACCAAAAGCCGGCCACAGTTGGTCTGCTGGAATGAATTGATAGCTATAAAAAATACCATCCAACAACATATGATGCCCGTTTAACGCCAGCAATAAGAGAATTGCTAATGAGTTAAAGAATTGACCTAGAAGCGGGGATTGTGCTCCTGTTTGCGGATCAATAACGTTCGCAATAGCAAACCCCATTTGGAAATCAATAAAACCACCGGCAATTTGAATTGCAGCCATAACAATGAACGCGAGAATTCCAATGAATAATCCTGTCATTGCCTCTTTCACGACTAATAAAAAGTACGCACCATCAATCTCTAGTATGGGCATGTCGACTGTATAGACCATCGCCCATGCAAGCAATGCACCAAAAATAATACGTTGAGTAGTCGGTATTGCACGATAAGAAAATAATGGAAGTGTTACAAAAAAAGCAGTGACTCGGGTCAGAATTAGTAAATAAGCGGCTAATGAAGGGACTAGTTCTTCCATTTAATCACCCGACATACCGTCCAAGATTCTCAAAGATATCAGCTGTAAACGTTGTAACTCTTGCCAGCATCCAAGGTCCGAAAAAGACGATCCCGACTAGAACTGCAACAATTTTAGGCACGAATGCCAGTGTCTGTTCCTGAATCTGTGTAGTTGCCTGAAAAACACTGACGGCAAGCCCTGTTACAAGTGCAAGGATAAGGAGGGGGCCTGAAGCCAAAAGAATGACCCAGATCGCACGCTCAGCTATCGCTATGACAAATTCATCCGTCATTCAAAACCCCTCCTAAAAACTTTGCAGTAATGATTTAATAATGAGATACCATCCATCAACAAGGACGAATAGCAATATTTTAAATGGCAATGAAATCATAACTGGCGGTAACATCATCATCCCCATCGACATAAGAATACTTGCTACAATCATGTCAATGACTAAAAATGGGATAAATATCATAAAACCCATTTGAAACGCCGTTTTAATTTCACTTAAAGCAAATGCTGGAACTAACATCGTGAGCGAAATGTCTTCAAGCGATTCCGGTCGATCTGCTTTATTGTAGCGGAGAAATAACTCCAAATCCTTCTGCCGTGTATGTTTACTCATAAACTCTTTAAGCGGAATGCTAGCCTCTTCATAGGCTTCGTCAAGTGAAATTTCTTCCGCAAATAACGGAGTCAGCGCATTATCATTCACTTGCTGAAATGTTGGAGCCATAATGAAAAACGTCAGAAAAAGCGCTAGACCGACTAGTACTTGGTTTGGAGGCATCTGCTGCGTAGCAAGAGCAGTTCTGACGAATGACAGAACGATGACTATCCTCGCAAATGACGTCATTAAAATTAGAATAGCTGGCGCTAGGGACAAGACAGTCAGAAGCAGCATCATTTTGATAGATGTCGATACATTCGACGGATCACTGTCCGAAAAAAATTGGGCAATATCATTCATCTCGGTTGCGCTCCTTTTCTGTCAACCGGCTGATATGCCGTTTCCTCTCTTCTTTCATCTCCTCAAGCCTCGATTGAAAAATGTTGCTAAAGTCAGGTGATTCTTCCGTTCTGATATTCGAATCACTTTTCGATTTCCCTGTCACTTTAGCAAGTATTCGATTGAGCATACCAGTTGTTGTCTCCGCATTATCACCTTCGTAGAATTCAACTAGTTTGTCGATTTCATCGGGATCCGTAATCTCTTTCAACAAGCGGATATCCTCTCCAACCCCGATAACGTAATAAGATTCTCCTATAACGACCAGTTGAATCGACTTATGCTGTCCGAGCGAGATACCGCCCATATTTTTCATAAGTCGGGTTTTATCATAGAGTCGGTTTTTCCGGTTGACAAACTTCAGAAGCCCGAACAATAACCCGAGAACGAATAGTAAAGCGAATAACGTTTTTATGTAATCCCCCGCCGAGGAACCGACGTCTGATTTGTCTGCGGGAAGATCAGCAGCAGGTGGTGTTATCGTATCCATGTTATTCTCAATGTCGTTATCGGTATCAGTTTCCGGATCAGTATTAAACAAATCGGACACCGGCTTGTTCGGATCAGTGTCGGTGTCTGCGTATACGGATGCATATGGCATTTGGCTTACGATGAGGATGACCAAAATGAGAGCTGACAAGTACTTTTGAACAATCGATGATTTCATCCTTCGATTAACCTAATGCTTTTTCGATTGCTTCAACAACACGATCCGCCTGGAACGGTTTGACGATAAAGTCTTTTGCGCCTGCTTGAATCGCATCGATAACCATCGCTTGCTGTCCCATTGCTGAACACATAATAATCATTGCAGATGGGTCTTTTTCTTTAATCGCTTTTAAAGCTGCAATGCCATCCATTTCCGGCATCGTAATATCCATCGTGACAAGATCCGGTTTTAAATCCATATACTTTTCAATGGCTTGAACACCATCTGCCGCTTCTCCAACAACTTCAAAATTATTTTTCGTCAAAATATCTTTAATCATCATGCGCATGAAAGCTGCGTCGTCCACTATTAATATACGTCTACCCATTATCATTACCCCCGTTAAATTATCTTAAATTGTTCAAGCGTTCTACTTGGCTTAAAATATCTGTGATTCGTACACCGAAGTTTTCGTCAATAACGACAACTTCTCCTTTTGCGATATGACGGTTGTTCACTAAAATATCAACCGGTTCACCCGCAAGTTTGTCCAGTTCAATAATGGAACCGCTCGACATTTCCAGAATTTCCTTAACGGAACGTTTTGTTCTGCCTAGTTCCACCGTTACTGATAATGGAATATCAAGAAGCATATTCAAGTTATTGGACTCTGACTTATTTAAAGATGGACTTTCAAAGTTTGCAAACTGTGCCTGCTGAACTTGTACTTGCGGTTGTTGCGGCCGCATTTGCATCTGCTGTTGAGGGGCAGGTTGTGCATATTGTGGATCATAAGCCGGTTGTTGCATCCCTTGGCCAAAATCGTTTTGTCCATAAGGCTGTTGCGGTATTTGTTGCTGCTGCGTCGGCTGTTGTAATTGAGATGGTTGCTGTTCTGTCGGTCGAGTCATCTCCGCAACCGCTGCAGTTTCTTCTTCTGCGTCACCGCCCATGAGAGATTCAACTAATTTCTTTCCAAATCCTAATGGAAGTAATTGCATAATATTCGAATCGATAAGGTCGCCTACTTTAAGAGAAAACGACACTTTTATCAATAAATCATCTTCCGGAATAAGTTCTCGACCTTTGTCCTCCAGGACATTCATTAAATCAATTGAAGGCGGTGAAATATCAACTTTTTTATTAAACAGCGTCGACATTGATGTCGCAGCGGAACCCATCATTTGATTCATCGCTTCCTGAACCGCGCTCAAGTGGATTTCTCCAAGGTCCATATTCGGTTCTAAACCATCACCGCCTAGCATAAGATCCGCGATGATTGCCGCGTCACTTTGCTTAATAACTAGTAAGTTCATACCGCTAAGTCCTACTGTATAGTCCACTTTAATAGCTACATATGGATGAATGAATTCTTCTTCCAACCCGTCCTTATCGACAACCGAAATGGTGGGTGTCGTTATGTCGACTTTTTGTCCGAGCAATGCAGATAATGCTGTTGCTGAACTACCAAAAGAGATATTTCCGATTTCACCAAGTGCGTCTTTTTCCATATCATTCAAATAATCTGATGTTACTATTTCTTTAGTAGAGGAGTCCGCGGGCTCATCGCTCGCCAAAGGTTCTCCCCGTAATAAAGCTTCAATTTCTTCCTGTGAAAGGATATTATCACTCATCATCTTCATCCCCTCCGATCTGTGTATCAATTATCTGAACAGCCATTCGATTTCTCAAATGCCCAGGCTGCGCAGTGAATTTCGGTAAATCACCAATTTTTACGACAAGTGGATCTTCAATTTTACGGTCTAGCTTAATAACGTCCCCCACTTGAAGATAAAGGAAATCTTCAACGGTCATCTGCCCATTACCCAGCTCAGCGACGATTGACAAAGGTGCTTGTTTTAAACGTTTTTCAAGAACGACACTTTGCTCTACTGTCGGTTCTTTCTTATTGGTCTGCATCCAATAGCGGACCGATAAGTTTGGGACGATTGGTTCAAGGACAACGTGCGGGATACAAATATTAATCATCCCACTCGATTCTCCGATAATAATATTGAATGATATAACAACAACCGTTTCATTCGGAGATATCATTTGAAGAAACTGCGGATTCACCTCAATCTCTGTCAGGAATGGATCGATGTCAATGATGCCTGACCATGCTTCACGCAGATTATCAAACGAACGTTCGAATAAACTAGTCATAATCTTCATTTCAATTTCAGTCAAATTATCGACTTTACCTGGACTTGCTCCGACTCCACCCATCATGCGATCGAGCATCGTATAGGCAATGTTTGGATTAACTTCCATTAGAATATTACCATCTAACGGAGGAACTTCGAAAATATTAATTAACGTCATGTTCGGAATAGAGCGGATAAATTCTTCAAAAGGAATTTGATCGACTGATGCAACGTTAATTTGGACATATGTGCGTAGTTGTGCTGAAAAGTACGTCGTTAAAAGCCTTGCAAAGTTCTCGTGAATCCGAGTCAAACTACGAATTTGATCCTTAGAAAACCGAAGGGCACGTTTAAAATCGTACACCTTGACTTTCCGAGGCTCATCTTCTTTTTTCATGTCTTCTGCAGACATTTCCCCTGTTGAAATCGCGGACAATAATGCGTCGATCTCACCTTGGGATAATATATCCCCGGCCATATGGTCACCTCCCGGTATCTGACTCTAGTGCAAGTGCTTGACTATAAAAGCTGAAAAGTTAAATTCCTATTTAAATATTGAGCGCCGTAGTGGATTTCAAGAAAATCTTTAATTCAACTTATAGAGTTATTGAATAATGTAAGAAACAATATAGACTTTCTGAACTTCCCCATTTTGCATAAGGGGGTTCAGATGTGATTTCAAGGCATCCTCGAAAGCTTGTTTTCCTGCTTTCCCTTCGAGATCTTTCGCTGTCATTTCAGAAAGCTCTTGAATGACAATATTTTTCACTTGGAAATCTCTTTTTGCTAGTTCTTCAGCCGCTTCCTTATTGTCCGTCTGGATTTTTAAGGTGATGCGAATAAATTGCCGATTGCCAAGGTTCGTCGTAATTTCTTCGATATCAACCGAGGACTCGATAATATCATCAATCGTCGGCTCTTTCGCTTCATCATCTTTGTTTAGCTGCATAACGAGTATGAGTCCAACTACACCGATAAGTGTGATGCAAACTAGTATAATAAGGGATACTGTCATTACTTTATTCTTCATCTTCTTCACCTCGTATATGCGGATTGGATAACAACTGGACCGCCTTATAAAATTCAATGATACGACTGTTCACTTCATCAGCCGTATCAAGGACAACGTATTTCGTTCCTGTCGTAAGGGTAATCGTCGTGTCAGGAAATGACTCGACTTTCTCTATGTACAGAGCGTTCAATGTGAACGCCATGCCGTTTAGGCGTGAAACTCGAATCATATGTAAGGGGCCGGGCACAGAGCCGGCCCGACCCTCCTTTTCTAGTGAAGCTATGGTATATAAGTGTTGAAATAAGAAACTCCATTGAATTCCTTACAGCGCTAGGAGATGCCTCCCCTTGAAAGCCGCCTTCACTTAGTTTATATAGAACATCATTTATTCAACTTATATAGTTATCGTTTCAAGTTAACAAGTTCTTGCAAGATTTCATCGGATGTTGTGATGATCCGTGTGTTGGCTTGGAAACCACGTTGAGCTACAATCATTTCTGTGAATTCTTCAGCTAGGTCGACGTTGGACATTTCTAGGAAGCCTGATTCCATCGTACCGAATCCTTGTTCAAGCGCAAAACCAGTTAATACTTCACCAGAGTTTGCAGATTCTCGGAATAGGTTCCCACCTGTTTTCTCAAGTCCACCTGGGTTTGAGAATTTCGCCATTTGAATTTGGCCTGCTTCTTGAAGCGTTGCTTTATTGTCTGACATTACCTTGTCGAATTTAGCTTTAGCTGTATCGTAATCAGGTTTAGCTGTATCATATGCTGTTTGAGCTGTGTTAACTTCTCCTCCTTTTGTAGTAACATCACCGTCAGCAGTTGTTTTCGCCTGTTGAGCTGCTAATAAGGTTGCTGCAGTACCAGGTAGTGCTGGATCCAAAGCTTCAGCTTTTTTCAAAGCTACTTCAGCAATTTTCAAATCTGCTTTGGCTATTTTCAACTTTTCTTCAGCTTCTTTCAAAGCCTTCTCAAGTGGTACAAATTTATCTTGGGCTGGTTTAAAGTCAGTCTCAGCTTTTGCAATAGCAGCTGCGCCACCTGGTGGTAGATCCACAAAATAAACAGTACCATCTTGACCTACTGACATAGACGATGCAGTAGTAGGTATTGTAATTTTGCCTAGTTCACCTTGGACATATCTCCCATCACCGTCAACTAGGTCCCCACTACTATCCATATAGAAGTTCCCTGCTCTTGTATACATAGTTTCATTGCCTTGCATCACTTGAAAAAATCCATCTCCAGCAACCGCAAGGTCTAATGTATTCCCTGTGAATTGTGTAGATCCACCTGTATGGAGCGTGTCAATCGCAGCAATTTGAGAGCCAAGTCCTACTTGTTTCGGGTTTACCCCACCGCGTGCATCGCCTGGTGCCGAAGCTCCCGCCACTGTTTGTGAAATTAAATCTTTAAAAATTGTACGACCTTTTTTAAATCCATATGTGTTGACGTTTGCGATATTGTTACCAATTACGTCTAGTTTTGTTTGGAAGTTTCGTAGACCTGAGATACCTGAATACATTGAGCGTAACATTTATATTTTTCCCCTCTCGATTTCAAAAAGTATGGCTGCATCTATCAGTCAGCGGCCGTTGGCATCCATAAAGGTCCTGCCAATTTAACTAAGCACGATTGTGCCGTCGATGTTCGTAAATAATTGATCTTTTGCTTCCATGCGATCCATTGCTGTTATGACGGTTGAATTCTTCGCACTTATAATGAGTGCTGCTTGGTCCATCAAAACAAGTGAATCTTTAATCCCCTTGGCCTTTGCTTCGTTCACCTTTTCATTGACATGCGCCCATTCGGCATCTGATATATGGATGTTCCGTTCTGTCAAGCGCTCGGAGGCGTGCTTACTAATTTTAAGTTCAACAGGCTGTATTGCTTTATTCAAATGTTCTAGAAATGATTGTTTCGGGTTTTGCGTCGGTTTGACTGGTTGTCCTTGGTGTATAAGTGATTGCGATGGTATTCGATGTAAATTTAATTTATCCATATCATCATTCCATCATTTCTTCTTTTTCGCTTATCGAGGTGAATTTCTTGCCTTCAATCCGTGTTCCGTCTTCTAAAATGTATTGAAGTTTTCCATCTTTATTCGCAACTGATACTACTTTACCTTGTTTCTCTTCCTCGCCGTCCATGTAGCCAACGAACTTGCCAATAAGCATGCTTGCTTCAACAAGACTATTTGTTCCACCTGAACCAGACATCACTTCCGAAATATTACCTGGAGTCAACTCTTTCCCGTCATCCATAATGAATGTCACAGAGCCATTATCATATTTCACTGACACGATACGATTGGTTCCTTCGTCTACAATGGGTTTTCCATCCACATCTACAACCGCATTGCCGTTATCATCTAACTTCAGTTCATGCCAACGAACTTCTTTACCTGCAAAACTGTTGTATTGAATCAGTTGTGACTGATTTTGCGCTTCGGCGAATTTATCAAATGACTTCGATAAGTTCATCGTTTGTTCAAGTGCCGAGAACTGAGCCATTTGTGCGATAAACTCGTTGTCCTTCATTGGGTTCGTCGGATCCTGGTTTTGCAATTGGGCAATAAGTAATTTCATAAAATCATCTTTCCCCATAACTCCATCGCCAGTTTTACGCTCATCCCGCTGTTTATTCACTAAATAATCTGATGCTGAAATCGCTTTTTGTCCTTCAATCATCTCTTACGCCTCCAACTCGATCATATACTCTTGGAATGTCATTTCTTCATCGTCGTTTTGTTCATGCTGTTCTTCTGTTTCCTGCCCTTCTTTTCTGAAGTGCTGATTAAATGCTTGTTCACGTTCATTTTTGGATGTATCTTGCAGTGTCTGAGATATGTCGATTCGTTCTACTTGCAGATTCTGTTGCAGGAATGCGCTTCTAAGCTGATGCAGCTGACTGTCCAGCATTTCTTTCCCCAGTGCAGTTGATGCAAGAATTCGTGCTGTCATGACGCCATTAATCTGAAGTAATTCAATTCGGACTTGACCGAGATGCTCAGGATACAATTTGACAAGAAGTCTGTTCGTTCCACCTGTCTGACCAAAATTCGAACGTTTAAAAATGTTTTGCATCTCTTTAATCAATGTCTCATTACGAGAGTTATTACGATTTTCCAATTCAACATTTGAAAGTTCACCTTTTGCTGTAATACTACCCAAAGCACCACTGACAATCTGTTGTGATGAATCTTTAGTACCTACGATGGTAGACGATGATTCTGTACTTTTTTCCGCGGTTTCATCATCTGTCATTGTTCGACCTGTATCTGCCTGAACGACAAATCGTCCTATATTTTTCGACTCCATCCATTGTACCATGCTAGACTTTGCAGAATTACTGGAAATAAGTAGATTTTCGCAATGTTTAGCCGCTGTTGCAAGAGAGCCCTGGAGCGTGAAAACCTGCTGTTCTTGTTTCATGAGTAAGTCTGTTTTCGGTGCTACCAGTTCCGCTGTTTTTAACAAGGTCAATAGTTCAACTGCCTGTTTCTTCGGTATTTCACCTTTTCCTTCAAGTGCATCCGTCAATTGTTTATAAAATTGAGGTGCTACTTTGTCAATAGCATTCAACACTGTCCAAAAATCATTCGTATTTGCAACCACTGACAGTTCATCCTCGTCAAGACCTGCTTCCTGGAGTAGCGGAAGTAAACTTTCGATCAATTGTTTTGGATCAAGATCTAGTAAGCTTGCAATCTCCTCTAAATTACCAAGAGAAGAAATTAAGTCGACTTCACTATCCAAATCACTAGTTCCATTTCCTTTTAAACTAGTAATCGCAGCTTTAAGCTCATCTAAAGATGTAGCATTAAATAGCTCCAATATCGATTCGTCAGAAATCTCGCCGCCAGTTTCTTCTTTTACGGTAACGACAGCTAATGGGACTTTTCCCGCAATACTGCTGAAAACCGATCCAAATGAACTTGATGTAGGTTGACCCGATTGCACGTTATTGGTTGAAGTTTGCAGGTTATTCCCAGCTAGTGTTTGTAATGATGCGATGTTCACTTATTCACCTCCCTTCAATAGTATCGGCGCAAGCTTTCTTTTATTTAGTCATCATCGTTGTATATTTTGCTGCATCTTCTGGCGACATTTTTTCGAGAATTGACGCAAGCATATCCGGTTTTAAGTTAGTCAAAATCCGTATCGCTTCTGCGTCACTCATTTTCACAATGACAGGTGCCGAAGATTTGGCAGACATCTTCTCAAATGTATTTACAATTTCCTTAAAGTTACGCTTTGAATCATCTTTTTCGCGTATCAGTACTGCGATTTCGTCAAGAAGCTTTTCTTGCTCAATTAGTAACTTCTCGTTTTCATTGGCTGACTTATCGAGATCTTGTTGAACCTTGAAGAGTTGGGCTTCTTTTTCTTGAATTTCTGCCTGCATCGTCACGACTCGCTCTTCGAGGACCAGATTACCAACACCCGGATCTTCTTCTTTCTTCTCCGAAGTAAAGGGTAAATTACTAGTCCACTTCTTTGCCTCATCAAAAACATTTACATCTGCGAATTTAGCAAGAATCAAGACTAGCGCCGTGGTAAATAGAAGAGGGATGATTATCCAAAGTAATAGGATTTGGAACGCTCCACCTTTACCTTCTTTTTCAGCCTTGATTATTTCTATTGTTTGTTTGGTCTTTTTCGCCACATTCTCACCCGTTTTCTCTTCTGCGGAACTTCAGCGTCGACAATTCGTCTAGCTGAATCGCTTCCAGCTGTTCCATTTCAGCGCGATGATGTTCACGATCTTTTTCCTTCATTTTTTCAAACTTGCGAACTTCAAGTGTTTTTTCTAAGAGTTTATTTTCATACCAATTCATTTTCGAACGGGCTTGCATTACTTGCTGTTGGACCTCCGAAATCCGTTTCTCTAAACTGCCAATGAATCGAGCATAGTAATGAATTTCATTGACCGAAAAACCGACCGCCATTTTCACTTGCTGCTCAGTGAGGGTATCTTCTTTCTTTTTCAGCAAATCATATAATTGAGTAGCAACTGTTTCGAACGCTTCAACCGAACCTTTGAATTCAACTTCAGTTTCGGTTTTTTCCTGCTCACGAAACGTCAATACTTTTTCAAAGCGATAGTTATAAGGCTTCATATGCTACCGCCTCCGGCACCGAGTGAAACGAGCTCAGCAATACTATCTTCTATTGAGATATTGTCTTTAAAACCTTGTTTCAAAAAATTTGTGATAAGCGGTTCGAATTCAATCGCTTGATCAATTTCTTTTGAAGTCCCGCGCTTATAAGCCCCGATATTGATAAGATCTTCGGATTTATCATACGTGTAATAAAGCTCTCGCAATCTTTCTGCTGATTTTACGTGTTCGGGCTCTGCAATATGGTTCATAAGCCGACTAACACTCTTCAATACGTTGATTGCGGGATATTGTCCCTTGTTCGCAAGTGTCCGATCGAGTACAATATGTCCGTCTAAGATTCCCCGGACCGCATCGGCAATTGGTTCATTCATATCATCACCGTCTACAAGAACCGTATAGAATGCCGTAATGGAACCAAACTCATTGGTACCTGTACGCTCCAATAATTTAGGCAGGATAGCAAAGACTGAAGGGGTATACCCCCGTGTAGCCGGTGGTTCTCCAACGGCAAGTCCTATTTCTCGCTGGGCCATTGCAACACGAGTGACAGAGTCCATCATCAACATGACGTTCATACCTTTGTCCCTGAAATACTCTGCGATTGCAGTTGCAGTAAAGGCTCCTTTAATACGCATAAGTGCAGGCTGATCAGACGTTGTCGCAACAACAATCGATCTGCTCATTCCTTTAGGTCCGAGATCACGTTCGATAAATTCGCGAACTTCCCGACCACGCTCCCCGATTAGTGCAATGACGTTTAAGTCAGCTGTTGTATTGCGAGCAATCATTCCAAGCAATGTACTTTTCCCAACGCCAGAGCCAGCGAAAATTCCGACACGCTGGCCTTTTCCGACTGTCAACATTCCATCAATCGCCTTAACGCCTACAGATAACTTCTCGCTGATAGGTGGACGAGTGAGCGCATTAGGTGGGTCTTGTTCAGTTCTTACAGTAGTCAACCCTCTTGGAAGCATACTATTATCAATTGGGTTGCCCATCGAATCAAGTACTTTCCCCATTAAACTCATGCCCACTTTGATTTCAAGAGGTTTCCCTAAACTTTCGACAAGACATCCGCTGGATATATCACGAATGTTTGTATAGGGCATCAGAATGACGATTTCTTCCTTGAATCCGACAACTTCCGCTTTAATAACCGAATCTTCTCGGCCAGTATTATTTAAATGGATATGACAAACATCCCCGATTGAACTTTCAGGTCCTTGCGACTCGATCATTAGACCGACAACGCGGACAACACGTCCAAGTTTCTTGAAAGTCTTAACATTGGGAATGACAGTCATCAATTCCTCCGCTTTTTTCATCGTCAATCACCACTTTCCATGATACCGATGAGTTTCTCCCTTAATTCGTTTAACTGGTCATCAATGCTGACAACAATACGTCCATGATTTGTTTCGATATAACACTCAGTGGTTTCAAATTCTTCATTTACAAAAATAAGGAATGGCACATTTGGTGGGAATATCGATGCGAGTTCAGTTCGATTATCGGAAACAAGTTGAAAATAGTCGAGAGATACATACAGTTTAATTTCTTTCATTTCACGTGTTTCTTTTAAGGCTCTTTTAACAACCGATAAATAAACTTCCTCATCATCTTGAAGTATTTGTCCAATAATCCGTTCAGCAGAAAGCATTGCAAGATCAAGGATGACTCGTTCTTGACTCTCAAGATATTGGCGTGCATTTTGAATTGATAGCTCAGTTGTTTCATTTGAAGCGTTAATAGAAGTTGTCATATCCGACAATGATTTGTTGTGACCTTCTTCGTAACCGATTTGAAACCCTTCGTCGTATGCTTGTTGCTGAAGTATCGTTTTTTCATTTTGCCAAGCGGCTTGCATGACTGAAATCTCTTCAATTGCCGTTTGTCTCAATTGTTCAATTGCCGCTTTCTCTTGCTCATTTATCGTTTTGGTCTCTTTCAACAAGCGGTCCCGTTCAGCAAGGACGGAATCTAGTGATAAACTCGCTTCGTTATTGACCTCCTGTGAAACAGAAAGGCTGCGTATGGATATTTCTTTCGTTTCTCCATTTTCCAATATCGTATTCAAAGAACGAAATACATTAGACAATGATGTCATCTCCTCCGCCACGAGCGATTATGATTTCACCAGTTTCCTCAAGTCTTCGAATAATGCCTACAATACGAGATTGGGCTTCCTCCACATCCTTCAAGCGGACAGGTCCCATGACTTCCATTTCTTCTTGGAATGATTCGGCCATCCGTTGGGACATATTCCTGAACAAAACTTCTTTCACTTCTTCACTGGAAACTTTTAATGAAAGAATGAGATCTTCATTTTCACAATCGCGAATAATACGTTGAATCGAACGGTTGTCCAATGTAACAATATCTTCGAAGACAAACATCCGTTTGCGAATTTCTTCGGCAAGTTCAGGATCTTGAATCTCAAGTGCATCAAGAATCGTTTTCTCAGTTGTTCTGTCGACTCCGTTAAGCACTTCGACGACTGCATCAACGCCACCTGTTTCTGTGTAGTCCTGCGTTACCGTTGAAGACAGCTTCCGCTCAAGTACAGCTTCGATCTCACTGATTACTTCCGGTGAAGTTGAATCCATCGTCGCGATTCTTCTCGCAATATCCGCCTGCACTTCTTGGGGTAATGATGATAAAATCATTCCAGCCTGTTCGGCCTCTAAGTATGACAAGATAAGCGCAATGGTTTGCGGATGCTCGTTTTGAATGAAATTTAGAATTTGTGATGGATCTGCTCGCCTTGCGAAATCAAAAGGCCGCACTTGTAACGAAGATGTCAAACGATTAATAATTGCTTGCGCATGTTCCTTGCCAAGTGCTTTTTCAAGAACCGTCTTCGCATAACCAATACCGCCTTGCGAGATATAATCTTGAGCAAGTGCGATGTTATGGAATTCTTCGATGATTTCTTCCTTTACGGAGGATTCAACCTTTTTAACACCTGAGATTTCAAGCGTTAGCCGTTCAATCTCATCTTCGTTCAAATGTTTATAGATTGCCGCCGATACTTCCGGGCCGAGGGAAATGAGCAGAAGTGCTGCTTTTTGTTTTCCTGTCATGCCTTTTTCTTTTTTAACCACAGTTCATCCCTCCGTCATTCCTCGGCTATCCATGTACGCAATAGTTTGGCAAACTCTTCTGGTTTTTCTTTTGCCATCTTCTCGAGTTGTTTTCTGCGGACAGTTCCTTCTGTTTCCAGCTCTGTATTAATATCATTCACATCAAACGATACGAGTTGCTCTTCCATAATCAGTTCTTCTTCCAGCTCTTCTGCATTCCGTCGACTTCTGAAGAACATAAATATAAGAATTCCGATGACAAGAAGAAGTACCCCGCCGATCACGTAAATCCACCATGGTATTGCAGACTTCGGTTCAGATACGTCGACCATTTTCCCATTGAAAGGCTGAACCGAAACGACGATTTTATCACCAAGTTCCGCTTGGGTCAGTTCTCCAGCAGCCTCTTTGTCAATGGAAGTCCGAATTATTGTCTCAAGGATGCGTTGGACATCCTCTTGCAATCCTTGCGGCATTGACGTTGAATCGTCTGCTATAGGCGGTTCCACCATTACCTGGATTCCGATATCACGAATTTTATACGGGCTTTCGACAATTTCTTTGCGAATTCGATTGACTTCATTGTTAACCGTTTCTTCAATTTTTTCATAATCACCGTTTGAAAATTGCCCTTCTACATAACCTGTTCTATTATCTGTAGGATCCTCCGCCTCCGGAGTCCCACCTGCTGCTTGGCCGTTTCCTGTAAATGATTCAGTGAGGCGTTGCACACTAAGTGCGATTCCTTCCATACTTTCCTCGTCAACAGGCGTCACAAGATTTTCTTCCCTGTTTTCAAGCTGGAAGTCGATATCCGTTGTGACCGAGACTACAATTTTATCTTGTCCCATCATTGTTCCAAGCATCATCTGTACTTGACGTTGTAAATCTCGTTCGATCGTTTTTTTGAGCGTCATCTGGTCCGTTATGCTTGGTCCATACGCAGTATCGGTAGCCTTCAAATCAAAATACTCGGAGTACTGGTTCATGATGACAATATCATCCGTCGACAGATTCGGCATACTTTTTGATACCAGTTTATAAAGTGCAGTAATTTGTGGTTCAGTGAATGTATGTCCCGCGTCAGTTTTCAACATGATTGATGCACTTGCCTGTTGAGTGTTTTCGTTCAAGAAAACGCTCTCTGTAGGCAATGTGATCATCACATCTGCATCTTTCACGCCTTCAATCCCTTTAATCAGGTTCGCAAGCTCGGTTTGCATCGAAGCGAGTTTAATCATATTGAACTCGTTATCCGTTGTTCCGAATCCCGCGTTTTGAGCAAAGAATGAGTAATCAATCATGCCAGAGTTCGGAAAGCCTTCTGCCGCAAGGGAGACAAGTAAGGAATCCACATTTTGTTTAGGCACTAGTATCGATGTCCCACCTGGCGCAACCTTACTTTTCACCCCTTGGGAGTCCAACTGTTCTTTAATTCGCCCAATCTCTGCCCGGGATACATCCGAATAGAGCGGTACATATTCCGTCCTAGATAGATAGATAGTCAGTAAAGCCGCGATTATAATAACAGCTACTGCAGATCCGATATAAGTAACTTTTTGCTTTTTGGTACGACTTGACCAATACGTTTGAATATCCGCCCTGATCTTCGTCAATCTTTCATTCATTGTAATCCCCCGGTCAGCTTACGTAATTCAAAAATGCGGTCCAATTTGAATGGCGTATGCAATCAAACAGGCATCCTAATGATTTCTTGATATGCTTCGATTACTTTGTTCCGCACTTCCATTGTTGCATTTAACGCAATCGAAGCCTTTTGAGAAGCAATCATGACATCATGAAGTTCGATGTCTCCGCCGCGTACTAATTTCTCTGTCATTACATCCGATTCATACTGCTTATTATTCACTTCTTGAATAGCATCTTTTAAAAAGCTACCAAAAGTTTGCTGTGCCTCATATGGTGTTGGCACTGTTTTCACTTGATTTTCTATCTTAAGCATCCCTGCTGATTGCGTAGGATTAAAAATTGATTGTATGGCCATTTAAGTAACTTCCTTCCAGAATCATTATTTACCGATTTCAAGAGCTTTCATCAACATTGATTTATTGGCATTGATCACCGTAACATTCGCTTCATAAGAACGTGTAGCAGACATAAGGTCAATCATCTCCCGCAGTGGGTCTACATTCGGCATTGAAACATATCCTTCATCATTTGCATCTGGATGTGAAGGATCAAAGACAAGATTAAATGGTGTTTCGGTATCTTCTTTAATGCTCGAAACCGTCACACCATATCCTGCCGATCCTTTTACCTGATTACCCATCGCAGCGTTTAACATGGATGAGAATTGCCCTTCTGACGGTTGAAAAGTAACAGATTTACGTCGATACGGCTGCCATTCCCCGTCAACCATTTTTCCGCGTGTTGTATCAATGTTCGCCATATTGGATGAAATGACGTCCATCCGCATGCGTTGAGCGGTCAATGCAGATGCGGACGTGTTCAAACTATGAAAAATCGTCATCGTCACCGACCTCCTTTAATAACATTTTGCAGTGTACTGAACTTCCCGTTAATACGGTCTACAACCGCGTTATAGTAAATTTGGTTAGCTGCAAGATCAGCCTGTTCCTTATCCATATCCACACCGTTTCCATCTTGCCGATAACGCAGATTCGAGTAATTGAAAACTCCGGGTTGTGTCGTGGTTGATTTGAAATCGATATGTCGCTTGTCTGTTCTGTAGGCTTCTAACGTATTCGCTTTAGCATTTGCAAAAACTTCTTCGAAACTGACATTTTTCGCCTTATAATTAGGAGTATCGATATTTGCTATATTTTGCGAAATTACTTTCCCTTTAGTAGCAGAAAAATCTAGTCCTCGCTCCAATTGCGTAATTGTCGATCCAAATATATTCATTGTTTCCACCTCTTATTCCCTCTATTGATGAAA